>JAYGCG010000053.1:0-58323 GCA_046583455.1 Dehalococcoidia bacterium | reverse complement strand
CGGCAATGGGAAAACAACCATCACTGCCACGGTCAACACCGCCAGCCCTATAGCGATTCCGAGACCGGCCGCCGCCGCTTTCCCCAGCTCTCCCGTATCCGCCGCATACATCGGGAGTGTCCGGACGCGCGCGCAGTCCGGGCAGCGCGAGCCGACGTCTGTCTGAATCAGACAGTTCGGGCAGATCAATTCATCGCATCGTCCGCAGCGCAGGTTGGTTTCTGTCTGTGGATCGCGCGGACAGTAAATTACTTGTTGTTCGACCATCGAAACGGCAGATCGCCCGTGTGCGTTACATGTAGGGCGTTACCTGCCGGGGTCTCCTCTCAGCCATGCTTCCCGGTCTTTTATATCTCTATCGTAGATAAGCCGGTTCCAGTAGATATGAAGTCGGCTCGTCGCTTCCTGTGTCTCCCCCGTTTGTTCAGGGGAGGCTAGTCGATCACCTGGATTAGATGCTACCCGTTTGATCGCGGATATCACGGCGAACAATGCGGCGTAAATGACGTATTCCTGCGCCAGCCCGAACCCTGCCACGATGAACGGAAGTAGGACCAGCGCGATCACCCACCCGACGGGCGAATTACGGGTGATGATCCAGTAGAGCAGTCCTATGCCGGCGAATATGAACCAGATCGGCCACGCCATGGCGAACATCACGCCGCTGCCTGTGCCCAGTCCCCTGCCGCCGGAAAACCTGAGGAATACCGACCAGTTGTGCCCGATCAGGGCGGCACATCCCCCTACAACCTCGACGCCTTTTCCATAGTCCAGAACAGATCCAGCAACGATCACGGGCAGCGGGCCTTTTACGAACACGTCAAAAGCCATCACTATCAAGCCCGCGGTACGGCCCATCGCCTGGATCGCGTTCGCCCCGCCCACGTTGCCGCTTCCGATCTGGCGTATGTCTTCTTCACTTCTTATCCGAACGGCGAGATAGGCGGTGGGGATGGCGCCGAACAGGTAGGCGCCGAGGGCCAGCAAGAGGACACCGTACAGCGGCGCTCCCAGGATCTCCACGTCAGCCGGAGCTTGGGGCGGGATGCCCCTCGCCGGGTACCTGGGGAGCTTCCGTAACGGCGGCCTTCCACCTCTCGGCGGCGGCGCGTAGTTTGTCCACCGCGTCCATTGGAGGGCCTACCGTCTTCGGGTCACCCGGCACGATCTCCTCGGCTGTGCCCCATGCGTGATAGTCGCTGCCCCCGACCGCAATGAGACCGCTGCGTTTGGCCGCTTCGAGTCGCCTCTCTCGGTCGTTTGTGCCGTACTTCGGGGCGAACACCTCGATGCCGTCCAGTCCCTCGTCCACCAGAAAGCCGAGGACGCGCCTCAGGCCCTTCACGGTCTGGGGATGCGCAAGCGTGGCCGTCGAACCGATCGAATGTAGAAAACGAACGCCATCGCCCGGCGTAGGTTTGGGTCGTTTAACCCGGGCAAGACCATCATTGCCGAGGTAGCGCTGGAAGGCGTCCTGTGCGTTTTTTACGTAGCCAGCTTCGGCCATGGCACGAGCGATATGCGGCCTGCCAACTGCGCCACCGGCAATCTCCAACACCCGTTCCCAGCTGACGTGTATTCCAAGCTCACCCAGCTTCTTCACGGTTCCCTGCGCAGCTTCGATCCGTCCATCACGAAGGTGGGAGAGATAGTCCTGCAAGCCGGGCGCGCCTGGGTCCACAAAATGGCTTATCAGGTGGACCTCTGATTCGCCTTCTTCGGTGCCCAGTTCTATTCCGACAATCAAGGTTAGGTGGGGATGGCGTTCCGCTGCGGCGCGCGCCTCGGCGATTCCCTCGGTGGAGTCGTGATCTGTCACCGCCACGATTTTCAGGGAGGTAGCTGCGACCTGATCGATCAAGTCAGTAGGCGAAAGCTGTCCGTCAGACGCGGTCGTGTGAAGGTGGAGATCGACAAGCGGCGGAACGACGCCACCGGCGTTATTTTGGTCAGACGAGCTCAACGCGTAATCCGTATCTGTAGTTTCCGTTTGCTCAGCCCATTATCCATGTCAGTCAGCATGTTTCGGGCAGTACAGAAGCAACAGGATACAGGCACCTCGGAGAAATTCACCGCCGGGATTCAATCCTCGGTGAATGCCATCCAGCGACGGATTGTGACGCGATCCCGGGCCGCCCATGTGGAACGGCCCGGGATCAGTTTTGTCCTATCTAACGGAAGGCCCGATCAGCGAGCGGTCTCGATAGACCTGGACTCCCGAATAACGACCACTTTGATCTGGCCCGGGTAGGAAAGAGTGGTCTCGATCCTTTTCGTGATGTCCCGGGCAAGCACGGCGCATGCGGCGTCGTCAACGATGTCCGGCTGCACCATGACCCGGACTTCGCGTCCGGCTTGAATCGCAAAGCAGCGTTCCACGCCTTCAAAGCCGCGGGCTGCGTCCTCAAGCTCCTGCATCCGCTGCACATAGCGCTCCAACGTGTCACGTCGCGCCCCGGGGCGCGCTGCGCTGATGGCGTCCGCGGCGGCTACGATAAAGGCCTCAGGGGTCGTCATCTCGGAGTCGTGATGCTGTCGAATCGGGTCAGCGATCTGGTCCGAAACATTGTACTTCAGGACCAGGTCCGCGCCGATCTCGGCGTGCGGTCCTTCAACCTCGTGGGTGAGGGCCTTGCCGATGTCGTGCAAAAATCCTGCGACCTTCGCACGTTCAACGTTTGCGCCGATCTCCGCCGCCATCATCCCCGCAAGCAGGGACACCTCGACAGAGTGTCTGAGCACGTTCTCGCCGTAGCTGTATCGGAACTTCAGTCGGCCGGCTATTTTGACCAGTTCGGGGTGTAATCCCTTCACATTGGCCTCAAACAGCGCCTCTTCGCCCGCTTTCTGAATGACCTCGTCAACCTCTCGGCGCGCCTTGGCCACCTGCTCCTCGACCCGGGCCGGATGTATCCGGCCGTCCTGGATCAAGATCCCTAGTGCGATGCGTGCGACTTCACGGCGTATCGGGTCGAAGCATGAGATCGTGATCGCCTCTGGCGTCTCGTCGATTATCAAGTCGACACCTGTGGCCGCCTCGATGGCGCGGATGTTTCGGCCTTCTCGACCGATGAGCCGCCCCTTCATGTCGTCGTTTGGCAACGGGACCGAAGACACCGAGCTGTCCGAAACGACGCTGGATGCCAATCGTTGTATCGATCCAGCGAGAATATTTCGGGCGAGGCTTTCTGAACGTTCCCGTGCTTCCACTTCCGCGTCGCGGTAGCGTCGTGCAAGCTCGAATTCGATAGCCTCTTCGGCGCGAACCATCTGCATCTGACGTGCGTCATTTGCGGAGAGTCCTGAGATCTCTTCCAGCCGTTCAGCTTCCCGTTCTGAGATCTCCTCTAGTCTTGCCAGCTCTTTGCTTCGGGCGCCTTCAAAGTCCGTACGTTCAGTCTCAAGTTGTTCCTGGAGTCTTTCCAGGCTTGTATTCTGTTCATCCAGAGCGCCGGACCGTTTGTCCAACGTCTCCTCGCGCTGTTCAGCGCGCCGTTCAAGTCTTTGTATTTCCTGCCGTTCGGCTCGGATTCCCGCTTCAGCAGCGGTTCTGGTCCTATTTCCTTCTTCTTTGGCTTCGAGCAGTATTTCCCTGCTGCGTGCGTCAGCTCGGCGAATCTGTTGTTCCGCCGCCGCCCGTGCAGCTTCTTGCCGCCGGGAATTCAGTGCGCCATGGAGGTAGGTAATCCCACCCGCCAGTGCGCTGACCAGTAGAGCCGTTATTACGGCAGTCAGGGCGAGGTCCATAAGTACCTCCTCGACCGTCCTGCCTGGGGTTGACGGGCCGTTTTTTGAGGTAGGCCCGCCGACATTTCCAGTACGGCCATACTAGGGTGGGCCTATTAGGCAGTCAACACGACACACGATCCCGGATAGAAACCTTGGTCATGCCCGACTGTCATGCGAGAGTAAAAAATCACTCGAATTCAATTAAATCGACGTTACGCTGGAGCCTACGGAGGGCTATCCCGTTCTGATGGACGACTACTCGACTACATACGAAGAGAAGCTGGATGCGCCCAAATGGCTGCGCTGGGTTCTGCTTGCCGCACCGTTGCTGACAATTTCATCTATCGGAGTTCGGATAGGCGCCGGTACCGCCGGGGGCGCTGATGGCTTGTTTGCATGGATCGCGGCTATCGTGTCCACCGCCGCGTTTCTGTTTGCCTATATGAATTTCTTGACGCTCCGCACGAACGTCTCTAACGGTAAGTTCACCTTCAGGTACGGTGTGGTCCGCCACAGTGTTGTTATCGATCAGATCGAGTCGATAGAGGTCAATGCATATCGTTGGGCGCGATATGGCGGATGGGGTTACAGTCGCGGGCCGCTAGGGCGCAGGGCGTGGAGCATGCCGGGCGTCTCGGCGGGCGTTATGGTGGTGCTGCGGGAGTCAGGCAAGCGACGAGAGTATTTCGTGTCGTCACATGCACCCCTGAGGTTGGAAGAGGCGATTCGGGCGGGGATGGCGGAGAACAAGACTCAACCCGTCATTCCCGAATAGTCGGGAATGACGGGTTCGATGCGCGCGACGGTGAGACCGGGAGTATTGCCATATGCCGCTACGACCCCGGAGCGTACGTAGCCTCTTCAAACGGGTAGAGCGGGATTCGGCGTCGCTCGTAGGTGAAGGTGTCGAGGTCTGCCGTTGTGACGCCGGGGGTGTTTACGAGGATCACTTCAGCGGCGATGGGCTGGTATGCCGGGCGGGGTGAGACGACGCCCTTGGCCACGATCACTCGGTATTTCTCGGGCCAGATACCGATGTGATACATCTGCTCGCGGCTCGTGTTGCCGCTCCGACGACCCGTGAGAAGAATGGTGTGGTCGTCGGTGGTGTCGAGCCGGATACAGGTTCCCGCCGAAAAGTAGCGGTAGCCGCCGTGGATCGGGCGTGTCTCCTCGAAATCTCCATCCGAGATGGCTCGGACCTTTCCTGTTATCAGCACCGGCTCGCCGTGCATATCGTCTGTCTTCCCGCCGACCTCAAACGTCACCTCGGCGCCGATGCCTGCCGCAACACAAGCTTCGACGGCTTCCGGGTCGTATAGAGACAACAACATCCCCTTCACACCCATCTGCCTCGCCTGGGCCAAAATGAATGTGGAGTCCGCCGAAGATCCGCCGCCGATGTTGTCGCCGACATCCATCAGGACGATGGGTCCGAGGTGTGAGTGATCGCTATCGGCTACCGGTGCCGAGAGGGCGCTGCCGTCTGCGGGCACGAAGTTGGTCACGCCCTCCGGCTTGGGGCCTACGTAGAGGTCTTCGGCCATCGTCAATGCTTCGATGATACTCGGGACGGGCACATTGAGTTCAACCCGCTGATCCCATGCACGCGCGGCCATCCATTTAGCGGCGTCACGGGCCGCCGCTAAATCATCGTCCGCTATGGCGATGAAGCTCATGCCCATCTCTTCGACATCAGCGTACGGGTAGCCCTCGGCGACGCTCGTGTCCAGAATTCCGGGCCGCTCGTTGGCGGCGATAGCGTCGTCCACAAGGCCCTTCATCGGCTCCTCGCCAGTGAACTGCCGGACGATATTGACGAGCACCGGCGGCGTCTCGATCCACTGGACCGGATTCGTTTTGCCGCGCGCAGCGTCGTAAATCAGTTCGGCGGTCTTGCGGCCGCGAATTCGCGTGTCCAGGTGGGGGTTGGTGCGCCAGACGACACAGGCCGTCGTGCGTTCGATCAGCTCACGCGAGATGTTGGAGTGCATGTCCAGCGTGATACCGACCGGGATTTCAGGGCCAACGATCTCGCGTATGGCGCGGGCGAACTCCGCGTCCATGTCCGGGAACTCTTCGGAGACGGCGGCGCCGTGGTTGGCGATTAACACGGCGTCCCACGGTCCCTGGTCGCGCAGCATCCCGAGCATCTCACCGGAGAGCCTGTCGTATGCGTCTTTTGTGATGGTGCCGATCGGTCCGGTGCGGGCGAACATCAACGGGACGAGCTCGAACCCCAGATCGCGAGACGCTTCTAGATAGCCGGCGATCGTGTAGTTGGAGTCTCCATGGCGTTCGATGATCTCTGCGCCCCGGAGCAGCTCGACCTCTTCAAAGTTTCTGTATTCGGCCGGTACCCGAGAGAAGGTGTTGGTCTCATGGGAGATGCCCAGGGTGGCGATGCGCATTTAGTGTCCTGTCCGGGCGAATGGTGGGTTGGCCAGTTTGTTTGTAGGGGCGTATGGCAATTCGCCCCGACGGTGTTATTGCGTGATTTGCCCTTCGACAGCCTCAGGGCGCGCGTTTTCGTACCGATCGTCAACCTGTATAGGCATACTTCTTGAGGGCAGTTTCGTCCAGATCGCAGCCCCAACCGGGCTCCTGCGGGATGGCCATGTAGCCGTCTTTGATGTCCGGGAGGACCGTCGTTAGCTCGTCACGCCACGGGGCTGCGTCCACGTCCGATTCCATGATCCTGACGTTTGATACCGAGGCGGTCAGGTTCAGGCTCTGGAAGCTGGACAGGTGCGATCCGTAGTTATGGGGCGCTATGTTTAGATCGTAGGTCTCGGCCAGATCCGCCACCTTCTTGGACTGTGAGAACCCCTGCCACTGAACGTCCACCTTCACGGTGTCCATGGCGTGGCGCTTGAAGTAGGGCTGGTACTGCCGCACGCCGAGAAGCTGCTCCCCTGAACAGATCGGCGTCGTGGTTGATGCCTTGAGCTGGGCCAGCGCCTGAGGGTCCTGGTTGTCGATCTCCAGCCACATCAGGTTGTGCGGTTCAAGCTCTCGGGCGATGCGGATGGCGCCCTCTGTCTTGAAGTTGTAGTTGATATCCAGCCCTATGCCGATATCAGGGCCAACGGCCGACCGCATTGCGCCGATCTGCCTCTCGACGTGATGGACCAACTCCGTCGTAGCGTTCTGATCGTCCGACTGGAAGAACCCCTGGTTGATGGCGCTCGATTTTTTGCCGTGGAAGATGATGTTCGTCTTGAAGGCCGTGTAGCCGCGTTCAACCGCCTCGGCTGCACAGTCAGCGACGTCTTCCAGCGTCATGAGGGGCGTGCCGCCGTAGAACTCGGCGTTGACCGCGCGATACGTCGCGAGATGTGACCAGTAGACGCGCTGTTTGTCCCGGTGCGGTCCGCCGACAAGCTGGTGGACGGGCACGCCGTAGCGTTTGCCCTTTATGTCCCAGAGCGCTAGCTCGATCCCAGCGATCGCCATCGCGGTCGCGCCACCAGACATTGATCGTGTTTGCCGGTACATATCCATGTAGAACTTTTCGACCGGGTCCGGGTCTTTGGCGATCAGCCAGCCGGACAGGTCCTCGATGATTCCCGGGATTCCATGGGCGAGCTTGCCTTCGCCAAACTGGCTGTACCCGGTTATGCCCTCGTCCGTGCGCACTGCGCAGAAAAGCCATGCGCCCCAGCCGCCGGATTTGACCGGGAAGGTTTCGATGCCGGTTATCTTCATGTGGAGTTATCCAATTCGGGGTTGGTTGTAGTGGCGGCGCTTGCCCCACCCGGGGGCGGTCCCCTAAATTGTTCAAAGGGCCGCCCCTACTGTGTGTCGGTGATCAGCTATCCCTTGAAGGCGTACTTCTTTGCTGCGGCTTCGTCGAGATCGGTGCCCCAGCCCGGGCCTGTCGGGATGGTCATGTAACCGTCCTTGATCTCCGGGCTATTGGTCGTGATCTCGTCTCGCCACGGGGCCGAGTCGACGTCCGATTCCATGATCCGTACGTTGGAGACCGAGGCGGTGAGGTTCAGACTCTGGAAGCTGGACAGTTGCGAGTTGTAGTTGTGCGGGGCGATATTCATCTCGTACACCTCCGCCAGCTCTGCGACTTTCCTTGCCTGGGAGAAGCCCTGCCACTGCACATCCACCTTCACGGTGTCCATGGCGTGCTTCCGGAAGTAGGGCTGGTACTGCCGCAGTCCGAGCAGCTGCTCGCCGGTGCAGATCGGCGTTCGCTGAGCCATCTTGAGTTGCAGCAATGCGTCCGGGTCCTGGTTGTCGATCTCCAGCCAGAACAGGTCGAACTCCTCAAGCGCCCGGCCGATGGCTATCGCGCCCTCGGTTTTGAAGTTGTAGTTGATGTCCAGGAGGATATCGATGTCCGGGCCGACGGCTTCTCGCATCGCTCCGATCTGGTTGGCGGCGTGGCGCACGATTTCTGTCGGGGCGTTCTGGTCATCCGTGCCGCCAAACATGTTTCCGACCATATACGGATTCTCGCCCGGGAATACGATGTTGGTTTTGAACGCCGTGTAACCCGCGTCCACCGCCTCGCGAGCACAGTCCGCAACGTCTTCCATGGTTCGGAGCGGCGGCTTGCCCAGTTGCTCCGCTCGACGCGCACGGTAGGTTGCGAGATGCGACCAGTAGACTCGCTGCTTTTCGCGGAATGGTCCGCCAACGAGCCGGAAAACGGGAACGCCAAGGTCTTTGCCCTTGATGTCCCACAACGCCAGTTCGATTCCGGCGATCGCCATCGCCGTGGCGCCGCCTGATTCAGACCGGGTGCGACGGTACATGTCCATGTAAATCCGGTCGACCGGGCGCGGGTCCTGGCCGATGAGGCTCCGGCCAAGGTCTTCAACCAGTCCCGGCAGGCCTTTGTAGAGAGAGCCGGAGCCGTACTCGCCGTAGCCCGTGATGCCGGAATCAGTCCTTATGACGCAGAAGAGCCAGGGACCTCGGCCGCCGCTCTCGACCAGGAAGTTCTCGATTGCCGTGATTTTCATTTTGGTTGTCCATCCATTTAGCCTGTTAGGCCGTTTCGTTGTAGGGGCGGTCAGCGGACCGCCCACGAGTGGATCGCTACCCGCCCCTACGACGTGAAGATTGAAATGCGTTCAACGTCTTTATTTGTTCCAGGCGTACTTCTTCAGTGCGTCCTCGTTGAGATCGCATCCCCATCCGGGGGTGGTTGGTACCGTCATGTAGCTATCGATCACTTCCGGCCGCTCGGTGAACAGCTCGAAACGCCACGGCACACCCTCCGGGTCGCTCTCCATGATCCGGACGTTGGAGACCGAGGCGCACAGGTGCACCGACTGGAAGCTGGCTAGCTCCGAGGCCGGGTTGTGCGGGGCGATGTTTAGCTCGTATGTCTCGGCAAGATCGGCGACCTTCTTGGAAACGCCGAAGCCCTGCCACTGCACGTCAACCTTGACCGTGTCCATGGCGTGTAGCTCGAAGTACGGCAGGTACTCCCGCATGGAGAAATGCTGTTCGCCAGAGCAGAGCAGCGTTGTTGTCGATGCCTTGAGCTGGGCCAGCGCCTCCGGGTCTTCGTTGTCATGTTCTATCCAGAACAGGTTGTACGGCTCAAGCGCCCGGGCGACCCTGATCGCGCCTTCAGTTTTGAAGTTGTAGTTGATGTCCAGGAGGATGTCTACGCTGTCGCCAACCGCCTCGCGCATTACCGAGATCTGCTTGGTGACGTGTCGGACAAGTTCGGTATCGGCCCGCTGATCGTGGCTTACCCCGTCTCGGGCTTGCGTGATCTGCCGGGGCGATTCGCCCGGCCACAGGATGTTGGTCTTGAATGCGTCGTACCCCGCCGCCGGCGCCTCCTGCGCCGCCGCCGCTACCGCGTCCCAGTCCTTGAGCGGCTTGTCCGGAGCGAGGTCCGGGTTGCCGGCGCGTGCGCTCGCCAGGTGGCTCCAGTAGACGCGCTGCTTGTCCCGGTACGGCCCGCCAAGCAGGTTGTTGACCGGGACGCCGAGCGCCTTGCCCTTGATGTCCCAGCAGGCGAGCTCGATCGCGGCGATACCCATCTGGGCGATCCCGCCCGGGGTGGCGCGCAGGATGCGGTAGAGATCGAAATAGATCTTTTCGACCGCCTCTGGATCTTTGCCGATGACGTGAGGCTTCAGGTCTTCAATAAGTCCCACAAGCGCATGTGCCGTGGCGCCTGAGCCGAATTCACCGTAGCCCGTGATGCCGGCGTCGGTACGAACCGCAGAGAACAGCCATGGCCGGCGCCCTCCATCGACTACAAATACTTCGACGTCTGTGATCTTCATGTGTTCGTCCTATTGAATTCTTGAGGCAATTTCACCGTAGGGGTGGGCGGCGGCCCACCCAAGGGCGGATCGCTATCCGCCCCCACGCGCTGTTGTTCGGCACACGTCTGTTTCATTTATTCCAGGCGTGCCTCTTTGCTACTTCTTCGTTGAGTTCTGTGCCCCAGCCCGGACCCTGTGGGATGTCGATGTAGCTGTTCGTCGGGACCGGTACCACCGTCACCAGATCGTCCTTCCACGGGATGGCGTCCGGGTCGGACTCCATGATCCGTACGTTTGAGACGGAGGCGCAAAGGTTCAGGCTCTGGAAGGTCGACAGGTGGGAGTTGTAGTTGTGCGGGGCAATGTTCAACTCAAACGTCTCGGCGAGGTCTGCGACCTTTTTGGCGTTGCCGAAGCCCTGCCACTGCACGTCAACCTTGACGGTATCCATCGCTCGCAGTTCAAAGAAAGGCTGGTACTGCCGCATCGTCACCAGTTGCTCGCCCGAGGTGATCGAGGTGCGGGTCGAGGTTTTTAGCTGTAACAGCGCCTCCGGATCCTGGTTGTCTATCTCAAGCCAGTAGAGCTTGTAAGGCTCAAGCGCCCGAGCGACGCGGATGGCACCCTCGGTTTTGAAGTTGTAGTTGATGTCCAGGCAGATATCGATCTCCGGACCGACGGCGTCCCGCATTACTGAGATCTGCTTCACGGCCTGGTTGACGAGATCGGCCTCAGCAAGCCCGTCGTGTGACACCCCGTCCCGTCCTTGTGTGATGGCGGAGGACGGGTCCCCCGGGAACAGGATGTTGGTCTTGAACGCTGTGTAGCCCTTGTCGACCGCTTCGCGTGCGCAATCGGCAACGTCGTCCCACGTCCGAAGCGGCTTCGCGCCCCAGAGTTCATGGTTACGCGCGCGATACGTACCGAGGTGTGACCAGTAGACACGCTGTTTCTCTCGGAACGGCCCTCCGACAACGCGGTGCACCGGCAGTCCGAGCGACTTTCCCTTGAGATCCCATAGCGCCAGTTCGATCCCCGCGATCGCCCAGGCCGTGACACCGTATGGAGTGCCCCGGTAGGCCCGGTACAGGTCAAAGTAGAGTCGTTCGATCGGGCCCGGATCCTTGCCGATCAGCCAGGTGCTCATGTCGCGAACAAGGCCCTGTATGCCGTGTGTGACGCCACTCTCGCCAAACTCGCCGTATCCGGTGACGCCCTCGTCGGTCCGTATCGCGACAAAGTGCCAGGGTCGTGCCCCGCCATCAACCGCGAACGTATTTATCCCGGTGATCTTCATTCGGCGAGCGCTCCTGTTCGATGCGGCTGAGGGGGCTTCGTAAGGGCTGGGCGGCGCTACTGTACACCCGGTTTTGCTAATCAGGCGGCTCGTGTCCCACGGACCCGCCAGGCTGTTCTGTTGAGTCATTGCCATCTTTGCGTCTGGCAAAGGCCAGCAACACCACGCCCGGCAACAATGCGAACGCGCCGGCCGCGAGTCCGAATCGAATCGACTTGATGGTCGCAATCGCCCCGAAGGCCGGGCCGAAAGACACCTGACCGAGCGCGTCCGCCTGGGAGTGCATCGAGATCACGGTGGCGCGGACTGACGAATCCAGGCCACGGTTGATCCACGTCAGGAAAACAGGGCTGCTGGCGCGGCGGAGCGCGACCACAATCCAGTAGACGATCACCATCCCGACAAGGGAGGACATAAATGCGAAGACGAACAGCGCCGCTCCAAGTAAAAGGTTGATGACTACCAGTGCCCGGGTTGGACCGGAACGCGTGGTCACAGCGCCAGCCCTTTTGACGACCTCTGTGACCCCAACACTGAGTAACAGCCCTCCCGACGCGATCACAGCGAACCATACCAACGGGTCGAGTCCGGCAAGTGTGGGCAGGTCAACCTGCTCAAGAAGATGCGCCGGCCAGAGTCGATCGAACGCTTCGGAAGACGCCCCGAATATCGCAGCGATGGCCAGTGAGAACACGATCACTGTTCGCTTGCGGATCACCTGTGCCCCCGAGCGAAGCGTCCCCAGAATCTCACCGCCACCGGCGCCGGGATTGAAGTTGTTCTCCTTCATGACGATGAGCAACACGCCCGCGAGGACAACAAACAGGACCCCCGAAATCATGAAGGGCAATTGGAGGCTGACAACCGCGAGCGATACGCCGACGAAGATCCCGATCAAACCCGTTATCTGGCCGATCTGGACCGCCCTGAGGAAGATGGGCCCCGCCCGCTCGTCACCCACCTCGTCCGAGATCCATGCTTCCTGGGCCCCACTTGTGAATGCGAAACCCACGGCCCAGAGCACCTGCGCCAGCAGTATCGCTTCGAATCTGGGAACGGCCCCCCAGACGAAGAATCCGCTTGCCATGATGGCGTAGCCAATGATGACCGACCGTCGCCGTGAGTAGGCATCAGCGACGATTCCGGTCGGCACTTCGGCGATCAGAACGCTGCCCTCGAGGACGGCGCCGATCAGCAACAACTGGAGCGGGTTGAGACCGACTTCAACGATCGCGTACACGGCCGACGTTGTGAACGTGGTCATGAACGCGAAGTCGGTCCACGCGGTCAGGAAAAGATATGTTGTGCGCGGTTCGGGCCGGATGTGCTCCGCTCCAGTGTGGGGTTGTTCAGCCCGGAACGGTATAGGCGAGCGGACGCGTCCCACTGAGGCCGACATCTGACCGGTTCTCGAACCCATTTGTCAATATCGTCCCACCACATCGCTTCTTCGGACGTAGAATCCCGGTCGCCGGGGCGAATAGATTCAGCTCGTCCACTTCATCCGCAAGACCGCCGTTACCAGAGGTACCCGATGTACACCAGCCGATCCGTTCTCGCCCATGAAGAGATCCGCACGCGACAGGGCATGGTCGTGGCGCAGCACCCGCTCGGCGCGGAGGTCGGATTAGATGTTCTGCAGCGCGGCGGAAACGCGGTAGATGCAGCCGTGACTACGGCCTTCTGTATGGGTGTTTTGCAGCCGCTGATGAACGGCATCGGCGGCGGCGGTTTGATGACGGTACACATGGCTGCCGGTGGCGGCGGCGCGATCGACTACGGGATGCAGGCGCCGGGACGCGCCACGACCGACGAGTTTCCACTTGAGGGCGGCATGGAGGGCGTGGACACTGGCTCGTCCCGATACTCACGCAACTTTGCCTGGCCAAGGGTGAAGGACGACATGCTGTCGTCTGGCTACAAGTCGATCGCCATCCCCGGTACGGTCGCCGGCCTGAGCAGAGCGTTAGATGAGTGGGGTACGATCAGCCTCTCGGACGCGTTGCAGTCGGCCATCAAAATCGCGGAAACGGGGTTTGTTGTTGGGGCGCACTTCACACTTTCCACGGTGGCCCGTCGCGATCTGTTCCTGCGATTTCCGACCACGGCAGAGATCTACTACCCGGGCGGATACCCGATTCCCGTCGGGGGTTTGTTGATCCAGAAGGAGCACGCCGAGACGCTGAGAACGCTGGCGGCGGGCGGGCCGGACGCGTTCTACAAGGGCGAAATCTCAGAGAAGATCGCCGCGGATGTTCAGGCAAATGGCGGTTTGCTGGAGGCGTCAGACTTCGCGCAGTACACCCCGTTCCTGCATCGACACGGGATGCTCGGCGAGTACCGGGGCTACAAGATCATGGGGCTGCCCGGCCCGACCGCAGGTCCGACCCTTATGGAGATCCTAAATATTCTCTCCACGTTCGAACTCACCGGAACGAACCACGGCGACCCGGCCACTTTGCATCTGATAATTGAGGCGATCAAGCTGGCGGCGGCCGACCGGTTCACGTGGATGGGCGACCCGGAAAAGACGGGCGCGCCTATCGGCGCTCTGGCGGTGCCGGAGTACGGTGCAGAACGGGCGAAGTGTATTGATCGGACCAAGGCCGGTCCCGGCGCTGCGGGCGACCCGTGGCCGTTTGAGGGTCGCGAGAAACCGTCCGACTTCCCGGGTCCAGCGGGGGTGGCGGCGGACGACGGCACGACGCATATTACGGTCGTGGACAAAGACCGTAACGCGGTGGCGCTGACGCAGACGAACCTGGCTTACTCCGGCGTGGTTAACCCGGGTGTCGGCGTGATGATGAACAACGGAATCGGCTGGAGCTGTCCGCTGCCGGGCACGGTCAACACCATCGCACCGCACGCCCGAGCGTTGAATAACATGACGCCGATAGTCCTGCTCAAGGACGGAGAGCTGCGTGGAGCGATGGGCGCTTCGGGTGGACGCCGAATCTGGACGGCGGTCCTGCAAAGTCTTGTCCATCACATCGACCATGGGATGTCGCTCCAGCAGGCGGTGCAGGCGCCACGTATCCACGTGGAAGACGGCGATGTGATGGTGGACGGTCGGTTCGAGTTCGACACGATCAGCGGGCTGAGGTCACGTGGCCACAATGTGACGATCGTCGACCCAAGATACGACGTGGCCCCGTACGCGGAGCCGAACGGGATAGCGGTGGACGGCGATGATCTGCGAAGCGCCGTGTACCCGGTGGCGAAGTCGACGATGGCGGTGGGGTACTAGGCGCTGCGTGCGCGAATTTTTATTCCCGGAAACTAGGAACTGAGGACGATATGGCAGATAGGCGTGTACTTGTGACAGGGTTGAGCGGTGCGGTTGGCTCGGCGATTCGGCCGGCGCTTGAGGAACGGTATGAGGTCGCGGCGCTTTCCCGTTCCGGCGTAAACGGCGTGCCAGACGCACTGAACTTCCGAGGCGCGGTGCAGGACGCGGCGGCCATCGCACCGGCGTTTCAGGGCGTAGACACCGTGATCCACCTTGCGGCCGATGGCGGGGCGCACTCCACCGAGGGCATGAACGCGGGCTGGGACTCGATGCTCCAGAACAACGTCGTCGGCACGTATAACGTGTTTGCGGCGGCACGCGATGCGGGCGTCAAGCGTGTGATATTCGCCAGCACGGGCGCAACCGTGATCGGCTACGAGCAAGAGTCGCCCTGGCGCGATCTGGTGTCCGAGGACGACTCCGCAACGCCGGCGTCGTGGCCCAACGTGACCCGGGATTCAGAACCTAAACCGTACAGTCTTTACGGTGCGAGCAAGCTGATCGGCGAGGACCTGGCTCGGTTCTTCGTGAACACGTCCGATATGTCGATCATTTGCTTGCGAATTGGCGGTGTTGGCGCCCGAGACGTGGTGAACGGCGTGCGAGGAAGGTCAATCTACTGCAGCCACGCCGACATGGCGCAGATGGCGGTTAAGTGCGTTGAGGCGCCGTCATCGGTGCGCTTCGACATCTTCTACGTGGTGTCCAACAACAAGTACGGATACCGGGACATCTCACACGCCCGGGACATGGTCGGCTACGAGCCGACAGGCAGTGCTGAGACCGCGGAGAAGGCTTAGCGTACGGGAACCCGTATCACTAGTGTGGTGTGGCTACGGTAGAACTCGATGACGGGTCTGGATGGATCGTAGTCGCTGCGGGTACATAGTTCATCCACTGCCTCACCGATGGCATGAGGGTGCTTCTCCCCGTCCGGCATTCGGCGATGGACGTAGCGCCCACCGGGAATCGTCAGGGTCGGAAACGGGAGCGTGCTTGCATCGTGACCGGCGTTGAGTTCAACGCAGGCTTTGTACTCGCCATCGAAAACGAGTCCGTAGAACTTGCGCCCGCGGAGGGTAGGCAGGCTGGCCTCCAACTCTTGAAACACTTTCGGTGCCTGGACGGGGTTCGGCTCGTTGCCATCTCCGGCTATGTAAATCGCCTCGATGCTGGATGACTCTACTATCGTGTCTGTCGGCAACGGATGCTCCACTTTGCAATTCAATCCATCGGATGACGAAACTCTACCCGGCCGGCTTCATGAACTCCTAGTCGTGGTGGCGGACTATATGGTTTGTCGGTTACATGCGTGGTGAAGTGCCGGCCGGGAGATCCTGAATCGAGTTCAGGATGACAGATGTGTGTGATTGTGGCTCCAGGGGCGTAGCGCTGTGAGTTTCGTGGAGCTTGGCGCAGGGGTGTGGCGACTTCTCCCTCATCCTGCACCTTCTCCCGATCGGGAGAAGGGATCCGTTCCCGTTGATCACCCGGATCTGACTACTCTGATCAGAGTAGTCAACTAGTGACGGGATATTGCCCGCTTGGAATGGGCAGGCGTTTCACTTCTATAAACCCGAACCAGCCTGGCTCCACAGGTCGTCCAATACAATTGCGTCAAGTTCAGCTAGCAGTGTGCCGCCGCCAGCGAGCGCTTCCGTCCGTTTGATGCGATCTCGATATCGCAGCGCCTCTGCCCGCAGCGCCACCTCGGGGTCGATTCCTGACGCCTGAATACGGGCCACCGCCTCGAACAATTCTCGTCCAGCGTCGGCCTCGGACAGGTCATTTGCCCCTCCACTCGGCACCGGCAAACCAGCTCGCCCGGCACGCCTCTGCAGGGCCGCCGCGTACGCCAGCGCAGGCATCCCGGTTGGGAGGCCGTTTGTGATGGAATCCCGGCCCGGTTCCTTGCTCTTGAGGGCGTCCCACTGCTGCGACACTTCCTCGGCGGTCTCCAGCTTTGATCCGTCTTCCTGAAACACATGTGGGTGACGACGGACCAGCTTATCGATCACCCCGCCAATCACATCCTCCATCGTCCACTCCCCGGCGCGTCGTGCGATGTCTGCGTGGAACGTGACCTGCACCAAGAGATCGCCCAGCTCTTCAGCCAGTGCGTCTGCGTCGCCGAGGTCCAGGGCCTCTAACGCTTCGTAAGACTCCTCCAGCAGGTTGGGCCGTAATGAAGCATGGGTCTGCTCCCGATCCCACGGACATCCACCCGGGTCTCGGAGCCTCTCCACCACGGCCAGAAGGTCTTCCACGGTGCGGGACGGTGTGTCAGGTATGGGCATAGTCGTATCTCCTGGGTGATCGAAATCGTGCCGAACAAGGCACGGAAACGAGGCGTTGCAACGTACCATAGGAACCGATGAACAATCTCCGACATAACGACCGGTTGGCATCGTCCTTCGGGTTCCGCATCGCCGTAATCGTCCTGCTTGCGATCAGCCTTCCGCTGTTCTTCATCTCGTTAAATGTGCGGGTGCTCACCAATTCGCAAACGTTTTACGAGTGGGGGTTCGACGCCAACAACGTGGAGCGGCGGACCGGGTTGGGTGACACAGCTCTGACGAGCGCCGCGAGCCAGCTCATCGACTACTTCGGCAACGACGAAGAGTTCCTCGATCTGCGTGTCGATTTCGAGGGTCGGGAGATCGAGCTGTTTAACCAGCGCGAGATCACGCATATGGCTGACGTGAAAGACGTGATGAACGTGATGTTCAACGCCGTCTGGGTCACCGGGGCGATGGTGGTGATCGTGGTCGCCGTTGGCTTTTACTTGCTTGGCCGCGGATTCTTACCGATGCTGCGCTCCGGGATTATGTGGTCGACGATCGCTGGATTGACCGTTGCGGCGCTGTTTGGATTAGCGACGTTGATCGACTTCAACACGACGTTCCGATTGTTCCACGAGGTGGTGTTCAGGAACGATTTCTGGAAGTTGAGTCCGTCTCAAAGCCTGTTGCTGCGGCTGTTCCCGCAGGGATTCTGGTTTGCCGCCACATTGATTCTCGTAGTGTTGACGGCGGTCCAGCTCGGGGTGATGTACGGAGCCGCGTGGTGGGCGTCACAGGCACGCAACGGCGGTTAGTTCTAGGAGTCGGCGATCAGGAGATCAGCCATCTTTCAACCACCGCGGGCAGTTCGTCCAGACCTGAGATCGTGAAGTCCGGTTGCACGCGCGGCTTTCGATCGTCGTAGCCCTGTATCCACACCGCCGACATGCCGACGTCTTTGGCGCCACCGACATCGGCGTGGAGGTTATCGCCAACATGCAGTGCGTTTTCGGGCGCCACGCCAAGTTGTTCCAGTGTGTGGGTGAACATCTTCGCAGCCGGTTTTGCCGAGGCGATTTCGTTTGAGAAGGTCAGGTATTCGAGGTACTGGCCGACGCCTTCTCTTTCGAGGTAGCGCCGGTAGACGCCGGGCGAAGTTGAACCGACGTTCGAGATCAGTGCCGTGCGAACGCCCATCTCTCTGATGGCGCTCAGCACACTCTGTGCGGCCGGGTAGATGGTCGGTGAGTGGACGAGGAATGGCTCGTCGATTGCGCGGGAGAAGGCCTCGAACTGTTCGTTATTGATTGACGCGCGGGCGTCCAGATCGGCGGCGTCCAGGATCTGTTGCATACGCTCGGTGAAGGTCCTGTCAAAGCCGCGGTCGTGATCAGCGCTGGTCTCTCTGCCGACCGTCCTGATGGCGTCGCCGAGTTGTTGTGGTTCGACCGAGATTCCGGCGTCGCTCAGCGCCTGCACGCCTTCTCTGGCGCGCAGTTCATGGCGGCCTGTGCTTTCTTCGAACATCAGGGTTAGCCAGAGGTCGAATGTGACTGCGCGTGGTGGCTGTTGGGGTGGCACTGAGGTTCCTGTTTATTTCTTGTGTAGTTGGTTGGCGAGTGTTCTCCCTCACCCTAACCCTCTCCCGCTGGGAGAGGGGGCGCGTTGTCGCACTACGGACCCTTCGAGAGCCTCAGGGTGGGTTGTTGCCGGAGAGTGGGACGCGTCGCTGTGTTTGGTCACGTTCAAGACGCACGTCTACAGCAAGTCATCCTGATCCTTCCGGGGAAGGAGAAGGATCTCGCCTGTTGTCGTGCGCAGCAGGTCTGACGTGCAGCCGTCATCCAGCGGCGTGATCCTTCGTCGCAAGCTCCTCAGGATGACTTGTGGCGCACTATCGACCCTTCGAAAGTCCCAGGGTGGGTTATGTGGGAGAGCGTGAGGGCGTATTGCCATACGCCCCTACGAGAGCCACAAGGTAGGGTGGCGTGGGATTGGCAGTTTACTTCTTCGCGCCGGCTTCCGGGCCTGCTACTCCGGTTGATGTGAGCTCTTCGATCTCTTCCGGGGTGTAGCCGGCGAACTCCAGGATCTCGTTGGTGTGCTCGCCCAACATCGGCGCCGCTGATTCGATCCGCCCCGGAGTGCCGTGCATCTTTACGGCGATTCCGATGTTGTGGACCGGTCCGGCGACCGGGTGTTCGGTGATCACGTCCATGTCTCGTGCAAGGATCTGTTCGTTTGCCCACACCTCGTCCATCTCGAAAATCGGGCCGGCGGGCGTGCCTGCCTCGTCGAGGATCGGCAGCCACTCGGCGGTGGTCTTCGTCTGGAACGTGGCGTCAAGCTGTTCGCGGAGCGCTGTTACGTTCTCAAGTCGTGAGGCGTTGCTGTCGAAGCGGGCATCTTCAAGCAGGTCTGATCGCCCGATAGCGTTCGCCAATCGCACCCAGTTGTTCTGGTTGGCTGCGCCCACATTCATGTGGCCGTCTTTCGTGGCGAACGACTGGTATGGCGCGATGAGCCGGTGCGTGGAGCCGATACGCGGCGGCACTTCGCCTGTCGCAAAGTAGAAAGCTGTCTCCCACACCGTGTACGCCAGACCCGCCTCAAGCAGTGAGGTCTCGACATGCTGGCCCTTCCCTGTTCGAAGGCGGTAGATATACGCGGCCTCGATCGCGTGGAGCGCAAACATGCCTGCGTTAAGGTCTGCGATGGGCACGCCGACCTTGAGCGGTGGTCCGCCCACATCACCGTTGATCGCCATCTGGCCGTTCATGCCCTGCGCAATCAGATCGAAACCCGGCCGGGATGCGTACGGGCCGGACAGTCCGAAGCCCGATATTGAGCAGTAAACGATCGCCGGATTTACCGCCGATATGTCTGAGTAGCCGAGCCCTAACCTGTCCATCGCGCCCGGGCGACCGTTCTCGATCAGGATGTCTGACTTCTCGGCGAGCCGCTTGAAGGTCTCTTTGCCTTTTCCCGCCCTGAGATCCAGGACGATGCTGCGTTTGTTGCGATTGAGCTGCAAGAACGCCGCAGACTCGCCGTTTATGAAGGGTGGCCCGATGCGTCGGGTGTCATCCCCACCACCCGGTTTTTCCACCTTGATGACGTTCGCGCCCATGTCTGACATGTGCATCGTGCAAAAGGGTCCGGCCAGGATCTGTGTCGCGTCGAGCACTGTGACCCCGTCCAGGGCGCGTGGGTTAGACATCTTTTCTCCTGATCTCGCGGGCATGTGATGGCGGAGCAATGTTATCTGCTCGGGGCGCTTCCCGGTTAGTTATCTCGTGAGAAATTCTGACAGGCATAATGCTGTCCCCTGCTATGGCTTGATTCCCAGGTCATTTCCAGATCATGTCAGACATGAACCAATCCAGATAAGAAAGGCCCGGCGTCCGATGGCAAGCGCACCGTTCGATCTATCAGGCAAAGTTGCGCTGGTCACCGGCGGAAACGGCGGGATAGGCAAAGGCATCGCGATCGGGCTGGCCCAGGCGGGCGCCAACATCGCAGTTGCGGCGCGCAACCAGGACAAGAGCGCCGGGGCGGTCGCCGAGCTTAAGGCTCTTGGAATCAAGGCCATGAGCATCAGTTGCGATGTGACGGACGGCGACGGCGTGAACGCCGCGGTCGCAGCCTGCGTCGATCAGTTCGGTGGGCTGGACATCCTGGTCAACAACTCGGGCGTCAACGTCCGCAAACTGCCACATGAACTCGACCTCGAAGAGTGGCAGACCGTTATCGACGTGAACCTGACCGGCGTCTTCCTGATGTCCAAAGCGGCGTACCCGGAGATGGTGAAACGTGGCGGCGGAAAGGTGGTCAACATCGGCTCAATGATGTCGATCTTCGCTCACGAGACTCTGGCCCCGTACGCGGCCAGCAAGGGCGGAGTCGTTCAGTTCACAAAGGCATGCGCATCGGCGTGGGCGAAGGACAACATCCAGGTGAACTCAATCCTTCCGGGCTGGATCGCGACCGATATGACGGAGACGCTTCGTGTCAACGTGCCGGAGCGCTACGAGACGATCAGGGCGCGTACTCCAGCGCAACGATGGGGTCAGCCGCATGAGCTGGCCGGAACAGCCGTGTTCCTGGCCTCAACAGCGTCCGACTTCGTGACCGGCACGGCGATTCCGGTCGACGGCGGTTACTCGATCCAGTCCTGACCGGAGTCAAGTCTCGGGGCGGCAACGATTACCGATCCTCCACCGATTCGGCACGAACCACTCGTGCATCCGCACACAGGAATAGTGGAAGCTGTCGCTGGCCAGGGTTATGGGGCTTTCGCCCGCTGTAGTCAACTGGCCCTCTCGGCAGGTACAGATGGTCGATGATCCAACAATAGAGTCCGTCAACGGAATTGAGGGCGGACTGGAGCGCACACTTAAGCGGGGTGCGGCGTGGTTTGGCGTCAGACCGTCGCTGATCGCTGAATGGGCGTGGGTCGCGGGTCGTGCGATGCTCGTCATCTCAGCCGGGATCGGCGTCGTGGCGTTCCTGCGCGGAACGCCGCCGTTCGCTTTCATGCTGTGGGCTGTTGCAGTCGTCCTGATCTACAACGTCCTGATCGCCGGGCTTCTGTTGTAAAGACCGCGTGCACGCCGCCTTCTTCCTCGGCCTGACGCTTGATACTGCGGCACTCCTGCTGACATGGGCGGTTGTAACTGCGGGGCTGGCGGATGAGCCGGAACCCACAGCCATTTACCTGATCATGTTTCCGGTGGTCGTAGTAGCCGTGATCCGCCAGGGCTGGCCGCTCGGTGTAATCCAGGGGACTGTGTTCATCGTCTGGATGGCGGCGCGACGGCGCTCTGGTTCTGGCCACTCGATTACTACGCCGTTGAGCAGATGCCGCTCCGTGTGCTTTTCCTGACGACGATGATGGGGCTCACGCTGTGGCTAATGGCGAGGCTCAACAGGTCACGAGACGAGGCCGAGGACCTGGCCATGGAGCGCGCGATCCTGGCCGAGATGAGCCGTATTATCGGATCAACACTTGAACTTGGACGAGTGTACGGAACGTTCGCCCTACTTGTACAAGAGTTGGTGCCATACCGACGTATTTCGATGAACCGCTTTGACCCTGCTACGGGTCGCCTGGAACATATATATTCACACAGTGAGTCCGCACTCGGCCGCTCCCGCGGCTCAAGCCAGACATTAGATTCTGATCTGTCCGATGTGATTTCTCAGCGCAGCGGCGCAATGTACGGCGGCGAGAGTACCGGACAACACACGTCCATGGCGGTTCCACTGATCTCAGGAGATCGTGTGGTCGGTACGATCAGTGTAGAGGCCCACGCAGCCGCCACTTACGGGACAGCGGATCTTGACCGGCTGGAACGCGTGGCCCACCAGATAGCTACGGCGATAGAGAGTTCTCGTCTGGCAGAAGATCTGGTGTCCAGCGAGACACGGTTGCGGAGTGTTCTCGACTCCAGCAGAGATGCCGTGATCACTATCGATACCGCGGGCAACATCACCGGCGTTAACGCCCGGACGGTATCGATGTTCGGCTATCCCGCCGGACGACTCGAAAATATGACGCTCAATGCACTCGTACCGTGATGGTCCGAGATCGAATCTGATTTTTCGGAAGTATCCGCGTCGACCGGACGAGATATCGAGATCGACGCACGCCGCGCCAACGGGGCCACCTTCCCGACGGAAGCGGTAACAGCCCCGTTGTCTGGGCAAGAGGGTTCAGTGATTACGCTTCGAGACATCACGGAGCGGAAGACCGAAGAGGATGCCCGAATGCGGGTGCTTCAAACCGTCGCACACGAGCTCCGCACCCCTCTCAGCGCGGTGTTGGGTGCCAAGGATCTTCTCACTTCCACTCCACCGCGCCGTCGGACCTGGATAGTTTTACCTTCAAGCGCCTCATGGGCGTCATGGGCCGCGGCGTTGACCGGCTGGACACGCTGGGCGAGGAACTCACCGATCTCGTGGACCTGATCGACATGCAACGCGGAACGATCCAACTGGAACGGGAGCTTGTCCGTGTATCCAATGTCGTGGACACGGCGTTGGCGTCAGTCGAGCCGGTGCTGGCGCGGCAGGATCAGGTGGTCAAACTTCGACTCGATAACCCGGGCACCGAACTGTGGGCCGACCATGGAAGGCTGGTCCAGGTGATCCACAGCCTGCTCATGAACGCCCATCTGATGTCACCAAGGGGCGCAGTAATCGTCGCTTCCGGTCGCGTGTTTAACCGGGCGTATGAGATACGCGTTCGTGACGAGAGCACGGGGATCGCGCCCGAAGACGAGCCTTATGTTTTTGATCCGTACTCCCGGGCGAGTCAGGAAAGTCTGAAGTCCAATGAGGTGCGCGGGTTCCGCCTGGCTATCGCCCGCGGGTTCATCGAGGCACACGGCGGCGAGATCGGTTTCGACACATCTCCGGAAGGATCCGAGTTCTATTTCCGTATCCCGATCGACCGGCCGACGACCTCAGATCAGCGCACCGAATTACCGGAGCCGCGGGTGTCCGAGCCCCCAGAACATTCCGGAACCGGATAGCGGAAACGTGTAGCAACTGAGGGACCATACCCGCCGTTTGTACGAGGGTTCCCGGTCCAGGAATGTCTTGACGCTTTCCCGACTCTTATCCGGTATCGGGGGGATCACGGTTTCTGAATCCCCGGGCGTCTCCAGACCACCTGGACGACTCTTCGTCGTAGACTCACGTCTTCTTCGCCCTGCCCGCAAATCATTGAGGCACGGCCGCAAGCCCAAGTAGTTCAGAGAAGTTCAGACCGGAGGGGTCACACAGTGACGTCGTCTCAACGGCCAGGTTCGTCAGATGCCGGACGTGCTCTGGGCAATACCGTTCCCGGCGTGTACGCACGTCTTGGAGTGAAGCCCATCATCAACGCCGGAAGCTGGCTCACTGCGCTGGGCGGCAGCCTGATGGCGCCGGAGATCCTCCGAGCGATGGAGGAGGCGTCAACGGCGTTCGTCGATCTGCGGGCTCTTCAGACCGCGGCTGGCGAGGTGCTTGCACGAGCATGTGGAGCCGAGGCCGGCTTTGTCACGGGCGGCGCGGCTGCATCAAATGTCCTGATGGCCGCGGCGTGTATGGCCGGCGACGATCCCTTAAAAATCGACCGGCTACCGGACTCGAGCGGGATGAAGAACGAGGTGATCCTCTTCGATGGTCACGGGAATCACTACGATAGTAACTACGAGATCGCCGGGGCGACGATCGTCCGCTGGGGGCCCTCTGATCCCAGCGATTCAGGGGATTTCACAACCGACGGCAATCCGAGCCGGCTTGAAGAGGCGTTTAGCAATCAGTCCTGTGCCATGGCATGGATCGCAGCGCCGTTTATGCGCGATCCGATGCCGTTCAAAGAAGCCGCAGCGATCGCACGCGAGCATGGCGTCCCGGTCATCGTGGACGCAGCGGCGGAGGTGCCCCCGGCCGACAATTTGACCCGCTTCATTAGCGAAGGCGCAGATATGGTCGGGTACAGCGGAGGCAAGGGGATCGGCGGGCCTCAGGGCTCGGGCATGCTTGTCGGGCGGAAAGATCTCGTTCTGGCGGCTTACGAGAACCATCTGAACTCGCGTGGAACGCGCGCCGGGGTTGGCCGCTCCGCAAAGGCGTCCAAAGAGGACATCGTGGGGTTAGTAACGGCGCTCCAGATTTTTACCGATACGGACCATGAAGCGGTCTGGGCTGGCTGGCGTGCCGGAGCGGAGCACATCGTCGAGCGCTTGAGGGGCATCGACGGATTGCGGATCATACTTGAAGACGGCGATCCCAACCGCCAGGGACCTCAGGCGGTGATCTATTTTGAGAGTAACTGGGACGGTCCGGCCCCGGACGAGGTGCGTGCGGCCTTACTTGCCGGCGATCCAGCGATCCATGTCGGCGCCGGTGGGTACGACGACGAGATTAATATCGTCATGGTCAACGTGCAGTCGGGCGAAGAGCGTATAATCGCCGACCGCCTGGAAGAGATATTGGTAGAAGAAAACTAACCAGCAACCGGCAATCGCTGATTTGAAAATTGTGGAGCAGATGATGAAAGTAGTCCTCGGAAGTGATCACCTTGGCGTCGAGTTCGTGGAGCGATTGCGTGACACGTTCCCGGATACCGATTTTGTTCTGGCGCTTTCCGAAGAAGAGATGATCCGGGAGGTGGCGGATGCAGAGGTGTTTCTCGGCTGGCCGAGTAAGAAGGTGTTTAGCGCCGGAGGTGGGTTGAAATGGGTGCACTGCATCGGCACAGGAATCGACAACGTCGAAGCGCTCGGAGATATCGAGGCGTCCGGGATTCCGATCACCAACGCCCGCGGTCCGCACACGGAGCCGATGGCGGATCACACGATGCTGTTCCTCCTGTCTCTAGCGCATAACGCGAAGAAGATGCTAAACGACCAGGCGAAGGGCGAATGGGACACCAACGGGTATGACCACGTCGAGGTGTCTGGAAGCGTCATGGGCATCTACGGCTTCGGAATGATCGGCCGCGCGATCGCCCGACGGGCGCTTGGATTTGGCATGAAGGTGATCGCCGTCGATCCCGGACCGGACGATGATGTCCCGGGAGTAGATATCTGGGGGCTCGACCGGCTGGACGATCTGTTCCGTGCCTCAGACTGGCTGGTAGTGGCGTGTCCGCTCTTGCCGGAGACAAGCATGACCGTCACCGCCCGGCGGATCGCGCTGCTGAAATCCACTTCGTCATTGATCGTCATCTCACGCGGCGGGATCGTCGACGAGGGTGATCTGTCGGATGCGCTGATCGCCGGAAACCTAGCCGGGGTCGCACTGGACGCAACCGATCCGGAACCTCCCGCCGCCGACAGTCCGCTCTGGAGCCACCCCAACGCGCTGATCTCGTCGCACTCATCCGCGCAGACGCCAGAGATGTACGAGGGACGCCGTCAGATCGTTGTCGACAACCTTCGTCACTACCTGAACGGCGAGGATCTGATGCACCAGGCTGACGCCGGTAAGGGTTACTGATCCCGAGAACTGAGACACGAACAGGCAACTCCCCCCAGGAAGTCCAGGGGGGTCTGTGCTCGGGACAAGAAAGCTCGACGTAAACTTGAAGAAGGATGGCCAGCACTCGATGGTTCGCGGCCTAAACCGACTTCTCAGGAGAGGGAATGCTTAAGGGAGCACTGATCGGGTTCGGGATCATGATCGGTTCGATTGCGATCCCCGTATTTCACTGGGTAGCGATCTGGTTTGGGCCGTTCGTGGCCGGTTACTTTGGCGGCGGGATCGCGAAGGCTGACGAGGACAAGATCGTCAAGTTTGGCCTGCTGGTCGCCGGCATGATGCTGCTGCCGGTAGCCATCGCCCTGAGCGCCCTGTATATATTCGACGTCGGCGGATCCGTTCGTATCTTTTTGATTGTTATGGCGATCGTGATCGTGCCGTACACGTGGTTTGGCGTGACCCTCGGCGCGCTATTTAGCTACCTCTCACGCAAGAAAGCGGCCGAAAAAGCGGCCGTCGAGGAAGCCGAAACCGCGTCTTCGTAGACGCGCCTATCCCGTTTGTGACGTTACGCGAGTTCCGGGACCGGGGCATCCATCTGCATTTCCAGCACGTGGTCCCGAAATGATCTCACAATCCTCGGGAGCAGGCGGCCCTGCTCGTGGACCATATACAGGCTCCGCATGAAGCGCGATTCCGTGATGCGCATTCCAACTACCCGGGAGGCGTCATGCCGCTCCAGCGCCCGCCTGGTGACGAATCCCACTCCAAGACCTGCATCGACCGCGGATACGATGGCCTGGGTGCTTCCAAGAACGATCGAGGCGTCGTAAGCGGGAATCTCAAGGCCCAGTGCGTGCAATTGGTCCTGCACGGTCAGCCAGGTACCGGAGCCGCCTTCTCGTTCGATAATCCGCACCCGGGCGAGTTCCTTTAACGACACATCTTCTTGCTTAGCAAAGGGATGGTCGCCGGGAACGGCGAGGACTATCTCATCCGTCGCGATCGGAGTGCACGCAAGCCTCCTGTGGTCCGTCGGTCTGCCGACAAATCCGATGTCCCATCGCCTCTCGAGCATCTCGTCGATAACGACGGTCGAGTCGGTAACGAAAACTTCGGTCGTGACCGCGGGATGACTCTGTGAGAACGTCGTCGCAAGTTCCGGTACAAGATATTCGCCCGGGGTTGTGCTTGCGATGATTCTTAAGCGGCCTTCGAGCGGTGTGGTCGGATCCTGAATCGCCCCAATTAACTCCGCATATCCCTCAAGCGTTTCACGTGCAAACGCCAGAAATCGCTCCCCCTCTGGTGAGCTGCGGACGCCGGTGGGCATCCGCTCAAGTAAGGTCACGCCAAGTTCCATCTCAAGGCGCTGCATCTGGCGGGTGACGCCGGGCTGTGTCACGCCAGTTCTGCGCGCTGCAGAGGTCAGACTCCCGGTCTCTATGACGGCGACAAATGTAGTGAGTTGCGCAATGTTCATACCCACATGATAAACAGTTATGCCATCAACGAGAACTCGACATCTAATTCACGGAACCGTCTGCCTTTCTCATGTCAAATGAAAAAGTCAGATGGGAAAGAGTTCCGGTACTAGTTCAATTGACTCAATTATCCGCATATTATTGGTCCCAATATTTGTGGCTGTCTAGCACAACGGGTTTATAGAGTTCGCGCTGCTCTCATACAGTTTCCGTGGGGAGTTCCTGAGCTTGAAGTGCAATCGTTTAGCTTTCCTCATCTCGATACGTAAGTCTCTCGTAGGCTCTTGATCGGTCATGTGTCGCAAATGGGATACATCATGCGATCAATTTTCGGCGTCCCATGGTAGCTCCTATGTCAACTCGGGTAAATCATGGCTGAATTAATTACTAGATATTGACGGTTAATAGATTGACTAAAATAACGTTGCTGCGGTAATGTCTTAATGTCGTCACGAATTGCTGACGATGATATTTGTCTTATTTGACGGAGCTAAGAATGCGAATCGAAGAAGCTGATCTGAATACGCTGAAGACGGCTCAACGCCGCGGACGAGTTCGCTCGCCCGAGACTCAAGAGCTGATCGAAGCGATTGATTCGCTGGTTCCAGGCGCTGCGAAGGCGGTAGTGGTTGAGCCGGGACAGACCTCGCAGAAAGTCCGGGCCCGCGTAATGTATGCCGGGAAGGCGGCCGGGAAGAACCTCCAGGCTGCAATCTCCGGGAATAAGGTCCTGTTCGCCCTCAAAGAAGAGAGGCGACGCCCGGGCCGCCCGCGCAAGAATCCTGCCTGATCTTTGATCTGGTGATCAAAAAAGGGGAGCGCAATGCGCTCCCCTTTTTTGATACCCGACCCCTCTGAGCCTTTATGTACTCTGCCCGGACAACGTCTTTCTTCGATTGATTCGGTAAATGAATCCGTTGATGGCCTCTTCTACCGCCATACGACCGATTGGGCCGGATACGTACATCGAGGCGTAAACCGATCCCCCTCGGCTTACGAGGAACTCCATGGGTTGTATGAAGTGACCGTGATCGTTATCCCCGTACCAGGGATCAAATCCGCTCACTTGATCCTCAGTCACGCTGTAAGCTATCGGCATAGTGAGCCCCCACTCTTCTGCCATTTTTACGGTTGATTCCCTATCGTCGGACGTTGCAGCAATTACCGAGACTTCGAGTTCAGCAAGCTCGTCTTTCTTCGCTTCGTAGCTGGCTAACTGCCGGCGGCAGTATGGTCACCAGTTACCGCGATAGAAAAGAAGCGCTACGTACCTCGTTGGCATCTCTTCCGGCAATGTGAGCGAGCCGCCATCGATCAGATTTAATGTGATTTGCGGAAGTTTATCGCCCTGCACCAGCTTGACCAATGTGCCCTCCCTAGTTTGTTACGGAAACTCAGGCCGGGTTAGTTAGACGGATTGAGTCGACGCTGTTCCCGGCCGGTAACCGAGTAGATCACCTCATCTACGGCCATGCGTCCTATCGGTCCGGTTGCATACATCGCGCCAAAGATATTTCCGCCACGGCTGATGAGAAACTCCATCGGCTGATGGTAGTGGCCGTGGTGGTCGTCCCCGTACCAGGGATCAAATTCAGCCGCCATCTCGTCCGTAACACCGTACCCGATCGGCATAGTGAGTCCGTATTCTTTAGCCATCTCGATGGTCGATTTCTTGTCGCCTGTCGTAGCGGCGACAACACCGACTCCGAGCGCGGCGAGTTCATCCTTTTCCGCTTCGTAGCTGGCTAACTGCCGGCGGCAGTACGGTCACCAGTTTCCGCGATAGAAAAGAAGCGCGACGTACCTTCCGGGCATCTCGTCCGGCATCGTGAGCGTTTCGCCGTCGGTGAGGTCAAATGTGATCGTTGGCAGTTTGTCGCCCTGTACAAGTTTGGACATTTAGTTTTGGCCTTTCCTGTTGGACCGGTTCTTCGGTTAGAACCCTGGTTTTGATCGGGCGTACTGATTGGGCCAATCCACGTCGTCGCCAAGTTCTATCGCGGCGTGTCGCGGCCAGTACGGGTTGCGCAGGAGCTCACGCGCCAGGAAGATCACGTCGGCCTTACCGGAAGTAAGCACCTCTTCGGCCTGCGCCGACTCTGTGATCAGGCCCACCGCACCGGTAGGCATCCCTGCGCCAGAGCGGACGGCATCGGCGAACGGCACCTGGTAGCCCGGCCGGAGCGTCATCTGCTGATGGGGCGAAACTCCCCCGGAGGAGCAATCGACCAGGTCAACTCCGTGCTTTTTCAAAGATTTCGAGAACTCAACCGCGTCGGGCACATCCCAACCACTGCCCTCGACCCAGTCCGTGGATGAGATGCGGACGAGAAGTGGGAGGTTCTCCGGCCACACCTCACGAACTGCGTCTACGATCCTCAGGGGGAAGCGTGCACGGTTTTCTGCGCTGCCGCCGTACGAATCTTCACGATGATTCGAAAGCGGTGACAGGAATGTGTGAGCAAGGTAGCCGTGTGCGAAGTGCAGCTCGACGACTTTGAATCCGGCGTACAGGCTGCGTTGCGCCGCGTCACGCCAGTCATCGACGCGGGCATCGATATCTGACTCACTCAGTTCGTCCGGCGTCGCCCAGCCCTCGTCAAATGGTACCGGGGAAGCGCCGACCGGCTGCCATCCACCGTCCTCGGTCCCTATTAGACTGCTGCCGCGCCACGGGGCTTCACGTGAGGCCTTGCGACCAGCGTGCGCGAGCTGAATGCACGGAACCGAGCCGTTCTCGGAGATGAAACTGGTGATCGGCTTCCAAGCTTCCGCCTGTTCATCGTTCCAGATACCGGCGTCCGAGGGGCTGATGCGTCCCTCTGGATTTACCGCAGCCGCTTCAGTCATCACCATCCCGGCGCCGCCAACAGCCCGGGTTCCAAGATGGACCATGTGCCACTGGTTCGGCACGCCGTCCTCGCACGAGTACTGGCACATGGGTGCGACGAAGAGCCTGTTCGGAAACTCTACGTCTCGCAATTTATAAGACGAAAAGAGCTGGCTGATTTCCCTGTCCTTTGGAGCTGGCGGCCATTCGAGGCAGAACTCTTGATATCAAGGTTGCCCGTGGCCGTACGCGGAGTTGCTGTTTTATGCGGACATGCACGCCATCGTGCGGCCCGCATCCTAATCCGTTGGGGACGAAACCGGTAATTTCCTCTGACCCAGGAAGCCTGGATCAGAGGGTCATGCCGCCATCAATCACCTGTACCGAGCCCGTGATGTATTCCGTCTCGTCCGATCCCAGGTACACGGCGAGGGACGCTATCTCTTCTGGATTACCGAGTCTCCCCATCGGCTGGCGGGCGATGAAGTCTTTCCGGGCCTGCACCGGATCTGGCGATGCGTTGATGCGGTCATCTAGCGACGGCGTCTGGACCGTGGCGGGGGCGATTGCGTTGACCCGGATGCCCTGCCCGATGAAGTCCGCAGCAACCGATTTGGTCTTGCTAGAACCGCGGCCTTGCTTGCGCTGTACACAAAACGGTTCACGACGCCCTGCAGACTGGACGCGACGGACGACATGTTGATGATGCTACCCCCGCCTTTCTCGACCATTCCGGGAAGGACCGCCTGCATCATGTGGAACATCGCCCGTACGTTCAGATTGAACGAGAAGTCCCAGTCTTCGTCCGAGCACTCGAGGATGTTGCCGCCGGCGACAAACCCGGCGCAGTTGAACAAGATATCCGGCGTTCCGATCTCATCAATGATGGCCCGGATGGCGACGGTGTCCGTGACATCGAGAACCCGCGTCGTTATGCCCGGGGTGGCGTCTAACGACCCCAGCGTTACCGGGTTGATATCGGTCGCCCAGACTGTGGCACCTTCGTCTGCGTAGGCCAGCGCTGTGGCCCGGCCGATCCCCTGTCCGGCCGCGGTGATGAGCGCCGTTTGACCAGTAAGTCTGCCTGCCAAGGGTTGCTCCTGTTTGCCTAAATCATCACGCTAAATTTTCTGCAATGAAAAGCGAATGATACAGGGGCTTATTCCGAGCGTACGCGGTCAGGAGAACTCGGCGACACGGCCGCTCAGAATGCGGTCCAGCTCTCGACCCAGCGCCTCATGACCGGGATCTTCAAGGCCCGGGTCCTCGGCTATCACGTCGACAGCCTCGGCCCGCGCCATCGCCAGCAGATCGGCGTCCGTAAGCGAGGCGATGACCAGGTCTGCGAAACCGCTCTGGCGCGTGCCGATGTAGTCGCCCGGTCCCCGCAACCTCAGGTCCTCTTCGGCAAGATCGAAGCCGTCAGAGGTCCGCTCGATAATGCCCATCCGCTCTCGGGCGTCCGCACTTGGTTCGTCTGAGAGAAGGATGCACTTGCTGGCGTACCCGCCACGCCCGATTCGCCCGCGCAACTGATGGAGCTGGGATAGGCCGAAACGCTCCGCTCCCTCGATCAGCATCACGGTGGCGTTCGGGATGTCGATGCCGACCTCGATCACCGGGGTTGCGACCAGTACGTCGATCTCGCGCGCCCTGAATCGGTCCATCACCTGCTGCTTCTCGGCCAGGGGCAAACGGCCGTGCAGCAACCCCACGTTCAGGTCAGAGAACGGGCCATTTGAAAGGTACTCGTACTCCTCAACGGTGGACCGGGTGCGGATCTCCTCAGACTCGTTGATCAGCGGGCACACGACGAATGCCTGACGTCCCGCGGCCACCTCGTCGATCACCAGCTTGTGGGCGTCTGATCGCTGTCCAGCGGTACGCGCCCACAGTGTTGTTATCGGTTTCCGGCCGCCGGGTAGCTCGCGGAGCGTCGTCAGGTCCAGGTCTCCGTATACAGTCAGCGCCAGCGTGCGCGGTATCGGCGTTGCGGACATGCCGAGTAGGTGCGGGCGCGGACGCTGATCGCCAAGGACAGCGCGCTGCTCGACGCCAAAACGATGCTGCTCGTCCACAACGGCGAGGCCGAGCGCCTTGAACTGCACGGCCTCCTGGATCACGGCGTGGGTGCCGACGATGATGTCGATCTCGCCGGACGCAATCTTCGCCTGCACCTCACGCTTTACGCGGGCCGTGTGGCTGCCGATCAACAGGCCAATCCGCATCGGCGAATCCAGCCCAGGAACCTGCGCCTCGATGACGGGGTCGCCGCCGTGGCGTTGCTGGCTTCCGGAATCCGGCTCATCCGGTTCCAGCATCGACGCCTGTTCTCCGGCGATCGGCACGGCGTTAAAGAGGGTGCGCAGTGATAGATAATGCTGTTCCGCCAACACCTCTGTCGGCGCCAGCATCGCCCCCTGGTGACCCGAGGCCACGGCTGCGAGCAACGCTATTACGGCGATGATGGTTTTCCCGCTACCCACCTCGCCCTGCAGGAGACGACCCATAGGCACCTCGGCCGAGATGTCAGAGAGCACGGTCTTGAGCGCGGCGTCCTGGTCATCTGTGAGCTCAAAATCAAGCGTCTCAAGGAACGACTTCAGAACTTCGTGGTTCGGTTGTATGGCAACGCCGTCCGCCCGTTCACGCCACTCGCGTTTCCGGCGCTGCACGGCGAGCTGGTTGATGAACAGTTCGTCAAACGCAAGCCGCCTCCGGGCCTCGTGCCACTGTTCCATCGTGTCCGGGTGGTGCATCCACTGGACGGCGTCCCGCAGCCCGGGCAGCACGTTGCGCTTGCGGATGTCCGGATCGAGATGTTCCTCCAGCAGTGTCAATCCTGAGTCCAGTGCATTCCTCGCCGCGGTGCGCAGGGTTCGCTGGTACATCCCGTCGGTAGACGGGTAGATCGGCAGAAGATTTCCGGCATGGGTCAGGTTGTCGCCCCGAATAATCTCGTACTCCGGATTCTGGAACTGCGCCCGGTCCCTGTACGCCTCCACCTTCCCGCTGATAACGATCCGCGTGCCCGGCCGTAGCTGTTGTGAAAGATAGGGCTGCTCGAACCATGTGATGCCAACGATTCCGGTGTCGTCACGGGCGGTGATGCGTGCAGCGCCGCGCCTGCCGATGTTGGCGGTGGACGCCGACGTGACCGTCACGACCACGCTCATCTCTTCACCGTAGACCAGGTCGATTACGTTGCCGATGTTGGAGTAGTCCAGATGCCTCGTCGGATACATCCTGAGCAGCCCACGCAGATCCTGCACCCCGAGTCGCTTGAACCGGGAGTGGTTGGTCTTTGTGATAAATGGGAGGTCTTCGATAGACGTATCCAGGGTGACTGGCCCTGTCGGAACTTTTTTTGGGGCGGGTTTTTTACGCGTTCGGGTTCCCGGCTTTTTCGCACTTTTCGCTGGCCGGGCCGGGTGAGTTGTGGCCCGTTTCGCCGTTGAACGAGGCGGATCGGCACCATCCCCCTTTGGTGGGGCAGCCTCGACCGACGCACGAGCTGCCCTCGCCCACTCCTCCCTTTTCTTCACGGAGAGCGATGCGTACGATTTCGGCATGTCCAGCGGGGCAAGATCGGCCCGGTTGGCTTCCAGGAACAGGTCCAGCCCTCCCGCGACCGCTGCGTCCTCGAAGCCGCGCTTCGCCTCCAGCTCCAGAATGCGCAACAGCGATTCACGGGCGTTGCGCCGCGGGCGCGGTGTGCTGGTTCGTCGAGGCACCGTAATTAGCCGGATTTCTTGCGGATGAATCCCACGCCGAGCGAGCCCGGGCCGGCGTAGGTACCGACCACTGCGCCGATCTGTGAGATCATCACCCCGCCCTCAGGCGCGAGGTGGGCAAGATCTGCCGCGAGCTTGTCTATCTCTTCGGGTTCGGTCGAGTAGTGCATTGCAAGTTGATCGAACGGGGCCGCCTCTTCGACAAGCTCCTTGAGCTTTGCGAGCGCCTTCCGACGCGTCCGCGGGCTTGCTACTGGAGAGGATTCGCCGTCTTCAAGAGTGATGATCGGGGTGACTTTGAGCAGTCCGCCTATGAAACCCTTGGCGCGTCCGATCCGTCCGCCTTTCACCAGGTATTCAAGCGTATCGACCAGGCCGTAGAACCGGGCCCGGCTCATGGCGTCTTCGACGGCCCCGACGACCCCCGCCAGGTCCGCCCCGGATGCAGCGGCATTCGCGGCCTCGATCACGATCAGCCCGAGGGGGATCGTCGCCTGACCCGTATCGATCGTCTTTATCTTCTCGCCACCGTCATCGACCTCACGTGCGCCCTGAACGGCGGAGTTTATGGTCTGGCTCAACTTGCCCGAGATGTGGACCGAGACGATGCCGTCGTGTTCTGTGAGGAGGGATCGGTACACCTCGGCGAAGTCGCCGAGCGAAGGCTGTGAGGTGGTCGGGAGTTCAGATTCAATCTGAAGGCGACGGTAAAATTCGTCGTTGTCGATATCGATTCCGTCTTTGAACTCTTCCATCCCGAAGCGGACATTCAGAGGGACCACGGTAATTCCGTGCTTTTCGACGACGTCCTTTGGGAGATCGGCCGTACTGTCCGTGACGATAGCGATACTCATGCAGTCCTCGATTCAGCGATCAGGTTTCAACGATCGGGTTTTAGTGGCCGATGCGGTTAGCAGATTCGGGTCTTATGCCAGCGTCAACCGTGGGGATCACGCACAGGTTATCGCGCCGCCGGGGGAGCGGCGACCTGTGTGTCCTAACGCCGAGCCTTTATCGCCCCGCTTCTGCAACTTCTGCGGAATAATACAAATCATTCTCAACACCCCAACGGCTACTCAAACGCGATGAGAAAATCGTAGTGCGGTTGTCCTCCACTGACGAGTTCCACCTCGGCCTCCCCCGCCGCCGCTTGCGCCGCATCGAGCGCCCTCTCAGCGTCTTCGGCCGGTAGATCGCCACCGGTATAGATGGTGATCAACTCTGCGTCTTCCGGGGACTGCTGAATCATCTGGACGAGCGCCGATACGGGATCATCCGCTTTCGCAATAAGTTCCCCGTCAAGTAGCGCCATAACATCGCCGTTCTTGATCTCCTGGCCAGACACCACAGCGTCACGCACAGCCCGCGTCACCGATCCCGCACGCACGTCGATCGCTGCGTCGGTCATGGCGGCGAGATTGGCGTCGACATCGGCGGTCGTCGAGAAGGCGAACACCGCTGCGATTCCGGCCTGCACCGATCTGGTCTGGACCACCCGGACGTCCTTGTTGGTCAGCTCCGGGACCTGCAACGCAGCCGCGACGATGTTGCCGTTGTTGGGAAGCAGGAGAACCCGATCTGAGGGCGCAGCTTCCACGGCGCTCAGCAGGTCACCGACGCTGGGGTTCATCGTGTCCCCGCCCTGTATTGACGAACACGCGCCCATCCCAGCCTGAGCGAAAATCGCCTCCAGCCCGACTCCTGCGCACACGGCGACGATGGCCGTATCCAGGCGGGGAGCATCGGGATCGGGAGTGCCAGCGATCGTATCCTGAGAGCCAAAGTCGTCCGACCGCCGGCCTGCCGCCCATTCGCTGGTCTGCTCATCCATGTTGAGGATCGTTATCCCCGCAAGAGTGCCCAGCGTTGCGCCGTATGACATCACGGGGCCGGGGTCCAGAGGGTGCAGGTGGATCTTGACGGCGGTGGTGTCTCCTGCGACTACCGCCGACTCGCCAAATGTGGTCACTTTGTCTCGAATAGCAACAACGTCTAACCCTTCACCCTCGATCAAGAACACGGTGCAATAGCCGAATATTTCTTCCTGCACCGCATCCATGAATTCGATCCGCACCCCGGTATCCGAGCGCGCATCTGGTTCGACGCCGATCGGCTCCGGTGAAGGGAACACCGTCGCGCCATCGCCTCGCCCCTGCGCCATTTCAAGCGCGCCCGCCAGAAACACCGAAAGGCCGTAGCCGCCTGAATCGACTACCCCGGCTTCCATGAGAACATCGAGCTGGGTTGGGGTGAGTGCAACCGCCTCGACCGATGCTTCCACAACCGCTTCAAGTACGTCCGCGATACCGGCTCCCGTTTCGGCGCGCTCGGTCGCCGTATCCGCCGTGACCCGCATCACGGTGAGCATGGTGCCCTCGCGCGGGTCCGGCACGGAGTCGTATGCGGCGATCGCTCCGGCGCGCATGCCGGCTGCGAACTCCCTCGGCGTGATACGGTCACGGCCTACGGAGACATCAGCCATCCCGCGGAAGAACTGGGAAGAGATAAGGCCGCTGTTGCCGCGGGCCGCGAGCAGGGCGCTTCTGGCCATACGTTGAGCCGTATCACCGGCGTGGAGTGTGGGCTGAATGGCCGATTCTTCCACAATGGCACGAAGCGTAAGGCTCATGTTGGTCCCTGTGTCACCATCTGGCACAGGAAATACATTCAGGGCGTTGATCTGATCACGGTTTGTTTCCACGGCGCGGCTGCCTGCGGCGACAAGCGCGCAAAGGACCACGCCGTCGATCCACTCCCCGTTATCGTGCCCTGATTCTGATCGGGTCAATCTGGTGCGCTCTTTTTGAAACTGCCTGCTGGAACTGCGACCGTTACGATTGGGCACCGGACATCGATGTCAAACCTGGCCCGAATATGTTCGTAATTGTTGTCGTAGGTAGTCTGCGGATGGTAACTTGTAGGTCTGGCGCAAGCCAATTCTTGATTTTTTCTTACCAAACTGAATGCGCGCGTCCGACGGACAGGCACGTGGCGACGCATCCGCTCGATTTAATTGGGGTACTCCTGACATGGCCAAGTGCAATACCTGCGGCAAGGGTCCGCAGTTCGGTCACAGACGCAGCCACTCGATGCGGGCGACAAACCGAATGTTCAAGCCGAACCTGGTCCGACGGAAGACGCCGGACGGTCCCAAGAGCCACGAGTACGTTTGCACTCGCTGCCTCCGGACGGAGCTCAAGGCGAAGCGCTAGACGCTTCAGTTGGCTCCTGACTGAACTGCGCACGCCGATCAAGGCGTGCGTTTTCGCGTCCGGGTTTCGGGCGGGCCTTGGCCAGGTCTCGGGCGGAATGAGATGCCGATCAGGCCTCTGTGGAGGCTATCGCTTCTCGCAGTGCCGCGATCCCGTTAATGACGCCGTCCGGGTGGTTGAATATGCCGGTGCCGGAGATGAGCAAGGACGCGCCCGCCTCGACGCAGCCGGGAGCTGTGTCTGTCTTGACCCCGCCATCGACGGCGAGATCCGCGCCATCTGCCCGCCACGGCAGTCGTTCCGCTATCGCCGCGATCTTGGCGAGCTGACTCGTAATGAACTGCTGGCCGCCGAATCCCGGGTTGACGGTCATGACAAGCACGCGGTCTATGTCCGGGAGGATCTCGTCCAGTACCGAGGCCGGTGTCCCCGGGTTAAGCGCCACGCCGGCTTTCATGCCGGCCGCCTTGATCGACTGCACGGTTGCGTGCAGATGTGCGCATGCCTCTGCGTGAACGGTGAAATAGTCCGCCCCGGCCCGTGCGAAGTCGTCCACAAATCGCCCCGGCTCCTGGACCATCATGTGTATGTCCACCGGGAGGCTCGTCAGAGGACGTATCCACTCAAGAACGGGCGCGCCAAAGGTGATGTTCGGCACGAAAGCGCCGTCCATCACATCGAAATGGATCTCATCACAGCCGCCATCGTTCAGTGACTTGATGTCGCGCCCCAGTTGCGAGAAGTCCGCAGCGAGAATCGACGCCGCTATCCGTACCTGACTTGCCTCAATTTTATTGGGATTTCCGGATTCCGAAGTCACTTCCCGTCCTCCTTGAGTCGTCTTTTCGCCTCTTCCAGCGCTGCCTTCACCCTGCCCGGGGCGGTCCCGCCGTGCACGTCACGCGACGCTATTGAAGAGTCGACCCCGATGTCCGTTACGTCCCGTTCAAATAGCGTGGACGCCGCTGAGTATTCGTCGAACGACAGGTCCTTGAAGAACCTGCCGCTATCGATCAAACGATCCGAAAGTGCGGAAACGATGACGTACGCCTCACGGAAGGGCATGCCTTTGCCAACCAGGTAGTCAGCGATGTCGGTCGCAAGCACGTAGCTGGACTCGGCGGCCCCTCGCATCCGATCTGCTTTGAAGTTGGCGCCCTCGACCATTCCGGCAGACACGTCGAGGGTCGCCAGCAGCGTGTCGACGCTGTCAAACAATCCCTCTTTGTCCTCTTGAAGGTCACGGTTATAGGTCAGTGGAAGGCCCTTGAGGGTGGTCAGCATTGCGAACAGGTTGCCGTATACACGGCCGGTCTTGCCGCGGGCCAACTCCGCAAAGTCCGGGTTGCGCTTCTGCGGCATGATGCTGGAGCCGGTGGTGTAGTTTTCCGGGAGCGCAAGGAACCCGAACTCTTCGGAAGACCAGATCACGAACTCCTCGGCGAGCCGTGAAAGGTGCATGGCGCTTATTGCTGCCGCGCTCAGGTAGTCGAGCGCGAAGTCTCTGTCTGATACGCCGTCCATCGAGTTAGCCGTGACGCGGGAGAAGCCGAGTTCTTTTGCGACGAACTCGCGGTCGATCGGGTACGGCACACCGGCCATCGCACCATTGCCAAGCGTTAGTACGTCAGCCGACGCCTGTGCGGCGGCAAAACGAGTGGCGTCACGGTCGAACATCTCGAAGTAGGCGAGAAGGTGATGCGCAAGCAGAACCGGCTGCGCGCGCTGGAGATGTGTGTAGCCGGGGACGACCGTAGTGAAGTTGGCCTGCGCCACGCCTACAAGCGCGCCCTGAAGAGCCCTGAGAGCGCCGATGGTGTCCTTACAGGCTTGCATCATATAGAGGCGCGTGTCCGTGGACACCTGGTCATTACGGGACCGGGCGGTGTGGAGTCTTCCGGCAACATCACCGATCAGTTCGAACAACCGGGACTCCACGTTCATGTGGATGTCTTCAAGCTCCGGCTTCCACGGGAAGTCTCCGGACTCGATCTCGACCCGGATTTTCTCGAGTCCGTCGATGATCTGTCCGACTTCTTCTTCGCCGATGATGCCCTGCTTGCTCAACATGCGGGCATGCGCGATCGACCCGGCGATGTCCTGCCTGTACATGCGCTGGTCGTAGTGGAGCGAGACGGTGTAGTCAGACGCCAGCTCGGCGCCTCTTGCGCTGGCAGCGGGGTCTGATGCGTCGTTTGAGTGTGAGTCGTTGGTCATTGCGCCGAATAGCTTCTCACGTCGATACGAGAATCCGCTAGTGGGATTGCACCGTTCAAGATGGCGACCTTGGAACAGATGCTGTCCCTGCTATCTCAGTCTCCGGCGGCCGCCAACAGCGCGGTCTTGAACTCTTCAGGGTTGGCGTATCGCTCGTCCGGGTCCGGCGCCAGCGCACGCAGCGCGCAGTCTCCAATGGCCCTGGATACCTCAGCGTTCAGTTCTGAAGGGTGAGTAGGGACCGGCTCGTAGACCAGAACGTGCTCGGTTTCTCCATCTTCGTCCGTTCGTCGCTCTGACCCGTACGGCAATTTGCCGGCCGTCAGAAGCCGGTAAAATACCACGCCCATGCCGAACACATCGGTGTAGTGACCGATGTTTTTCAGGTTGGTTTGCTCTGGCGCCATGTAGTCGGTCGTGCCGGCGTCGATACGCAGCCGATCTTCAGGCTTGAAGTCTCGGCCAACCGACAGGTCGAACAGCGTCACATGGCCGTCGCTGTACATGACGTTTGGGGGCTTAACGTCGAGGTGGACCAGATTCTGCGAGTGCAGGTATGTAAGAGCGTCTGCGATCTGCGTTGCGACACTTACGAAGTCCCGCACCCTGTACGCTCCGTAGTTGCCACGCAGGAACGCCGTGTCCAGCGTCATTCCCGGCAACCGTTGCATCACAATCCGGGGGTCCGGCTCCAGCTCAACACGGTATCCCTCGATAACGTTGGGGTGGCGGAGCTTGAGGAGCGGTTCGCCCTCACGCAACACGACCGAGAGCGAACGGCAGTCGATCCGGTACTCAGGGCGTAGCACCTTGCACGCGACCAGTTCGCCGCGTTCCTTGCTGCGACACAGGTAGTTATCAACCTTGCGGCTGCCGCCCAGGTGCTCGATGACGCGAAGGTCATCATCGAGCGTGTCGCCCGATTCGAGTATCGGTTCGCGCGGCCTGTGCCTGTGTGAGTGTGTACGGGGTTCGGTCAACGGTGATCGTCCTCCGGCTGTGACGCCAAGGGTAACAAGCGGACGCGAGAAGGGCCGAGTACCGCCCGGCCCTTCTCATTTACTCCCGTTAAGGTCGGCTGGACTACTTATTTCTTGCCCTTCTTGCCGCCCTTTGAGTTGTCCTTGGAACTGTCCTTCGACCCGCCGCCTGATGTGTCTTTCGAACCACCAGTGGAATCGCCCTTCGTGCTGCCGCCACCCGTACCGGTGTGGGTGTCGCAATCAGGGTTGTCCTTGTCCATCTTGTTGACGGACTCGGCAAGATCCCTGGCGTAGTCAAGCTCTGCCTTCGTGGCGTCCTCGTCGTTGAGGATGTCCTCAACGATGTGGATCAGAGCCTCAAAGGTCATGGGTCCACTGTCCGTCTGGATCAAGTCACCCGGGTTGTTCCAGTCAACTGCGCCCTTGGCAAAGTTCAGCCATGCTGCAAGAACTTGCTGCTCGGCGTGGTTTCTTGCCTTGGCGAGCTTGCTGGCGCCCTTCGTACCTGTTCCCGGTTCAGACGGATCATGGTCCTCCGAGTTTTGCTTTGATCCACCCTTGGTGTTCTTCTTCTTCGTCCCCTTGGTCGACGCATCGTTCGTGCCGACTTTCGACTTCGGGCCCTTGGAGTTGCCCTTGTTGCTGGCGCCGTGACCCTTGTTGGTCTTGGGCGGGTCGAACACGAGGTGCGCTCCACCCAACGTCAGGAACTCCTCTGGCCACCGAGACTTCTACCTGCCTCAACTTGTTCAAGATCTGCTCTGGCGAATGTCCTCTTCTTGGCATGTATTCCCCCTTCTGGAAACGTCCAGTCTCTAAGTTATTGACTGGTACCGTTTAAGGGGGTCAGGTCAATCTATCCCGAATCCGCGCCGAAAAATCACCTTTGTTCGCCTCTGGAACAAACTGATTCGCTACCCATGAAATAGATGCACACGTAAAGCACACCATTTGCACACCAAATGGATACCGACGGTCAGGCGGATGGATTCTGGGGGTCGGGTTTCAACAAATACCACGCCTCTTTTCCCCGAACGACTTCTCCGAACTGCTCGTCTCGCTAAAAGTCCACGTCCTCCATCGACATGGTCTCGCGCATTAGGAACCTGGCCCTCTGGCTTTGCCTGATCTCGGCGTCCATCGCGTCTGCGTCGCCCCACTTTTCCAGGATGCGCGCGAGGAGGCTGTTGCGGACCTCACGTAAATGAGGGTCGTCAGCCAGGTTGTCGAACTCGCCCGGGTCGGCTTCGAGGTCGTACAGCTCGAACTCCGGCGGGCTGCCGTGGTTGTATGACAGCTTGTACTTGTCGGAGCGGATCATGCCGCGCGGCCGGTCTGTCCCGTGTGCGAGGTGCTCGACGAACGCCTCGTCCTTCCAGTCCGGCGCATCCCCGTCCATCAAGGACAGCAGGCTGTCGCCGTCCAACTTCCACTCTTCGGGTGACACGCCAGCCAAGTCAAGGATCGTGGCGGTGATGTCGACGTTGGAGGTAGCGCTGGCGATACGCTGGCCTTCTGGCAGGTGGCCCGGCCATGAGATCTGGAGCGGCACGCGGGCGGACTGCTCGTAGAAGCACATCTTCCGCCACAGCCCGTGCTCCCCCGCCATCTCGCCGTGGTCCGACGTGTGAATGATGACGGTGGTCTCGGCAAGCCCGGTCTCCTCAAGCGTGTCCATCAATCGGCCGATCCGCTCATCAAGCTGTTCGATCATGCCGAAGTATGCAGCGCGGGCGCGCAGCACCTCGTCGTCCGTATAGGGCCCGGCGAGTCCGAACATCTCACGCAGCCGCACCGCCGCTATCGGCAGGTTTTCCAGGTGGCCGGGCGGGTTGTTTGGCATGTCCACCCGGTCCGGGTAGTACTTGGAGAAGTAGGGCTCCGGGACGATGTACGGGAAGTGCGGTGCGATGAAACCGACGCACAGCGCAAAAGGGTTTTCCTTGCGTGCGGGGTCGCGCAGGTACGCGTGCGCGGCATCTTCAAAGACCTGGTCGCCCTCGATGACCGCACTGGTCCCAGGCCCGGCTTCCTTCACCGGCGGCCAGGCCTCACCGGCCTTTGGAAAGTGAGCGGAGAGATCGTATCCATCCGGGACGTTGGTCGGCGGCTTAGGCGGTTCGCCCCAAGGGAATACGGCATGGACGTTGGCGGCGTGCGGGTCGTGTGCGATCTGCTCATCAAACCCGTGGAGAGCGTGTCGGCCGAGCATGTGCATCTTGCCGTCCAGAGCGGTGTCGTAGCCCTGTGATCGAAGCAGGTATGGCCAGGTCAGCTCGCCCAGGTAGAGCGGCGTGGCGTTGTCCCAGCCACGGATGGTACTGACGAATTTGCCGGTCATAAAGGACAGCCGGGACGGGACACATAACGGCGAGTTGGTGTAGTGAGCGTCGAAGGTCGTCCCCTGCGCCGCAAGCCGGTCCATGTTGGGCGTGTCGATCAACGGATGTCCGTACGTGGAGCTGAACATCGGCCCGTGTTCGTCGGACATGATGACGAGGATATTTGGCTTGTCGGTGGACGGCATTTAATGGCTCCGTTTGTGGTGTGAGAAGCGCACTTTATCAGGCAGCAAGACAGGCCCAAACCCGGTGTAACCTGACCCCCGCTGTCAAACTCAATTATCTCGATAAGGAAGATCCATGCCCGACGTTGTCCGCTACGGAGTTATCAGCACAGCCCAGATAGCCATCAACCGCCATCTGCACGCCGCAGCGGAATCACACAACTCCGAGATCGTTGCAATTTCGAGCCGGACGCCTGAGCGTGCTGAGCAAGCGGCGAAGGACAACGGTATCGAACGCTGGTATGGCTCGTACGAGGAGCTGCTTGCCGATCCCGATATCGACGCAGTGATCAACCCGCTGCCCAACTCGATGCATCACGAATGGACGATCAAGGCAGCGGAGGCTGGCAAGCACATCCTGTGCGAGAAGCCAATCGCCGTAACGATGGATGAGGTTCGGGAGATGATCGCGGCGGCCAAAGCGAACGGCGTTCTGCTGGTTGAGGCGTTCACTCACCGACTAAATCCGCACATGCAGCGGGCGCGCGAGCTTGTGGCGGAGGGCGCTGTCGGCGAGGTGCGCCATTTCGAGGCGGCGCTGGCGTTCACTTCCCGTGACACGTCAACAGATGTGCGGCTGAAGCCGGAGCTTGCGGGCGGCGGTCTTGGGGATGCGGGTTGCTATGCGGTATCGGCAGCCCGTTTCATCCTGAGCGCTGAGCCGGTTAGAGCGGCGGGGTTTGCGGTCGATACCGGCAACTTCGGCGTCGACACTTCTTTTTCAGGGTTGCTCGAATTCCCGGGTGGAGCGATCGCACACATGCGGAGCAGCGTGGAGCAGCCGCGCACTAACTTCGGCGAGGTTATCGGGACGAAAGGCAAGATCAGGATCCCGCATCTGTTTGAGGAGAACACCCCGCTGGTGATAACTGATGCAGACGGCGAGGAGAGGATCGAGACGTTTTCCGGCGAACCACGGTTTGTGGTGCAGTTCAACGATTTCTCTGAATGCGTTCTGACGGGTAAGGCGCCGGAGTTCCCGCCGGAAGATGGGCTTGCGAATACGGCGGCGGTGCTGGCGCTTTATGCTTCGGCAAGCAGCGGTCTGATTGCGAGCGTGGAGCAGGTTTAGTTTTGTCGACGACGTACGAACGGATTTATGCGGACAAAAACGGCGTCACTTCGAGACGGTCGAGGTGGCGTTCCAGGAGGTGGATTACGCGCCACCGGCCGACCCTATGTTCGTCTCGGCCCTTGAAGATGCGACCCGGTTCGGGTTTATGATGGCGGCACCGGGGCCGCTCGGCGAATGGCATCCAACACCGGTGGCGCAGTACATGATCGTGGTGTCGGGCGAGATCGAGGTCACAGTGAGCGACGGCACGAAGCGCCGGTTCGCCGTCGGACAAACCTTATTGCTGGCAGATCAAACGGGCAATGGCCATTACACCGAGATAGTTTCCGAAGAGCCGGTAGTGGTGGCGGTGGTGCATTTGCCGGGATAGGGGGTGTGGTTGGGTGGCATGTAGACCCGGTCACATTGCCCCCTCTCCCGATGGGAGAGGGCTGGGGGTCTACCCTTCCGGAATCGGAAGGGGGAGGGAGGTTCCGCTGAAACGCTATGTCTTTGCTGAATGGGCTGTAGGTGAAGGTCCCTCGGCTACGCTCGGGAGGACATATGAGTGTGCTCGTGGTCGACAAGTGAATGTCATTCTGAGCCCGAGGCGAAGAATCTCCCGGCCAGCACTTCACCACGCCCGATTCCCGCAATCGACTTGTCTAAGCAGACCAGCGTCTGGGTCGATTGGCATCGACCCGAGGGCGGATAGTTTTTCGCCCCTACAGCCCTCTAGACCGGCCGCCTGAGCACCAGGAACTTGCGGCGCAGGCTCAGGATCTGCTCGTCTCGCTGGTTGTGCGCGAGGGTCTCTGCGTAGACGACTCCACGGTCTGGCTTTGAGCGAGACGGTGTGATCGACAGGATTTCTGACGAAGCATAGATCGTGTCGCCGATGTGTACCGGGCCGTCGTGTTTGACCGTCTCGTACTCAAGGTTGGCGATCGCCTTGCCGGACAGCGCCCGGACGGTCATGCCGACAACGATAGAGAACACCAGCGTGCCGTTGACGAGAATCTGACCGTGCTGGCCCTTTCGATTCCACTCTTCATCGATGTGCAAAGGGTGGTGGTTCATCACGAGGAGGCTGTGAATGTGGTTGTCGGCCTCGGTGATGGTCTTGCCGGGCCAGTGCTTCCAGGTGTCCCCTACCTCGAACTCTTCAAGGTAGCTCCCGAAGGTATCTCGTTCGTCGTATGCGGTCACAGGTGTCTCCTGAATATCTGGCATTGCGCGGTGTTTGTGGACAGGGGACTTCTCCCTCACCCCAGCTCTCACCCGCTGGAAGGGGGTTGCTCGCCCTATCCTCTCTACGGCGTGTCCTTACCGGGCGTCGTGCATTGTCTGGTTTTTGTGCTGGATGCGGGCGGGCAGGCTGTAGATGTCGATGAAGCCCGTCGCCGACTTGTGGTCGAAGTTGTCTTCGGACGAGTAGGTTGCCAGGCCGAAGTCGTAGAGCGAATACTCGGAGCGGCGGCCCGTCACGACGGCTGAGCCTTTGTAGAGGCGCACCCGCACGTCTCCGGTCACGTAGCGCATCATGCTTTCGATCATGGCGTCCAGGTCTTCCCGGTAGTTGGTGAACCAGCGGCCGTCGTACACAAGATCGGCGTACTGCTGACCGACATAGGCACGCATCCGCTGCTGGTCGCGCGCCAGGCACGCAGTCTCGAGTGCCCGGAGTGCGTCGTGCAGGACGATCGCTGCAGGCGTCTCGTACACCTCACGCGACTTGATACCAACGAGCCGATTCTCAAGATGATCGATTCGGCCTACGCCGTGTTCTCCAGCGATGTCGTTAAGTTTCTCGATAAGTGGCACGCCGTCCAACTTCTCGCCATCAAGAGAAACAGGTATGCCCCGCTCAAACGAGATCTCCACCTCGACCGCCTCGTCCGGAGTGTCGGTCGCGGGTCTAGTCCAGGAGTAGGCGTCCTCGGGTGGTGCGAACCATGTGTCTTCGAGGTCTTCGCCCTCGATCGCCTGGCCCCAGAGGTTGCGGTCTATCGAGTAGACCCGCTGGTCGTCCCCAACTTCCCGAAGGTCCAGCCCGGCCTTCGCCGCGTACAGCTTTTCCTCGTCGCGAGACATGCCCCACTCGCGGGCGGGGGCGATGATCTTGAGGGGATCGCCGTGGGCGGCAAGCGTCATGATGCCGGCGTCAAACCGGACCTGGTCGTTGCCCTTGCCCGTGCAGCCGTGGGCAACGGCGGTCGCGCCGACCTGCCGTGCAGCTTCGACCAGCTTCTTGGCCATGAGCGGCCTGCCCAACGCAGTTGAAAGCGCGTACACGCCCTCATACATGGCTCCGGCCTTGAGGCCGTTCCAGATGTAGCCTTCCACAAACTCGTCGCGTACGTCCCATATAAGGGATTCGGTCACGCCGGCCTGTTTGGCCCGATCGCGCACGCCATCAAGCTCCGGCCCCGCGCCGAGGTCTACGGTGAGCGTGACGACTTCCATGTCGTACTGCTCTTGTATCCACACCGCGCTGATCGTGGAGTCCATGCCGCCGCTGTAGGCGAGCACACATTTTTCTCTTGCCATTATTTCGACCCCTCAGGGGTTCTTATTCGGGATGTTCTTTTGGGCCGGCCGCTGTGGTGCCCTTATCGGTTTGTTATTGGTAGATGCTGTTTGGTGTTTAGAAAGAGTCTCTTCGATCCCTCACCCTTGATGTATGTGGGCCTCTCCCGCTGGGAGAGGGGGTTAAGTGGGCGAGCGACTGCCATCAAACGCAAATCCGGCCCGGCGGGTTGATGCCGGGCCGGTATTTACAAGTTTAGGACTTAGATCAGGCTCCGAACACCTTTGCGAGCGCGGCATCCAGGATTCTGACCGCTTCGTCCACCTCTTCGGTGCTGGTCGTGAGCGGCGGCATGAAGCGGATCATGTTGGGGCGAACGGCGTTCAGGAGCAGGCCGTTGGCCACCGTCTCGGCGATGACCGCGCCTGCGTTGTCGGCGTTCATCTGGATGGCGAGCAACATGCCCATGCCACGAACCTCTGTGATGAAGTCGTACTTCTCCATAAGCCCCGTGAGCTGACCCTTGAGGTACGCGCCGGTCTCCGCGCCCTTCTCCGACCAGTTCTCGTCGACAACAACCTTGGCTCCGGCCCAGCCGGCGGCGGTCGTAAGCGCATTCCCGCCAAATGTAGAACCGTGGTCGCCCGGCTCAAGAACGGCGTACTTCTGCTTGCAGAGGAAAGCGCCGAGCGGTGCGCCTGCGCCGAGGCCCTTTGCCATGCTGATAGCGTCCGGCTCAAAATCGAACTGCTCGTAGCCAAACAGGGTGCCGAGCCGACCCATGCCGGTCTGCACTTCGTCAGCAATGAGCACGAGGTCGTTCTCGTCACACCATGCGCGAACCTGCTTGAAGTAGTCCGGCGCGGGGACGTTCACTCCGCCCTCGCCCTGTACCGGTTCCAGCATCACTGCACATGTTTTGTCGTTGGTCGCAGCCTTGATGGCGTCGATGTCGTCGTAATCGACGTTCACGAAGCCGGGAGCCAGCGGCGGCCAGTTGTCCTGGTAGGCCGCTTGCCCGGTGGCGGCCATCATCCCCATCGTCCGGCCGTGGAACGAGTTATTGGCGGTGATGATCTCGTACGCGCCGTTCCTGTTGATCTTGCCGTACTTGCGGGCGAGCTTGCAGACGCCCTCGTTGGCCTCGGCGCCGGAGTTGCAGAAGAAGACCCGGTCCATGACCGAGTTGTCGATCAAGATCTGGGCCAGCTTGAGTTGCGGGATCGTGTAGAACAGGTTGGACATCTGCATGATCTTGCCGGCCTGCTCGACGATGGCCGCGGTGACGGCGGGGTGCGAGTGGCCGACGTTCAGGACGGCCCATCCGGCGGTGAAATCCAGGTAGCGCTTGCCGTCGGTGTCGTACACGCAGGTGCCTTCGGCGTGGTCGAGGACCATCGGCATGCGGTTGACCACCTGCATGTAGTAGTCGGCCTCGATCTGCTTCCACTGTTCGCCTGTGGTGGTCATGTTTTTGCTCCTGTTGGTTTGTCTGTGGTCCGGAGTTTGTGTGGTCGGGTTGTTCCGCATTCCAAATGTGCCGGAAGGCGGGTGTAGGGCAAGTAGTCAGCCACCCCTACGGTTTGTTTGTCAGAATTCGGTGGCTCCGAGGATCGATTGATCTCTCGAAGCCGTTGTTCGTGTGCGTTTGATTCCCGTGTCCGGGAGGTGCGTCAATATACACCCCGGCACCCTGTGCTTTGTGATCACGTGATCCTGGTACCGATGTTGTTGCCGGCGACGCACTCCAGCAGCGCCCCGGCGATACGTCCGTCGATGATGTAGCCGGCGCGCACCGTCTCCACGGCAAATGCGCAGGCCTCGATCTTCGGGATCATGCCGCCGTTCGCGATGCCGCTGTCGACCAGGTCTTTCGCCTGGCGGCGGGTCATTCGAGGGATGAGCCTCCGTGTAGCGTCCAGCACACCCGATACATCGGTCTGGAACACCAGAATCGCTGCGCCCAGAGCTGCCGCCACGTGGCCCGCCGAGGTATCTGCGTTGATGTTGAGGATGCGGTCGGAGCCGTCCGGCTGCTCAGCGTTTACGTTCAGTGCTGCCGGAGCTATTACAGGGATCGCGCCCATTTCCAGCACAGCCGTGATGGTCGTTGCATCCGTGCAGATGATCTTCCCTACCATCCCCAGCTCAGGATCAAGGACTTCGGCCTTGAGCATCCCGCCGTCAACTCCCGCAAGCCCGACGGCCTTCCCGCCTGCCGCCGCTATTTCAGCGACAAGTTGTGCGTTCACAAGCCCACAAAGGACCGCGATCGCCACATCAAGAGTCGGCTTGTCCGTCTTGCGCAGGCCGCGCACGAACTCAGGCTGAATGCCCTGAAGGCGAACCCAGTCTGAGATCACCTTGCCCCCGCCGTGGACGACGACCGGCTTCAAGCCCTTCTTCTGCAGCGCAATCAGGTCCGGCATGGTGGAGTCGCCCTCGCCAAGCGTGGACCCGCCGACCTTTACGACGATGATGTCGCCCTCGCGCGCGCCGCGCCCGCTTCTTCTAACGCGTGATCCTGATACGGATGTCATCGTGCTGACCGCTTCAACCTCTACCCGTCTACGTGGTGTAGGCAGAGTTGAAGACGACGTACTCCTCGGTGAGATCACATCCCCACGCCTCGCCAAAACCGTCACCTACATTCAGGCCGACACGTAACCGCACTTCACTCTCCCCGAGGGCTGAGACCACACTCGGGATGCTGTACGAGATCGCCTTGCCTTCGAAAACGATCTGGATGTCGTTGACGAATAATTCGATCTGGGATTCCGTTAACGGGATCTGGCTCTTACCGACCGCCATCAGGATCCGGCCCCAGTTGGGATCCTTGCCATATACCGCGGTACGTACCAGCAGTGATGCGACAACTGACCGAGCGGCCAGCCGTGCGTCTTCATCCGTGTGAGCGCCTTCAACCGTGACCTCAATCAGGGTCTGCGCGCCTTCTCCGTCCCGCGCCATTTCTCGTGCAAGCCAGCGGGTCACGTAGTCCACGGCTGTGGCAAACGTCCCTGAATCATTGGAGTCTCCAGCGAGCGGCGCATTGCCCGCAGCGCCGTTGGCCATCAGCAGAACGGTGTCGTTTGTGGACTGGTCGCCGTCGATATCGATCTGGTTAAAGCTGAGTGTGACGGCGTGGGAGAGGGTCTTCTGGAGAAACGATTTCTCTACGGCCGCGTCCGTGGTCAGGAATGCCAGCATCGTCGCCATGTTGGGGTGGATCATGCCGGAGCCCTTGGCGCAGCCGCCGATCGTCACGGTCGATCCGCCGACGTCGATCCGCACCGCGATCGCTTTCCGGTGCGTGTCTGTGGTCATGATGGCCGCAGCGAACTCGTCGCCGTCGTTATCGCCAAGTTCGATCTGCGGGATGTGCTCCCGCATGAGCGCCATCGGAAGCTCTACGCCGATCACGCCGGTAGAAGCGATCAAGACTTCGTCCGAGCCGACGCCCAGTTTTTCTGCGGCGAGTGCGGAGGCCTCACGAGCGTCGATTAGCCCTTGCTCGCCGACTGCGCAGTTGGCGACGCCACTGTTTGCGATGACGCCCCGAACATCCCCGCCGCCATCGACCACCGCTTTTGAAAGGGTCACGGACGGTGACAGGACCGAGTTCTGGCTGAAAGTTCCGGCGACAGTGCAAGGTCGATCAGATAGCAGCAAGCCGATGTCGCGCTTGTCCACGCCGGCCGTCTTGATGCCGGCAAAAATCGCTCCGGCGGAGAAGCCCTCTGCGGACGTGACCCCCCCGGAGTTAACTGTAGTCATATCCGAACTCATGTTTTCGTCCCCGTTTTCGTCTTCAAATAATCCGAGCGCTTGCGCACGCTTCGCCTGTTGAATCAGTGCCGATGCCCGTTGTCTTGTCACTGGCGGGAGCAGCGCCGCCCCGATCTCTCCCGGTTTCAAGCCTTCATCGAGCAGGCGAAGCACTTCGCGGTAACGAGGTAACGCCTGTAACTGGCGCGCCCGTGCGCCGGCCAGTTGTACGGTTCGATTGAATGGCATCAGAGAACTATGCACTATTGCAGTATTGCGGTCAAACGCGCAATAGTTCAGTGAATTATATGGTTAAGAATGTTTATATAATCGATTTAACCGGGGATTCACTCGTAAGTTTCAGCTTTACTAAGGCCTACAGGCTGGACTATTGCGCACTAATCAGACAGGTCACTTCCCGATGGTCACCGTAATTCATCCCACACCGGTGATACGATTCCGATTCGACTAGAACCCCGAGCCGTTAAGTCGGCCCGCATATACCCAAACAAACGACAGGATTCCGATTGCAGAACGGCAGTAAACAGAACCTGGTGTGGCTAGACCTCGAGATGACCGGGCTAGAGCCCGACAAGGACGTGATCGTCCAGATCGCGGCGATCGTTACCGATAGAGATCTCAACGAGATCGCAGAGCCGGTGGAGTTCACGATCTGGCACCCGCCCGAAACGATGGACCGCATGACGCCGTTCGTCCGGGATATGCACGAACGGTCCGGGTTGCTACGGCAGATTCAGCAATCAAAAACGTCCCTTGAGGAAGCGGAGCGAGAGGTGCTGACGCTGGTCTCGATGCACTGCGACTACGGGACCGCCCGGCTTTGCGGCAACTCGATCTGGCAGGATCGCCGTTTCCTTGAGCGCTACATGCCTGCGCTGGAGAACTATCTGCACTATCGGATGATCGACGTGTCGTCGATAAAAGAGCTGGCTGGCTGGTGGTACGGAATCAACCACCGCAAGCCGAACGGCGCTCAGCACACCGCGCTCTGGGACACGCGGCAGTCGATCGCCGAGTTGAAGTATTACCGCGAGAAGGTGTTCAAGCCGGATGGCGAGAGCGGTAACTAGAGCGATCTGACACGTCAGATTCGGGTTGCCGAAATAGGCGGATTAGCATCCGCCACCCCCACGCCCTTGATGTACGCGGGCCTCTTCCGGGAGTAGAAAGGGAGCAATACTATGTGGTGCCATGAACTGGCTTATTGTCATCCTGAACTTGATTCAGGATCGGATGGTCGAACAGCAGCGTTCTAAGATGAGCGACACGGATCGTCCACGTCCATCAACCCGATTGTCCGGAATGCGGCTGGTTGGCAAGAAGGACGGATCCTGAATCGAGTTCAGGATGACAGCGCCTTTGCCCAGTCTGGAAATGAACTAATTTAAGCCGCCTCTATCGACGCTCCTATTGAGAACGATTGGAGTCGGTCTCGATAGAACTCGGCCGTCTCCAGGGGACACACGGTAACGATTGCCTTGCCGTCTGTGTGTGCGTCCATCATCACCCGAATTGCATCCTGCTCGCTGAGCGTCGGCACTGACTTCAGGAGTGCGTCCACCACATGTTCCATTGAGTTGACCTCATCGTTATGCAGGATCACTGCGAATCTTGGGACGTGCTCCGTCAGAGAGCGTTCGAGTATTTCGTGTTCTACCTCCGGTCTCGTCATAACCACCTCGTCCCACCCCGATCCCGTTAGCGGGGATTCACGCATGAAGCTCATCGGTCTCCGTAGATAGCGCTCCGTACAGGTCTGGGCGCCGATCCCTGAAGAAAGGCGTCAGGCGGCGTGTCTGTTCGAAATGATTTCGATCAAGATCGGCCACGATGATGTCATCCCGTTCTTCGGCCTGCACAACAGTCTCGCCATCCGGTCCCGCCAGTTTCGTGCCGCCGAAGAACACCGCCTTCCCCTCTTGTCCAACATGGTTCACGGGCGCTAGGTAGGCGACGTTCTCGTATGCGCGCGTCTGTATTAGCGAGTCCCACCAGCGCATCCAACGTCCACGATCCATGAACTCCTCGCCGGCGACTCCGGGGGCGCTTGTGTACTCAGAATTGTGCTCGGAGCCGACATAACCTGCCGGGATGCAGTACGGGACGATTATCAGCTCCGCTCCTTGCACGGCCAGGATCCTGGCGCTCTCCGGGAACGACAGGTCGTAGCAGATATTGATCCCGACCTTCCAGCCGTTGATCTCGATGATCGGGAACTTTGTTCCGTACCGGAAGTAGATCTTCTCCACGGCTCGCAGTCCGGCGGGGTGCGTCTTGCGGTACTTCTCGATGATCTGGCCGTTCGGGTCGATCACCATCGCAGTGTCGTAGTACAGCCCGGCCGACTCTTCTTCGTAGATGGTCGAGATGATGTGGACGCCATGCTCGCGCGCCTTCTCCTTTATGCGAGCGGTAGCAGGTCCCGTGTCTGACTCAGCCCACGACTGGTACTCAAGGTCACGGAACTGGGCGAAGTAGATGGCGTTAAAAAACTCCGGCAGGACGATCAAATCCGCGCCGTGATCGCGGGCAGCGCGGTCTATGTACTCACAGGCGCGATCGACGTTGCCGGGACGGTCTTCTGTCGCGTTCATCTGTATTAGAGCGAGACGCATGCGTGGCCTTTTCTTAACCGTTTATTGACGTTTTATGGGCGACGAAGAGTCCCAGCCCGGAAATCTTCGCCTGCCGATGTTAGCGGACGCCTCCATTCAGCGTTAGCCCATCGGACCACAACGCCTCCGTACTGAGGCCGCCGTCCCGTTCCCGTTCAAACCCCGAGTCGCGCATTCGCGTGTTCGGGTTTTTTCACGCGTCCTGCACCGGAGGGAACACGGCCTCCGATGAGCCGGGCGGTCGCTGCCCCATGAGTCTTTCGGCTCACAAGTCTGAGCCGCTCATCACGGCTGCCTTTAGCCGTTCGGGAGGCGTCAGCGATCACGCCAAAAAGGAGGCTGCATGACAGGCGCCGGAGAGGTGCCAGGAACAGGCGAAGCGGGAGGCGGGGCGCAGCGACGCAAACCCGCCATCGATTATGAAGAGCAACCGGGCACTTCTGCTAACACTTATGACGATCATCGGCGCGTTACTCGTGTCTGTGGTGTCATATGCGCAGACGGCCCCGGCCTCCGCTTCCAACGTCATTACATGCATCGGCATCAGTGGCGGCTCAGGCCGCCCGATCCCACAGGAAATCCCCGGATCTGCTGACTTGATCTCGGTCGCCCTCTCCGGATCGACCACTCTAACCGTGAACAACACCATTGGCTTCATCTCCGGAGACTACGTTCGCATCGACGACGGAACGGTACACGGGTACTACACCGTCGCAACCGTTTCAGAAGATTCGATTACTTTCACCCCGCCCCTCGCCACGAGTTTCGCCGCCGGCGGGACCACCTCTATAAAGGAACAGGCGGTATCCGACAGGACACCAACATGGAATCCGATCATCGGGGCCACTTACACCACCGCCGCTGACGTTTTTGAGCAAGCGCCAAACGCCTCCGGGGCCACATGGTCTCCTTCGGTCGGTGGGCTCCACATCATCGGTCACGGCCGGCGCGAACGCCATATTCGGACAGTACGCCGTTGGAGATCAGGGCAATGCCGCGTTCACGGCGCAGGCGAACGGATTCCATACCGACTCTCAGAATGTAACGATCACAGAACAGGCGCTTGACGAGATCATTTCCACAGAACCTGTCGAGGAGGACGAGGAGCCGCTCATCGAGTTTGTACCGACAGACGCTTCAAGCCTTGTTGTTTATGTGGTTCCTGCCCGGTGATTCCTCTGCGCTCGTTGTGACCCAGGCTCTCACTTCTTCAGGGCTTCCGACGCCGTTTGCCTGCAATCCGGTGCATGTCACGACCGATGTCGTGGACGGGATCAGTATCCGCGACGGAATTATGGAGGTCCCTGAAGGCGTGAATTGTGGTGAGAACGCGTCATACGCGTCCGGAACGATAGACAGTTCAGGGAGCCCCTCGCCAACGCAGATTACCGTCACCCAGTCCGGTGTGACGGGTACGACCGTCACGGCGACCGGGCACACGCGGTCTGTCGACGCATTCGATCTGAGTTTCGCATACCCGACTTCCAGCCTGGGCGCCTCGGCGAGTAACTTCATCATCGCCCGTCTGCTGGATGCATCCGGCGTACCAGCGCCGGCCGTGTCAGAAACGCCTCTGTTCCTGTTTTCGGAATCTGTCGATGTACCGGGATCTACCAGCTTCCTCCCCGGGGAGAGTCACAAGTCATTTCCGATGACGTTCCTCGGGGGTGGCGGCACGATCGACGTATCGGGTGTTTTGCCGGGCAACGAGTCCGTGGTCGCGTCCATGGAAGTTGTGGTGCGCTACGGATCATCGTATCCATCAACCCATCTACAATCGCCGTAGGCCAGACGACGGTGATCGACGCCATAGTGACACTTGGTGATCGTCCGGTAGCCGGCGCTGCGCTTATCTGGCAAACCACGTCCGGGGAATTATTGAATCCACCGGACGTAACGGATCAAAGTGGTAGGGGGTCCGCCGAGTTCATACCGGTGGACGCAAATAGTCAGGTGATCGTCCTGGCAAATTTCGGCGGTGTTTCAAGTTCAGCATCGCCGGTTCAGGCCCAGGTAATTACCTCATTCGATAGCAGCCGGGGACTCCCAAGCATTACTATCATCGGAATCACGATTCCGCTGACGTTGATGCTGACGTTATTTGTCGTCCTGATAGTGGTGTACATGGGGTACAGGTTCCTGCCCGGCACACGACTTGCCGCCGGTATGACGGAAATGTACGAGAAGGTGCTGGCGAGGTTTGGGTCGTCGCCAGGAACACCGGAATCACCGGACGGCCAGGGAGAGTAGATAACTCCCAGTGGACAAGAAGAAGAAAAAGACCAAAGGGTGGATGGACCTCGTAGCGATCATCGCTGTGATAGGACTTGGATACCTCGCGATCGCCGTCTCACTGGGTACGTTTCAGCCGATCGGCGCAGTAATCAGTGGATCGATGGAGCCGGTGCTCTCACGTGGCGACCTTGTAATCCTCCGAAAAGTCGCCCCGGCCGACATACGGGTGGGCGATATAGCCCAGGTCGAGATCCCTCGTGCGTTCCAGGAACAGTTCGGTCTGCCGCCGAACAACCTGCATAGAATTACTGATATCCAGCAGACCGGGAATAACGTCCAGTTCATCACCACGGGTGATGCCAACACGAATATTGACCCGGTCCCGGTCTCTCCGGACCGCGTCGGCGGGATAGTCGTCTACGACATCCCGCAACTCGGCAACCTGTTCCTGTTCTTGAATAGCCCGCAGGGTCGGATTTTTGCCCTGATCATGGGTGTCTCTGTGGTCGGCTACATTCTGTACATCGCAGTGTCCGACAACTGGCGCAATGTCGTCGTCGCTGCGCAGACCGGGGCGGGAACGCTATCCCCGGAAGCGGCAGAACAGGCTCTTGGCACGCAAGAGCAGGCCGGCGGCGAACCGCTCGCGGATGCGGGTGGTGGTGAGCAATCTGGTGTTCCGCCTGGACTCGCGCCAGGCGTCGCTGTTGGCCAGACCATGGCGTCGGCCGATCTACGCCTGGTGGCGGGGGTTTCCGACGAGAGATTGGAAGTTATCGAGACCGGGATCCACGAGACCCGGGACTCACTGCAACATTTCACGGCGGCGATCGCCGATTACGGCACCCACCTGCAAAGTCACACCGCTACGGTGCAGGCGATGTCGACAGCATCTCAAAGTCTTGTGCAGGCTGTTGATCGGCAAAACGTCGTCCTCGAACGGCTGGAGACAACACTGGATCGTGATTCGTCCGGCGGGATTCTGCGATCCTCGCAGCGCCGTGGCGTCGGGCGAACTGGCATCAACACAGCCGTGGGGACGCAAACCGGCTCTCCGGCCCGACGAAGAGCGGCCAAGAGAGTCACGGACATCGTGGGCTCAGTTGATGGCCGGCCGACATTGAATGCGCCTGACGGCACGACACGCCGACGGGTTTCTGGACGACGTGCTACGACGGGCGGTTCTGATTTCCGACGTGCGCTGCGAAAGGTCTCTGCTAAACGCCCGCACCGCCCAGAAGGGGCCGGGTAGCCACACCCGGGCTGGATGAAGTATCGGGAACGAACTCCCGCGTCAGTCCCCTTCCACAAGCGTCTTTAAGAGCGACCTGAGCTCCGGGGTCTCACGTAGGGAAGCCCGCATTTTTTCTACGTCGTCGGCCGACATGATCAACGGTCCCCTGCCAAACCGGCCGCGGAGGCTGTACTGGGCGAATCTGACGGCGACCTTGCCCTCGAGCGCGCCGTCGGTGTAACGAAGGAGCTGAAGGGTCGGGATGTGGTGCTCGGTTTTGACCTGAGCCTCTTCTGCGATGATGCCGTTGCCCCAGTGGAGGCTGAAGGTCTTTGGCTTCGAAGTCATTTCGCTGTCCTTCCGCCGGACCTCGCCGTGATCGCTGTGTTAGTCAGCAGACGCCAGTACTTCATTGGCCATCGGCACCTTGCACTCAGCAAGAAGCGCCCTGAGTTCAACAAGCAACTCCTCCGGCGGCCGGATTGACGGCGGTCTCGGCGGCCCTGCGCTTAATCCAACTGCCTCCATCGCCGCCTTGATGAACGGCCCTTCGCCGCCCGTGACGGCGGCAACTTTGGATCGCCATTTGGCCCATGGCCACTTGAAGTCCTTTAGCCGATCACGAACGCCGTCGTAGTCCTTCGCTTCAAGCCGATTCCAGATATCCAGCGGGTACTCCGGCCAGAAGCCAGACAGGTGGGTAATAAATCCGGTTGCGCCATACATGTGGCTCAGAATGTGGTTGTTCGAGTTGTCGATGGTGGCCAGTTGGTCGGCGAACTCCTGTAGCCCTTCTCGATAGGCTGTGGCGTCCGGGTGGCTCCACTTGAGCGCCTTCACCGTGGGGATACTCGCGAGATCTCTGAGCAACTCCCGGCTCATCACCAGTCCGTCCCACCACGTGTGATAAATCATGAGTGTGAGTGATGTCTGCCCGGCGACCCGCTCAAAAAGGCGTCGGGCGTCGCCTTCCGTGGACTCGTAGTAGTAGGTCGGACCCAGCTGCCCTCCCTGCACCCCGACAGCTTCCGCATGGTGCGCCATCTCCACGATGGCGCGATGGTCGGTGTGCTGGATTGATGTGAGTACCGGCGCCTCGCCGTTTGCCGCCTTGACCGATGCGGTCATGACCGCCATGCGTTCTTCAACGTTCAGGACGGGGTGCTCACCACCCGCGCCACCGACCAGAAGGCTGCCCTGCCCGGTCTTCACGCCGTGATCGATCATGAATCTGATGTTGGTGCGGAGCGCGTCCAGGTCCAGTTCTAAGTCTTCAGTAAACGGTGTCGCCACGGCGACCATCGGGCCACGCAGCCAATCGTGAATTCGGTCCGGGTCCATTTCATGCGCTCCTGGATTGAAAGTCGGGGTCGCAGATCTGATTGCGAGGAGGGTAACCGCCCCTGCGGCAGACTGCCAATCCGCCATCGTGTTCCGATGGACGCCGGACAGACGAATAATGTCCGATTGGTTCCCGGAATCGTTGACACGCAAGCGCCGCGCAGATTCAATGGAGTGCAGCGTGCGCTAAGCGATGCCGTCCCGGCCCTGGGATCGGCCGTTTGTGCGCGGGTGGGGCCCTTAGCTCAGTTGGCAGAGCATCGGACTTTTAATCCGCAGGTCGTGGGTTCGAATCCCACAGGGCCCACCAAAGCTAATCCATACGTAGGACGGGCACCCCTCTCGGAGTGCCCGTTTTGCGTGTTTGCAACCATTTTGCTACCCGGCCACTGATTTCATGTGCCTGGCAAACGCTTCTGCGGCTTCCCCCTGGAGGCCGGCAGCGACGTGTCCATATACCTGCATGGTGAACGCAGCTGAGGCGTGGCCGAGGCGATCCTGTACGACCTTCGGGTGAACACCGGCAAGTATCAGGGTCGAGGCGTGAGCGTGTCGGAGATGGTGCAACTGGACGGTCGCTGCTTCGGCCCCCTTGGCGATCCGCGCAAAGGCGTGGGAGACGGAATCGGGATCGGATGGATCTCCGAGCTCGTTGGCAAATACCAGGTCCTGATC
>JAYGCG010000068.1:0-2542 GCA_046583455.1 Dehalococcoidia bacterium | reverse complement strand
GTTCGGCCTGTCCATGGACTGTCACGTGTTCATGCTGAGCCGAATCAAGGAGCGATACGACGAGACCGGAAACGCTCCAGAGTCTGTGGCGTTCGGTCTGCGCACAACGGCGAGCATCATCACCGGCGCCGCGCTCATCATGGTGGCGGTATTCGGCGGGTTCGCACTGGGCCAGATCGCCTTCTTCCAGGCGATGGGCTTCGGACTCGGCGCAGCCGTCTTGTTGGACGCAACTATCGTGCGATCACTCCTCGTGCCGAGCGTGATGCGGCTGCTAGGTGAGCGCGCATGGTACTTCCCGAAATGGTTGGAATGGATGCCAAACATCTCCATCGAGGGCACGCCTTCAGCCGCGCCACCGGTGGCCGAACCCGCAGGGGCGGACGACTAGGCGGCGGTTAGATAAAGACTAACGAAAGAAGGGCGGTCCGTTTGACGGGCCGCCCTCTTTTGTGTCTAACGAACAAGTCTATAGTTTGATTGACCAGTCACGGTTAGATGTCATCCTGAGCCCGTGGCGAAGGATCTCTTGACAGGCACTCCGCCGCATCCGATTACGTCAACAACCATGCCCCTTTTCCCAGCGGGAGAAGGTTGGGATGAGGGAGAAGTCCCTCTAGCAGCAGCGGTTCCTTTATATCAGCCCCAACCGCTCACACATCTCGCGCACCTCGCGGAACGCCGTCTCATCCGGCTTGTGCGCCGGAAGCCTCGGGTAGGCCGACGTGAAAACGCCCCGCAACCGCAGAATCTCTTTCGCCATCCAGTAATTCATCCCCTGCCCGTAGCGATACATCTCGACCAGGTGCGTATGCCGTTCCCAGCGTTCCGCCGCGCCCGAAGTATCGCCGGAGCCGTACTGATCCCACACCTCGCATAACACATCGACGATCGCGATGCTTGCCATCGCCCCTTCCGAGCCTCGGTTCAGCTCCTCAATCAGGAACGCACCGTTCACCCCTCCAAACAGCGCCCGCGAATCGCCCGCCAGACGCTTTGTATCGGTGAACCGGGGAGGCGTCGGCAGCGTCTCGACCTTCGCGTGCCGGAAGCTGACATGATCGTCAGCGAGCTGTGCCATCAGTGATGGGGCAAGTGACGCGCCGGTTCGGTCCTGGAGCATGATCGGGATGTCCACCGCCTCGGCGACGGCGTTGTAATGTGCTCGGACGTCATCGACCGGAAACCCGCCGAATCCATCCGGAGAGATCATCGCCATATCCGCGCTAAGTTCGAGAGCGCGCCGTGTTCGAGAAATGGTGAGCGAGGTCGATGGCCCGCTTGTGGCGATCACGGTCGGTACCTGGCCGTTGACGTGAGAGATCACTGCACGGATCACCCCATCCCGCTCCGAGTCCGTCAGTTTGTTCATCTCGCTGGCAACACCAAGTGCGATGCCGTGAACCCCGGATTTGATCGCGAAATCGATCTCCGCCTCCAGATCGCCGTAAAGGACCGCTCCGTCTCCATCAAACGGAAGCTGGAGGATCGGGACGATGCCAGTCAAACGTATATCTACCAGTTCAGACGCTCCTTCTCAGAATAATAACCAGCCGGTGCACAAGCCGGTCAGCAGACCGGTCGCACGGGTCGATTGGTATCGACCCGAAGGCGGATAGTCATTCACCCCTACGATGTCTCATCCGCAACTGACCATCACGTAAACGTATTTGGACCATACAGGTCATGAGAATAAGCCCCTCACTGGGGGTCACCCGCCAAACCATAACCGCTCCGCCGTCCCGCCCAGGATGGCTTCCTGCTCTCCCGCGGACAATCCCAGATCCTCCTGGAAAAGCGTCAGGTGATCGTTGTAATTCACACGCGGGCACCACAACTCGGTCGGGAAGTCGGAGCCCCAGACGCAGCGATCAGGCCCGTACGCGTCGACAAACATCCGCAGCGCCTCGTGCATATCAGAGAACGGATACCGCTCCGCCGACCCCGTACCCAGAAAGGTCAGCTTGGCGTGGAGATTTGGCCGCCGCGCCAGTTCCACAACGGCTGCGACGGTCGACTCAAATTGCGGACCTCTTGTCAGCGACAGGCAGTGGTCCAGCACCACGTTCAGATCCGGATAGTCGTCCAACATCCGGGCTAGCTGATCCGCCACGTTGAGCGGCACCAGAACGTTGATGACGATCCCCAGCTCCTGAGCCTGCGCCCAGAGTGCTCGCACACCCGGATGATCAAGCGATCCGTCGGCCGCCGGCACCGAGCGCATCCCCTTGATGTTGGCCCGATCCACTAGGGAGTACATAATCTCCGCGCTATGCACGTTATCCGGATCGAGCGTGCAGACGCCAGCCGCCCAATCCGTTGCTCCCGCGGACGTGTCCCTCGTGAATCGGTTGTCCCACCGATAGAACGTTGATGTCTGGATCAGGCAGGCGCGGTCAACGCCGGCCTTCAGCATCTCCGCCCTCAAGTGATCCGGGTCGCCGGTACCCGGCGGAGGACTGTAGGGACCCTCGATGGTCGGATAAGTAGTTTTATCGGGGCTGTAGATGTGCGCGTGCGTATCGATAATCATTGCGAGTGG
>JAYGCG010000023.1:0-24331 GCA_046583455.1 Dehalococcoidia bacterium | reverse complement strand
TGAATCGCCTTTGGTTGGAATGCCGTGACCCAGAGCTTGCCGTCATCCCACTCGAGGCCGTGTATGCCGCCGCCGTCCGGGGTACGCCAGCGATTAACGAAAGCGCCTGTGTTGAGATCAAGCTGGTATATCCAGCCGATGTGCGTGTCGGTCGGCCGGTAGTCGCGGAATTTGGTGGTGCCGTTTGAGGCCGTCCACAGGAACCCGCCGCCGACGGTGATTCCGGAGCCGTTTTCCGTCGGAGTGTCCATGACACGCGTGACGTAGCCCTCAGAGTTCATAACGTAGACCTGGTCGGACTGCTGGTCCATTACGAAGAGCTCGTCTTCGAACCACTGGAGGCCGTTCGGCATCCGGCATGGCGAGTCGTAGGTTGGGACGGTCTGAACGGCCAATGTATTGCTCCTGATGATCTGGTGTACTCGTATGGCGAATCACGCGGAATCGGGTCAAACCTCGAACCACGCCGACGGGCGTCATCATGTTCCGGGCGCGGGCCATCGTCAAGATCACAATACGAGGCAAGCGTTCGGGCGCGGATTATCGTCGTTTAGACGACGAGATACGCGACGACTGAAAGTCTGCGTTTAGCGGCGCCCGTGTCAGATTGGGTAGTTGGGAGTTCGACGGGCCAGAAGGTAGCCGTATACACGAAATGTTAGCCGCTGATGCGAGCTCATTACTCGAGACGCGACACGTGCGCCAACTGCAAATACCTCGCGAACCGCTCCAACACCTCGGAGAGATTGATACATGGGAGTGGGTATTGAGCGATCAGGCCTGTACGTCAGATTTACGCCAAGTCCTGCGGGGAACGCGTTTAGCGATGTAGCGACACCGCGCCACAGGCCGGTGACCACAAGGGCCAGCTTTATCGCGACCTGCACAAGCGCATTAAACACACCGTTGGTTTGATCCCGAACAATGACAAACCGAAGTGTGTGTTCGGGCAGATACGTCCGCGATGTACCGCCGGGACGGGAACTTTCGTCCGATCCCGGCGGGTTTATCGGGTCACGCCCGTACGTGGTCAAAGCGACCGCGCCTTAATGGCTAATCGTCGTTGTCTGCGGATCCGCCCGGGACGGTCCCGACGGCGCCAGTTCCCTGTTCCTCGGCCAGCGCTCGAAGGAACTCGTCCAGTGTTACCGCCAGTTGGCGAGCAAACACCGTAACGATGGAAGCGGTTCGCAGGACTATCGCCGCTACGCCCCATGCCACCGCCGCCGGAAGGCTCACCCATACACGGCCCAGCGAGCCTGTCGGGGTGATGCCGCCTTCGCCTCGCTCGGCGAGGTTTGTAACAAACCCGTCGATCTTGTCAGTGGCCACTCTAAGGATCAGTGTGAAGATCCGACCAAAATTGATCAGGACCAACGCAAGTTGAGTGGCTAGATCGCCGACTCGTTCTGCCCAGGTCATAGTCGCCCCTCCTAAGTAGTCAATTGCACGGCGAAAACGTCCACGCTTCCCTGCTGTCCAGCCCGGATTCTTTTTACACAAACCGAACTAAAACCGTTTCCCTTTCTGGGAAACAACCGGGAGCCTTACGACCACCGAACGTGCGATAGGCTACAAACCTCGCAACGATTGGTCAATCAATTACGAGTTCCGTTACGGCGAATACGTTGAATGACGAGGACCCTCTAATTCATTGTGATATCCCACACACAGCCCTGCGACTACGGCGAATACGTTGAATGACGAGGACCCTCTAATTCATCGTGATATCCCACACACAGCCCTGCGACCGGACGAATAGTCGTTAAGCGCCGGGGTACTTTGGCGTGTGCGCGAACGTTCGCTCGATTGAAATCGGGCCATTCGCGCCAGACTGTCGCTTTTTCACGTCGTATGTGGTGCAAATATGCAACCGCTACGAGGTCCGTTGGGAGTAGTATTGAAAAAGGGCCGGATCATACCTTTCATATATCTACTCACGGGTCCACGTCGATCTTCCCCGCGCGCAAGCGCCTCTTAATTTCGCTGCGACCGGCCCATCCGGGCATCCGCCCGCCACGCACTTCCGGAATTCCGGATCGTATGTGGGACCCGTACCGGAGGCATTAATGCCGACATCGGCTACATCTCCCAATGGAGATCGCCATGAGCGAATCATGGTGTTCATCGACGGGAGCAATCTTTACCACGTCCTTGGAGAAGTGTGCGGGCGACACGATCTGAATTTTGGCAAGTTTGCCGAGAAGGTCTCCGCCGGCCGCCGACTGATCAGAACGTATTACTACAACATCCGTCAGGATTCCGAACGCGATCCCAATGTCGCCACGGAACAGGGCAAGTTCCTCCAGACGATGTACGACACGCCGTACCTTGAGGTGCGCATGGGCGTGTCAAAACGACACGGCGAGACGATGGTCGAAAAAGGCGTTGACGTGTACATGGCGACGGATCTCGTCGCGTTCGCGTTCATGGACCTTTACGACACGGCTATCGTGGTCAGCGGCGATGGCGACTTCTTCCCGGCAATTCAGACGGCCAAGAACCACGGGAAGCACATCGAAGTGGCGGCGTTCGACAACAACCTGTCCAGCGAGGCGGGCAACGTTGCGGATATCGTGATCAAACTCAACAAGACCTACTTCACGGGACTGTGGTCAGACCGGCGACGGAGGGCGACAACCGCCCCTCCGGCCCGGCGCCCCCGTACGTCCCGCTCTGGTTCCGGCTCTGGCGGGGCCGCTGTTGCGGCTCCTGTCACCGAAGCAGAGACTCCAGAAGAGTCGACCGGCTCAGAAACCGGAAACGGTCGCAGGACGGTCCGACGCAGGACAGCTACGACTCGGCGGCCGAGCACGCGTACGACTTCGCGGCGACGAACGTCGACCCGGCGGACCGTCTCGGAGACGGCAGAATCAACGCCGACGCCCGCAGCGGCTCAGACTGCTGACAATGACCGAGAACCGGCACAGGTCGTGTCCAACGGCTCGGGCTCTAGCGACGAGGTAACGGAGTCGTCCAACAGGCCGGTGCGACGTACGCCGACGCGAAGACGTGTTGGCACACGTTCAAGCACCGGCAACGGGGACGGCAGCACGCCAACTCCGCCGCGGCCTCCAGCTCTGCGAAGGCGAGCCGATTCAGGCCCAGACGACGGTTCGGCCAGCTGAACACGTCGCCATTCCTGATATTCATGGCCTGATATTCATGGACGTTGAGACTGGGTTTTCTGAACCCCCGTCTCAACTAGTCCGTGATCACATCAGGATGAGTGCGCCAGCGCCAAAAAATACTGGCCCCGCCGGGACATCCTCTGGCGTAAAGCGATCAGGCGCCTACATTCCCCGCCAGATGGTGGCCGTAGTCTTGCCGACTGCTGCCGTAATCATGGGCGATTCGCTGATCTACATCGTCCTCCCGGCCAGCGTCTCCAATTTTGGACTTGAGAGCTCGTTTGGCGTTTCGGCTGCGGTATGGATCGGGCTGGCGCTTAGCATCAACCGGCTGATCAGACTGGTCGGCAACTCGCTTGCCGCAGCGACGTTCAATCGGTTCGGCTTCAAGACACCCTTCGTGATTGCGGTGTTTCTCGGCGGTTTGACCACGCTTACGTACGCGTTCAGCAAAGGCGCCGCCCTTCTGCTGGTGGCGCGTGCGCTATGGGGACTCAGTTACTCCCATCTGCGACTTGGCGCTTATCTGGCCGCGTTTGAGATCGGAGACTCCAGTAATCGGGGCCGGCTGCTCGGTTTCTTTAACGCCGGGTCCAGGACGGGCAGCTTCATCGCCGTCACGGCCGGCGCGGCGCTCGCCGACTCGGCCGGGAGAGGTGTCGCTTTCACCACGCTGGCGGCGGTCGGCATAATCGGCGTCGCTATCGCCCTCACCGTCCCGAACTTTGTCGTTCGTCGAAGTACGCCAGCGACGGTAGGTCCGGAATCCGACGCACCGGCCAGTACCGGGCTGGGCGAAAAGGCGTGGGCGGTGCTTGTTTCGCCGCTTCCTGAGAGCGCTCGATCGATACGTAGACGCCTGCTAGCGATCAACTACCTCCGCTTTGGCACGGCGTTTGCGGCAAATGGTCTCGTGATAGCGACGATCTCCCCGTTCCTAGCCGAACTATATGGCGAGAAGGCGACCGTGTTCGGTGCGTCTATCGGGATCGTGACGCTGGCCGGTTTTCTTGTCGGTATCCGGTGGTTCGGCGGCCTGGCCTTCTCGGTTCCCATGGGCCACCTGTCTGGTGTATGGGGGCGACGACGGACTATCATGATCGGAGCCGAGCTGACGCTGGCGGCGATGCTTGTCATTGGGCTGGCGACGCGGTCCGAGGTGATCGTTGCCGCACTGCCTCTGCTGCTGATCACGGGATCGTTGCTGGAGGTGTCTCTCGACGCCTCCGCCGGCGACGCCGTTCCAGACGAGGAGCGTGCGCCGGGTCTATCGGGCGCTACGCCACCTGGCTGGATATGGGGTCGGCGATGGGGCCGATAGTAAGTCTGCTGATAGCGGATGCCTTCGGTTTTCAGGCGGGATTTCTTGTTGCGGCCACGCTTCTTGTGACGGGGATGATCGGGTACGGACTGGCGACGCGGGGAGCGGCGACGGTCTGAGTTGGGGTGTTTGATAAAGGGCCGAGGGGTCTGTCTGTCGCGTCGGCACATGATCACGGCGGGATTGCCCGCGACCGCGCCGATGGCCTCGTCCCCTTCACCCTGGCCCTCTCCCGCGGAGGGGAGAGGGAGCAAAGTTGGAACTGCGTCATTCCCGTATGCCCCGTCATTTCCGAGACGTCGGGAGGCCAGACCCAGGATTCGTCGTTATGGCGTGTAACTGCCGGTTTGGCGCTTGTGGATTCCCAGCTGCGTGGGAATGACGGTGTAGATGGAGTGCGGGCCGGGAGATTCTTCGCCTCGGGCTCAGAATGACATGTTCTGATCCGATAACGCGAAACGCGACCCACCTCTAACCTCGTTTTATTTGCCGGCCTCCCAGTAAGGAGGCTATAAAAAGGGCCGGGCCGGTCTACAATCTCCGAGGTCCTGGCTTGACTGACGGTTAACCCGGACAATATCCAGTCCATCTGCGGATCAATTACGGATACCTCTCAACCCTCGTATGTATTTTGATTTCCGGCTCTGGAGCCTCACCCATGGCGTGAGGCTCCGCATCGCATGGGCCGTGTTCATCGGCCTGTTGACCGCGGCAGCCGGTGTGGCTCGACTGGCCCTGCTTGGCTGGTTGCTTGCCGAGGTTTTCGATGGCCGTGGGGCCGGGTCGCTGGTGGTACCGATCGCAGGCGTTGCGGGTGTGGTTCTGCTGAGGGGAGCACTCCAGTTCTACAAGGAGATGGTGTCGCACCACACGGCGGCGCGCGTCCAGATTGCGCTCAGGGCTAACCTCCACGAAAAGGCGATGGAGCTCGGGCCGTCCTACTTCAACCAGCAACGAACCGGCGATACCGTCCTGTCGCTCGTCGATGGTGTGGAGCAGCTTGAAACCTTCTTTGGCCAGTACCTCCCGCAGTTCTTTGTGGCCATCCTGACGCCGATCGGCGTGTTTGTGTTCATGGCCTTTCTGGACCTGCCGACGGCCTCGATTTTCCTTGTTTCTGCGATAGCGGCCCTGTTCTTCCCGGCACTGTTCCATCGGATGAATCGGGCGAGCAGCACTCGACGCCGTGAGGCTTACGGCGAGTTCGGGGCGGACTTCCTGGATTCGATTCAAGGACTTGCGACGCTGAAGGCGTTTGGCCAGAGCGAGGCGCAGGGCCGGATGCTGGCTGTGCGTGCGCGGGCGGTGTTCAAGAGCACGATGTGGGTGCTAGCGACAAATGCGTTTTCGGGCGGGTTGTCGATAGCAGCGATATCGATAGGCGCCGCCGTCGCGCTTGGCTGGGGCGCGTATCGGGTCGAATCTGGCGGACTTGAGCTGGGCGTACTTCTGGTGATCCTGATGCTGGGTGTCGAGGTTTTCCGTCCGTTGCGGGAGCTGACACAGCTATTCCACCAGGGGTTGCTCGGCATATCGGCGGCATCCGGTGTGTTTGCCATGCAGGACGCGCAGCCGACGGTGGTCGATCCAAAAACAATCAAACACGACATGTCGGAAACGGAGCCGACTCTATCGTTCAAGGACGTGACATTCTCCTACCCGGGCGGCCGCAAACCTGCCCACGACGGCCTTACGTTCTCTGTCGCGGCCGGCGAAAAGATCGGGCTCGTCGGCCCCAGCGGCGCCGGAAAAACCTCGGTCGTGAAGCTTCTCCTGCGTTTGTACGACCCGGACGGCGGACGTGTGATGATGGGTGGTGTTGACCTTCGAGAGCTTTCGTTTGATCAGATCCGCGGCCATCTTGCTGTCGTTAGCCAGGACACATACCTGTTCCACGGCACGGTCATCGACAACCTGAGGTTCGGCAACCCGGAAGCCTCTCCGGAACAGATAGAGGACGCGGCGCGCGCCTCCAACGCTCATTCATTTATTTCAGCACTGCCGGACGGCTACGGAACGGTGATCGGCGAACGCGGCGTGAGGCTCTCGGGCGGTCAGCGGCAGCGAATCGCTATCGCACGCGCTCTCTTGCGGGACGCGCCGATTCTGGTGTTGGACGAGGCGCTGTCCGCGGTGGACGCAGAGAACGAGCACCTGATCCAGGAAGCGCTCGATCGGCTGATGGAAGGCCGAACTACGCTGATAATCGCCCACCGCCTGTCCAGTGTGATCGGCGCAGATCGAATCATCGTCCTGGACGAAGGCCGGGTTGTGGAAGAGGGGTCCCACTCAGGATTGTTGGCCAGTGGCGGCATCTACGCCGACCTGATGCGGGACCAGGTTGTGAGTGTTGGATCCAACTTCCGGTCGCCCATGATCGGGTCGCCGGGTCCGAAAGGAGAGACCCGGGAGGCTTTCGCAAGCGAGGCGGCCGAGATGGCGCCGACCGAGGCGATTCTCCGGGCCGAGGGTATGAACTGGCGGGAGACTGGCCGGGAGTTGTTCCGGCTCGTCATCCCGTGGAAGGGCAAACTGACGCTCACCTTCCTCCTAGGCGTCGCACGATTTTCCAGCATCATCGGCATCGGGGTCGCTTCCGCGCTGGCCGTCGCCGCTGTGAAAGACGGCGAATCGTTCGGCTGGTTGCTCGTCTCGCTGGGCGTCCTGGCGCCGCTGGCGGCGGTGCTGACGTGGCTGGAATCCTGGGTGTCGCACGATATGGCGTTCCGGCTGCTGGCCGAGATGCGTATCGATCTGTACCGAAAGCTAGATCAGCTTGCGCCCGCATACCTGGCGCGACGCCGGACCGGCGATCTAGTTGGCATGGCGACGCAGGACGTTGAGACGATCGAGTATTTCTTTGCGCACACGGTTGCCCCTGCGTTTGTCGCGGTGGTGGTGCCCACCGCCGTTCTCGTCACGCTGTTCACTTTCGACCCGATCCTCGCCCTGACCCTTGTGCCGTTCTTAATCATCGCCGCCGCAAGCCCGTTCCTGGCCCGTGGCAAGGTGGACCGACTGGGGTCTCGCTCTCGTGAGGAACTGGGACTACTCAATGCCCACGCGGTCGATACGCTGCAGGGCCTTAACGAGATCGTCGCGTTCCAGCGCGGGCCGGAGCGTGCGGCAGAGTTTCTGGCGCGTGCCCGTGCGGCGGTTCGCATTCGCCTGCCCTTCTTCCGGGAGCTGACTCTGCAACGAGCCTACCTGGAGATCACGATGGGGATCGGCGGGCTGGCGATGGTCGGTGTCGGGGCGTGGCTGGTTTCGGAAGGGAGGCTCGATTCAGGGCTGCTCCCGCTGGCGACGCTGCTTGCGATGGCGTCTTTCCTGCCGATATCAGAGATATCACACACCGCTCGGCAGCTTGCGGACACGCTTGGCGCAACCCGACGGGTTTTCGCCGTGCACTCAGAACGGGTGAAGGTGCAGGACGGCCCGGGGGTTGGCGTTGGTGCGAGATCCGTGCTTCGAGAGCCTCAGCACTCGCGAGAGCGCGAATCTCACGATTTAACGGGGCCACTGGCCCTGGAGATGGATCGTGTGACGTTCTCTTACGAGACGATGAATCGGCCGGCGTTGGAAGAGGTTTCGTTCGGGGTCGAGTCCGGCAAGACGCTGGCGCTTGTCGGGCCGTCTGGCGCCGGAAAAACGACGGCAGCGCACCTGTTTCTTCGATTCTGGGACGCCGCAACCGGGTCCGTCCGGATCAATGGCGCAGATCTCCGGGAGTATCGACTCGATGATCTACGGAACCGCATCGCATTAGTGTCCCAGGACACGTATCTGTTCAACGCATCTCTTCAACATAACGTGCTCATCGCTCGTCCCGAGGCCAGCGAATCCGAGTTAGCGGAGGCGATCAAGAGCGCAAGTCTGACCGATTTCGTTGAGTCGCTTCCAGATGGTCTGGATACCGTGGTCGGTGAGCGTGGGACTTTTCTCTCGGGCGGTCAACGACAGCGGGTGGCGATCGCCCGGGCGTTCCTCAAGGACGCGCCGATTTTGATCTTGGACGAGGCGACTTCACACCTGGACGCCCTGAATGAGCGCGCGGTGCGAAACGCGCTGGATGCGTTGAAGAGCGACCGGACGACGCTGGTGATTGCGCACCGGCTATCCACCGTGCGGGAAGCGGACACGATCGTCGTGATGTCGGACGGTCATGTGGCAGAGACGGGCAGCCACGATGAGCTGATGGTCAGCAACGGCATGTACGCCCGTCTGGTGGCGACACAGGTGGGCGGAGACGTGGCAGCCGGGAATTAGGGCCCCGTGGGGCCGTTGTCTTGAGGTTCTCTTAAGACCGACGTATCCCACGAATTTTGGCGTGGACGGTATCAGCACGACGGACCTCCTCGCGTTCTGCTAATCGGGAGATCCTTCGCATAGGCTCAGGATGACAGCATTACCGTTGCGCACTCTCGTAATGTAGCCGTAAGGGACGTGCGTGGGCGGAAACCAATCCGCCCCTACGGTGTTGTCCCGAGCAAGTTCTGGATGCGCGTAGACATAGCGCCCGCAAGAACGAAGGCCCTGCCAGGATAAGGTGCAGGCGAGCCTGCCTGTTTAGTTGAGGGGGCTTCCAGAGCTCCAGTTCCACTGGTCAGAGGGCCACACGTTTTTGCCTCTGATGGCCGGGGCGCGCTCGCCGTCGTACCAGTCGGCCACGGTGTCACGCCATTTGGCGATGTGCGGCGTCGTGGTGTGAAACTGGAAGGCCTCCGGGTTTACGTAGACCTCGTACAGCCAGAGCTTCGTCGGGTCGCTGGTGTCCTGGTAGACGTCAAATCGCAGGCAGCCCGGCTCCAGGTTTGTCGAGCCGACGCCGTCCAGCTTCACGGCCTCAATAAAGTCATCGACCTTATCTGCCAGTACCGGCAACTCTGCGTGGATGATAAACAGGTTCTCGGAAGAGAAACCCTCGTTGACGCCGTCGCGGCGTGCGTTCCAGCTTGCGAGGTCGCTCGGGAAGATGTTCCGGCAACGGCCGAACTTGACCGATCCTTCGATCATGTCCTTCGTGGCGTCGCGCCAGGCGGTCATGTGGGCTTGCGCGCCATGGATTTCGATGGCGGCATCGTCGTCGTACACCTCGGTGAAAGCGATACGGTTCGGATCGTCCCGGTCCTGGATGATGTCGAACCGATAGCAGCCGGCTTCGTTGCCGACCGAGCCGCGTCCGTCGCCCTTTGCGGCTTCGAGGAAGGCGTCTGCCATCCCGTCCTTGATCGTGAACTGAACCATCAAGATGCGCATGGGACTTCCTTTGGGATGAATCTTTTTGACGTGACTTTTATCGGGCGGCAGAAGCGACCCGGAGATAGCCCTTCAGGTGAGTAGAGGGCGGGGTGCGGCGAGAGTATATCCGGGTACGGGCAATTGGGGGCGGGTGTTGTGCGGTGCTACATTGCTTTCGGGCTGGTCGATGGTGCGATATGAGCGAATTGGGGTGAAAGGCAGCCGAGGAGGCGATTCCGATGACAAGTCTGTACCAGGTGATGCTCATGGTGAGCGATGTGGACAGGATGGTCCGGTTCTACCGGGATATGGTCGGGTTGCCGGTAATCTTCCCGGAGGATGAGCCCGAGGGCGGCTTCTCAGGCTGGGTTGTACTTGACGCGAGGGGCACGCATCTCGCTATCCACGGCACAGATAAGGTCGAGCAGGGCGGTTCTACCACGTTGTCGTTCAGCGTGGACGATGTCGAGGCCGTTTACCTCGATCTCAAAAATAAGGGTTGCGATATCGAACTTCCGCGGGAGCTAGGTCCGGGCGTTTTTGTGGCAAAGGCGATGGATCCCGAAGGGAACCGCCTGTCGTTCGATCAGGCTCCGGCGACGGATCCGGACTAGACGGTGCGGGAGGCCGTATTGCGCCCGTACGGTTTTGTTGCGGAAGGACCCTTCGAGAGTCCAGGGTGGGTTCAGCGGAATAACAATCGAAGCCGCAAGAACAAAGGCCCCGCCAGGATCAGGTGCAGGCGTGCCTGCCCCCGCTTGGATAAGGTCCCGGGATACCTGCCTAGACGACCTGGTGTAGGAGGTCTGTTTCGCCCCTGGTTAGCCGGCCCATGTTTTCGACCAGGATGTCCATCAGGTTTTCTTCGTACATCTGGGTTTCTGAGGCGTTGTGTGGTGTCACGATCACGTTATCGAGGTCCCAGTAAGGGCTATCGGTTCCCAGGGGCTCCTCATGGAAATGATCCAGGGCTGCGCCTGCGATCCCGCCCGACTTCAGCGCCGACACGAGGTCATCGTCCACCACACAGCCCCCACGAGCCACGTTCACGAGAAATGCGCTCTTCTTCATGAGTCCGAGGGTGCGCGAGTTGATCATTCCGGCCGTCTCGTCAGTCAGGGGGCAGGTCAACACGACGTAGTCCGATTCCCGCAGCAGGTCGTGCAGCCCGTCGGCGCCGGTGACCTCATCGGCCGGCCCGTCGTAGGTGGACGGATTTCCCTTGGTGGCGATAACGCGCATGTTGAAGGCCTTCGCAAGCTCGGCGACACGTGATCCGATGAGGCCTATTCCGACAATTCCGACGGTCTTTCCGGCGAGTTCATCCTCCCGTCTCTGGATGTCTGAAATATAGGGGCGCCAGTTGTGCTTTCGCTGCTCATCTCGGAGGAAATGGAGGTGTCTGGCGAGCGATAGCATGCACGCAAGGGCCTGCTCCGCGACCGCCTCTCGCATGACACCGAACGCCCGGGTAAGGTGGATGCCTCGTTCCCGGAGTTGAACCAGCGGGAACTGGTCGTACCCGGTGCCGACCGACTGGATCCAGCGAAGTTTCGGGGCGTTGTCCAGAAGCGCGTCGTTCCACAGTCCTGAGACGACCAGAACGTCCATGTCCGCTATGCGGTCGTTTAGTTCTTCCGGTGTGTAGACCTGGAAGTGGTCAACGCCGGTGTCGCGCGCTGCAAACCGTTCCTTGAGCTGATAGGCGTGGTGGGCGAAACCGATTGTGAGGTTTTCGGTCGCTGGAAACGGCGTGTCGGAGATGGTCACTTGTGGCTCCTGGTTGTGGTCGCTTGTTGTTTGTGATCGGTCGTAACCCGAGGTTAGGTCAGAGGATCTTCTCACTCACCCTAACCCTCTCCCGCCGGGAGAGGGGGTCTGTTTGGCCCTACGGTGTTGCTGTGAATTCGACTCGGTCGCATATAAGGGCGGAGCGGGCCCCGCCCCTACATGAGTCGATTGCCAATGTCAGCGCGGGATGATTGGCAACACGAGCCGGGACGGGCGTACGGCGTCATGGAATATGGTCTGGCTCGCAATACGAAACTCGCTGTCGGACCAGTAGTCTTTGCCGGTGTTGTGGTTGCGATCAAAGTTCGGGAAGTCTGAGCTGGACACGTCCAGTCGAATCCTGTGGCCCGGCAGGAAAACATTGCCGGTCGGGTTGAGCTTGATCGTGTACTCGTACTCCCGTCCCGGCTCGATTGAAGTTGGATCGTCGTATCCGTCCCGGTAACTGGCCCTCAAGATACCGTATGTCAGGTTCACTGCGGTGCCGTCTGGCTGTACATCGATGAGCTTTGCCGTCCAGTCGGTATCGGGCGCGCTTGAGGACGCGAAAAGCTTCAGGACGACCGGGCCTGTTACTTCAACCGCATGTTCAAGTATCGGGGTCTGGAACACGAGGATGTCTTTGCGATGGGCGAGCGGGGCTTGATCCCGGGCCGCGGCTTGCGCATCGAGTCCCATCATGCTCATCACCGGGTTGGCGGGATCGTAGTCGTAGGTATCCTGCGATGCGGTCCCCGACGGTTGATCTACCGAGAGCGCACCGTCGCCGAACGCCGTGTTGGCATTACCTTCGGACGACAGGAAATAGTCGGTGTAACGCGTCCGGGCTAGCGGCCACTCGTTCTCCCAGCGCCACTTGTTGTCGCCCATTACGAAGAGTCGAACCGGCGGCTCGTTCTTGAGACCGTTGTCTTCGCCCTTGAACTGCCAGTCGTACCAGCGGGCGATCACCTCTTCGTACGGCCAGTCGGCGTCCGGTCCAAGGTCCAGCGGACCCTGCTCGCGCTCGAAGCTGTCCGGCGAGTGGCCCCACGGACCGACCACCAGCCGATGCTGATCTCGTGAATCCGCTGCGCCCTGCTCGACGACGCCGTTGAAGTTGTCGATGGTGCCGATGATCCGGTCCCACCATCCTGTGACCTGGCAGGTCGGAACTTTGACCTCTGACCACACCTCTTTGAAGTTCCAGAAGTCGATGTTCTGCTCTCGCAGGTAGCGCTTTAGCTGGGGTGTCAGGGTGGAAAACACGTCGTCCGGGAGGTCGTCGAACGGAATGAACCAGATCCACTTGCCACGCTCTATTTCGCGCCACCAGGTGGCGGCATCGACCCAGCTCTGTGGACCCGACTTGTCTCCTACCCGTGCGCGGGCGTCGACCGCCATCTGGTAGGTCCATTCGAGTCGGCGACCGGTCTCGAAGATGCCGAAGTTCAGGTCCATCAGGTTTGAGGACATGCCGCCGGCAAACACGGCGGTCAGGGACGGCGGCGCCTCGCCGAGCAATCGCCAGATGCACCACGACGGGTACGAATGTCCCCAGGTTCCGATCTGGCCGTCGCACCAGGGCTGTGTGGCCGCCCACTCGACGGTGTCGTAGCCGTCTTCGGCGTCCTCTTGAATCGGTTTATCTGAAAATTGCCATTCGAATTCGCCTTCGGAGGCGTAGCGTCCGCGGACGTCCTGTACGACGACGGTGTAGCCGCGCGAAGCGAGCGATTTTGCGACGCGGACGTACTGGTCCCGGAGTTTGTCGTACGGGGTGCGGCAGAGGAGAACCGGGTACGGTTCGCCGTCATCGGGCCGGTAGACATCGGCGCGGAGGGTCGTGCCGTTGCGGGTGGTCATCTCGACGTTCTGGTCGACGGTGATGGTCAACATATAATTCTCAATTATCGGCACCACTTCATTAATTTATTGACTCCACCGCTACTAACAGGTGCTATCGCGGTGATGTCGCTCCGGACTTGCAACCAATTTTCGATAACAGGCATCGCCTAATCACACAGTTCCGGTCCGCCGGAAAGAAAGGCTCTTATGCCCACCGAATCAATATCCATCGCCGAACGTGCTCCCGTAGAGGGGTCTCGGACAGGTATACACCACTGGTTGGTGGATAAGAAAGTCGCGTTCGCGACACTGAAACCTTCCGAGATGAAGAATCTGTTATTCGTCTCGACGTACAGCAGCACTGATCCCCATTCTCCTGCACCACAGCAACACGGGTATCAGCGCGATCCGATGGACGTTCGGTTCCCTCAGATCGGACGTTACCACTACGGGCACCCTAACCTCATCACACCGCTTGCCATCTCCGTCAGACTGACGGATTCAAACGAGGTGGGAGAATTCTAGGTGCTTCTCAATAGATGTGAATTTGCCACGATCAAGGAGTTGTGGGACGAGTCCACGATGTCAATCGTTGACGGACAGCACCGAGAAGGTGGATTGATTGGGGCTCATGACCGCGCCCACGACCTCATGGCGGAATATGAACGCCAGGATGACTTCAACCCTCCCCTGCCGTTGATGCTCTTCTTCGGACTTTCCTACGAAGAAGAGGCTGAACTGTTCGATACGATCAACAGTACTCAACGAAAACTTCCGAAGGCCTTGATCGAAGTAACCAAAGGCGACATCACAGAGCGCGGGGAACATAGTCATGCGCAGAAGATAAGAGTGATCGCTTTTGCGTTGGCGAGAGACGACGACTCCGTGTGGAGTGGGTTGGTGAACATGACAGGGGCGTGTGATCCCGACCGGAAAATAACATACGAAGGTTTACGACGATCAACTGCGAACATGTTCCCCGCCGAACTTATCGGTAGAATCAAGGCGTCCGGAGAGTCGCCGATCATCCACGCCAAGCAGTATTGGCGGACAGTCTCTCAAGCCTGTGCAGGTGCGTGGGACGAGCGACCGGACGTCATTGTCAATTCCGACGGGGAAACTGAAGAGGTTCAGGTCCCATACCGTCTCAAGGAAATGGTCGGGGTCGCCGCACTCGCCAGATTGGGTAAGGACATCATCGTATCGGCGATCGAGCGGTCGCCGTTCCGCAACCAGCAGGACACCGTTGTGGACTATGTGTCGAAGCTCTCAGAGGTCGATTGGCGAAAATCCGATCAACAACCCCCGTGGGTCCGAACCCAAGCGGGGTTCTCTGGTCAACGCGAGCTGTACGACATGTTGTACCGGCTGGTCTACAACGATATCCGGCCTGGGGAGCAAAACGAATAGGGGCGTCGAATCCAGAGAGTGAGAATAGGCCCGCCATATTGGCGGGCCTTTTCAGTGCTAGCCGGTTTCCCGGACTTGCAACCATAATCAATTATCACTCCCAATCGCCCTTGCTCGGTTCTATACAGATTTTATCCAGGTGTCGGCACGACCATTAGTTCTTCGCCCCAGATGATCTCGCCGTCGAAGGCGGACTCTGCTTCCCGTGCTCGGGCTTCGGCCATCTCCGGGTTTCTCAGGCGGGCGCCGATGTGGACCATGACGAGCTGTTTGACACCGGCTGCGGCCGCTGTTTCGGCCGCGCCCAGGATTGAACAGGTTGCGAGGTCGTGGTCTGTGCCGCCCACGTGGTCGTGCGATTCCCAGCACATCATCATGAGCGAGTCGGCGCCGCGAGCCAGCTCTGTTACCGTGTCGCAGGGCCTGGTGTCGCCGGTGATGACGACCGAGCCGCCATCGGTGTCGACCCGATAGGCCAGCGAATCCAGGTATGGCTGGACGTGCTCGGCGCGGGCAGCGGTGATTTTATAGTCGTCGGTCTCCAAAAAAGTTCCTATCCCGATCTCATGCGGTACCAGCACCGGCTTGGCGCGCGGCAGGACGCCCCCGCGATCGACAAAGGTCACCATGCTGCCGGGGTGGTTCACCCGGGCGATCCAGTCATGTGCGAACAACCCGTCCGGCTCGTCCAACATGCCGCGGCAGAATTTTGCCGTCGGCGGAGGTCCGTACACGTCCAGCGGTATATCAGTCGGCACGAGCTGGTCCCAGCGCGACAGGACGAAGGTCGGGAAGTCAGAGTCGTGGTCGAAGTGATGATGCGTGAAGATCACCTTGTGGATGTCGGTGACCGACACACCGGCTTTGGCGAGCTTGTGGGTGGTTGCGGGGCCGCAGTCGAAGAGCAGCTTCTCGCCGGACGGCATCTCGATCAGGTGGGAAGAGCCGAACGCCTCGGACGTTGGCGTCGGCGTTCCGCAACCGATGATTGTGATCTGCGGCCAGACGTCTCTGGACTTTATTTTGGGCTCAGAGCGCACGGATGTGTCGCTTTTCATGGCCGTGGACACGATCTCGGGCTTCGTTGCAAGTGTCGTCTGCTCCTGGTTATATATCCGGATTTTCTGAAGGCGGCACACACAAAGGTCCGGCGGTCATGGCACGGTACATGAGGATCAAGCCCTGTTGTTCTCTTGCGTCTTTGATTTTTAAGTCGGATCCGCGTGATTCCAGCACTCGAGTCATCTTCCGAGTCACGACGTTGGCCGGGAATTTCGAGTGGTCACGATATAGCCGAAACGCTTTCTCGGTCACGTCCCACCGGTCCGCCATTAGTGACCAGCCGTGCACAAGTGGCAGAACGGCGTTGACGACGATCTCACGCGCCCGGCCCTCTCCAATAAGGGCGCGTGCGCCGTTTCCTTTTACGCTCGTCGGAGGTGGATTAACCCTGATCGCTTCGATCATATCCGTTGGGCCAGACGTCGCTCGGACGATGTCGATCATGGTGTTCAGCGGGCCATCTTTCCACCAGCGCTCTGCGAGCACGGCGGCAGCGGCCAGTCGTCGTTTTGGCGAGTTGTCCGGCCTACCACCCATAACCCATACAGGCGGCACGCCGCCTGTATGGTCTGCGGACCGGGAATTTCGCAGTTCTAATGGTTTTGGACCGAATCCACCGGCCCACATTAGTAGTGCGGTTGCGTCGCCGCCGGAATCAAAAGCTGCTGACAATACCGGCCACGGTAGTCTCGCCGCCACCTGCCGGAACGCCCTGCGGTTTCTTGAGAAGCCAAGACAGTCGAGAACGGCTGCCCATGCGGCTTGATCGCCACCCTGCCCTCGCAACGCGATCGAAAGCCCGGCTGATTTGCCCAGGAATCTCTGCTCTCCTGCGGATGCGAGCGCATCCGGGTCTACGAGTTCCGGTGTAAGTCCTAGAAATTGCCCCGTTGCAGATCCTGGAGTTGGCGCCTCTGACTCATCAAATGAGCCCGGCGATTGCCGGCCGATCACTAGCAGGTGCATCGGTCTCCCTAACTGAGTGCGGGCGGGATTGATATCGGGCCAAGACACGTCCGCGCCCTCACCGCTCCCAGATAAACCCGGCGAGCCGGTGACGTGAAAGGCTACGCCGTTGTATCGAGGATCGATGTGGTGGCGATGGGCGCGCCATCCGGACGGCCTGACGTGGATCTCCACGTCGCCGCGCATCAACGCGCCGTCCGGGCCTCGTAGCACCGCGTCCCTGAAGTCCGGTCCGGGGCCGTCCACCGGCCGCCCCGGGTACAGCACAACGTATGTGGACCCGTCACGCCCTTTTACCCTCGAGCCTTCAGAAAGCCGTCGCCACGCCGCCTGCAGAACGCGTTCGTTCCCGGGGGAGCCTGTAGAGCCACGCTCGCAGACGCAGGACCGATAACTGGCCGTAACGGAGTAGTCCGACCGGCATTCCCGTAAAAAGCGGGAACGGAACCCGGAACGCGCCCGGTGCCGAGATCCGGATTGCCGAGTTGCGGGCCGCCCAGGCTCAGGGCGACGCGAATCGGGACGATTTGTAGTTTGTATGTCCGGCAGTGCTACAAGCATCCGAAAATCCCGACATCCCAACAATTCTGGATCAAAAACGATTAACCGGACAAACAGGGTCTGTTATCGAGACGCAACTAACAATGAGACCCGCACGCGGGTTGTTACGGCATCGTTCAGCATTTAACTTATTGGCACGGATTACAGTTCCGTGCGCGTTCGGCCTAGATTCCGGCGGCATGGTGGGTCGAATTTCGGAAAAGGCCGGTCCCTCTTTCAAGGGCCAGTGAACGACATGAGCGTTCCCGAAACGAACCCTAATAGGAGAGTTTATGGGCACGGAAGAACAGGCCACCACGGCGATGGCACTCGTCGCCGCTCGCAGGGGCATCCTCGCAGCGGACGAGAGTAACGGAACGATGTCCCAGCGCCTGGAGAGTATCGGCGTGATCCCGACCCCAGATACCCGTCGTGACTGGCGGCAGCTTATTTTCACCGCCGACGGGTTCGCCGAGTACATCAGCGGCGTGATCATGTTTGACGAGACGATACGTCAGAGCTCCGACGACGGTCGCAGGCTGGTAGATATTCTCTCCGATGCGGGCGTGATTCCCGGGATCAAAGTCGACAGGGGCACGCACCCGCTTGCGGGAGCAAAGGGAGAGGTCGTTACCGAGGGGCTGGACGGACTCAGGGGAAGGCTCGCCGAGTATTTCGATATGGGCGCGCGCTTCACTAAATGGCGCGCCGTCATCTCGATCCACGATAAGACCCCGTCTGATTACTGCATCGCCGTAAACGCCCACGCGCTGGCACGTTACGCAGCACTGGCGCAGGAAGCCGGGTTGGTGCCGATCGTCGAGCCAGAGATCCTCATGAACGGATCGCACTCGATCGACGACTGCTACAGGGCGACCGAGCGCACTCTAGCCCGGACCTTCGATGAGCTATCGGGGCAGGGCGTAGACCTGGACGCTATGATCCTCAAGCCAAACATGGTCATCTCCGGACACGAGGCTCCGGACCGAGCCACAACGGCGGAGGTGGCAGAATGCACGCTCGCCTGCCTGAAGCAGAACGTTCCTTCCGATGTCCCAGGCATCGCATTCCTCTCCGGAGGCCAGAGCGATGAAGAGGCGACGCTGAACCTGGATGCCATCAACCGGCTGGTGAAGGACGATGGCGCGCCCTGGGAGATCACCTACTCGTACGGACGAGCCCTCGTTGCGACGGCGCTCAAGACCTGGGGCGGCTCAGCGGCAAACGTCGAAAAGGCACAGAAAGTGCTCCTGGAACGGAGCAGAGCCACAAGCGAAGCAAGAAGCGGATCCTACAGCCCCAGTAGGGCGATTATTTGAGCCCTACCGGGCGGCTATTTCAATATTGTTGACCCGAGCCGATTGTGATCGCGATCAGACGACGCTGTCTTTGTTTAGCGGGAACGCGGTTGGACGCCTATGATTCGGTCGCGAAAACCATAACGCTACCGGTCAACGATCAGGTCTGATCAAAGTAAACGCTATCTAAATAGCTGCCCGGCAGGGTGCCGGCAGGGCTAGAGGACAGGTATATGCCCCGAATTAATCGTGTTATCGAACTGTGGGAACAGGGTCAGCCCGTTTACCACGAAGGCATCGGCGAGCTCTCGTACGAGAACGGCAAAAAGATGTCAGACACCTGGGCCGATTACCTCCTCACGGACTTCGAGCACGCGCCGTTCGATATGGTCGGGCTTCGGGCCTTCATGCAGGGACTCGCGGACGCAGGACCGACCAGAAGTGGACATCGAACCCCGACCGTGATGGTGACCCTGCCTTCAAACTGCCGAACTCGTGAAGAGATGTGGGCCAACTCGTGGCAGGTTCGGCACGCCCTTTCGACCGGCGTACACGGCATCCTCCACACCCACACACGCCAGCCGGACGCCGTGCAGGCGTTTGTGGAGTCCACCCGCTACCCGTTCCAGACCATCGGAGTTGGCAAGGGCTTGCTTCAGGGTCAGCGCGGCGCCGGTGGGCAGCAGTTCCCGGCCCAGATATGGGGCGTGGACCCGGTCACCTACACAAAAATCGCAGACCCGTGGCCGCTCAACCCCGAGGGCGAGATCATCCTGGGGCTGAAAATCGAGGACCGTGAGTGCCTGGCCAACTGCGATGATATAGCCGCCATCCCCGGCATATCGTTCGGCGAATGGGGACCCGGGGACATGGGAATGTCGTTCGGAAACGGCGACGCGCACGACCCGCCATACGCTCCGGAGATGGAAGCGGCACGGCAGCGCATCAAGGCAGCGTACGATCGCAACGGCATCAAGTTTCTGTGCGGCTGGAACGACCCAAATTTGACGATCGAAGAGGCCACGAAGAAGTTGATCGACGAGGGCACGATGATCATCGGCGGCAACGAACAGGCTGCGAAGTTCGGCCGTGAATACAGTAAGCGGACGATGCCGGTCTAGAACGCCGTTATTCTGGTCCCGGAGCGAGTACCTGCTCGCTGATTGGAGAAATCACGAGTGAAGTCTGACGATGGAGCGCAGGCGCACTCCATCGTCAGACTTTGACAAAAGTTTCACAATGTCTGATACTCGCCGCTTCGGTTCTTAGCTATAAACGACGTGCCGCGCGCCCGCGAGGGGGTCAGACCGGTAATACCGGCCCGCCACCACCGCAGAGCGGATGCGCATCCGCTCTGCGATTGTTGGGGACACGAAAACGTAACACGCGTAGCGCAGAATTACCGATATGACGGTCTACGCATTAACCCATCACCACACACGACAGTCTTGATGAATCTGACCCCGGACCAGGCCGCAAAGAGCTACGTTTTGCACTCGGCAAGCGAGCTTGACGTGAAGTTTATCCGACTCTGGTTCACCGATATTCTTGGCACGCTCAAGGGCTTCGCCATCACGATCGATGAACTGGAGGAGGTGCTTGACCGCGGGGCCACGATAGACGGCTCCTCGATCGCCGGTTTCGCGCGTTCAGATGAATCGGACATGATCGCCATGCCGGACCCGACCACCTGGCAACTGCTCCCGTGGAGGCCGCGTGAGAACGCCGTGGCCCGCATGTTCTGCGACATCCTGACGCCAGACGGGACGCCGTTCGATGGCGATCCCCGGAACGTCCTGCGCCGCAACATCCAGCGGGCTTCAGATAAGGGCTACTCGTTCTACGTTGGGCCGGAGCTTGAGTACTTTTACCTTGAGGACTCTGACTCGGTCGTCCCGGTCGACCAGGGCGGCTATTTTGACCAGACCTCCGCCGGCGCCGGACCGGACCTGCGGCGTGAGACCGTGCTATCGCTTGAAGAGCTCGGTATCCCGGTGGCGCACAGCCATCACGAGGTAGCCCCGGGTCAGCACGAGATAGACCTTCGCCACCAGAACGCCCTCGCCATGGCGGACACGGTCATCACGTATCGGGTTGTGGTGAAGGAGATCGCTTCACAGCACGGCGTATACGCCAGCTTCATGCCGCGTCCAATGAACGGCGAGAACGGCAGCGGGATGCATTGCCATCTCTCGCTTGCCAAGGGCGAGCAGAACGCTTTCTTTGACGAAGACGACGCGCTTCACCTTTCGTCCGAAGGCCGCAGCTTCCTGGCCGGGTTGATCAGGCACTCTCCCGAGATCACTGCAGTGACCAACCAGTGGGTCAACTCATATAAACGGCTGGTACCGGGGACAGAAGCCCCCGCGTACAGCGTCTGGACAGGCGGCAACTGGGGCGATCTGGTCCGCGTGCCGCCCTATCAGGGCCGGGCCGAGGCCGTGCGTATCGAGTACCGGGCGCCCGATTCCGCTTGCAACCCTTACCTGGCCTTCAGCGTGATGCTCGCCGCCGGGATGAAGGGCATGGAAGAGGGATACGATCTTGGCGAACCCGTCAAGACCGACGTCGATAGCATGTCTCCCTCGGAACGGGCCGAGGCCGGTATTTCAAGGCTCCCAAGCAACCTGGGACAGGCGCTTGAACTGCTCAGGGATAGCGAGCTCGTACGGGAGGCGCTCGGCGATTCAATTTTTGACAACTTCATCCGTAACAAAGAGATGGAGTGGCGTGAGTTCGAGGCTACGGTGACCGAGTACGAGGTAGACCGTTACCTGAAGGTTCTTTGAACGTACGAACTTGGATCAACCTGAACCAGGCCCTGAATTAAGCCCCGAATAATCTGGCAATCCGCAACAGAGAGACCGCATTTACATTCATGCAAGACCCCGCTACAACGATCGACAGCGACCAGACACTCTGCGCATCACATGGCCTCCCGACGGGCCATGCGCCGGTCGCTCCGACGCGCTTCAAGAAGATGCGCAAGGCGGGGCTGTACGACCCGGATTTTGAGCGTGATGCCTGTGGTGTGGGAATGGTCGCCAACATCGACGGCTCGGCCCACCACAAGCTGATCGAGCAGGCGCTCGAGGTGCTCGTCAATCTCGGGCACCGAGGCGCGACCGGGTCCGACCCGGACACCGGCGACGGCGCCGGCATCCTGATCCAGACGCCGCACAGTTTTTTCAAGCGCGTCACGCATGAGCTGGGTTTCGATCTTCCGGAAGCCAGGCGCTACGGCGTCTGCATGGTGTTCCTGCCGCAGGAAGACGATCTGCGCTCACGCGTAGAGGCCGAGATAGTCGCAGCGTTGACGGACGAAGGTTTATCCGTCCTCGGCTGGCGTGATGTCCCGACCGATCCGACGGCCATCGGCCACCTCGCCCGCGAGGTGATGCCGGTCATCCGCCAGGTGTTTATCGTCGAGCCGGGGACCTCCCAGAACGGCATCGACGGGGATGCTTTTGAGCGGCGTCTGTATATCGCTCGAAAAGGGATCGAGCGCCGCATAGTTGCTCTGACCGAGACCGTTCCTGAGGAAGACCTGGACGTGTTCTACGTCTGCAGCATGTCCTCCCGGACGGTGGTGTACAAGGGCCTGATGATGACCAAGCAGCTTGAGGGGTTCTTCCCGGACCTCGGGCAGCAGGACGTGACATCGGCGTTCGCCCTTGTCCACTCCCGATTCAGCACCAACACACTGGGCGAGTGGAAGCTTGCGCACCCCTACCGGTACCTGTGCCACAACGGCGAAATCAACACCGTGCGCGGCAATCGCAACTGGATGGCAGCGCGGGAGCAGTCCTTCACCTCCGATGTGTACGGAGACGATGTGTCGAAGCTGGCCCCGGTTAACGCCATGGCGGCGAGCGATACGGCGTCGCTTGACGAGGTGTTCGAGCTGCTCAACATCGGCGGCAGGAGCGTGGAGCACGTCGCCGCGATGATGATCCCAGAGTCGTGGTACGGCCACGAGTCTATGAGCCAGCCCCGCAAGGATTTTTACGAGTACCACGGCGGGGTGATGGAGCCGTGGGACGGTCCGGCGTTGATCGCGTTCACGGACGGCCGCAAGGTAGGCGCAGTTCTCGACAGAAACGGCCTGCGACCATTCCGCTACTACATCACCAAAGACGGCCTCCTTGTGATGTCGTCCGAGGCGGGTGTACTTGATATCGCGCCGGAACGGATCGCCGAGAAACGACGTCTCGAGCCGGGCCGCATGTTCCTGCTGGACCTGGAAGAGGGCCGGATCGTCGGCGATGACGAGATCAAGGATAGCCTCGCCGCTCAACAGCCTTATGGCGAGTGGCTGGAGCGGGAGCGCGTCATCCTGGATGATCTGCCGGCCGCCCCGGCGGCCATCGTACCGGGGATCGACCTAGAGACGCTGGTGACGCGCCAGCAAGCGTTTGGCTACACGCAGGAAGATCTGCGGATCCTGATCGGGCCGATGGGCAGCGAGGGCGCAGAGGGGATCGGGTCGATGGGCAACGACACGCCCCTGGCCGTCCTCTCAGATCGCCCGCAGCCCCTGTTCACCTACTTCAAGCAGTTGTTCGCCCAGGTATCCAACCCGCCGCTGGACGCCATCCGTGAAGAGCTTGTGACACAGATGTCGATCCCGACCGGCAAGCGCGGCGGGTTGTTCCAGGAGTCTCCGGAACACGCACGTTTGCTCCGCATCGACCGTACGGTGCTGTTGAACACGGATCTTGCGAAAATCACAGCCTTGGACCGCCCAGGTTTACGAACGAAGACTATTTCTACCCTCTTCCCGATCGTCGACGGCATCCAGGGTCTTCGGGACGCGCTTGACCGGATACGTGCCGAGGCGGACCAGGCCGCGGCCGATGGTTACACGCTGATCGTTCTTTCCGATCGCGGTGTGGATGCCGATCATTCATACATCCCTATACTTCTGGCGGTCGGTGGCGTTCACCACCACCTGATCCGCAACAGGACGCGGACGCAACTCGACATCATCGTTGAGTCCGGCGAGCCACGTGAGAACCACCACTTCGCCACTTTGTATGGGTATGGGGCTTCTGCCGTTAACCCCTACCTTGCGTTTGAGACGCTGGCCGGGTTGCGTGAGCGCGACATGGCGGATGAACGTGAGCTCCCGGATCAGGCCACGGCGGAGTACAACTTCGCCAAGGCGATCGAAAAGGGTGTCCTGAAGGTGATGTCCAAGATGGGCATATCGACCCTGCAGGGTTACCAGGGCGCGCAGATCTTCGAGAGTCTTGGACTGTCCGACGAGCTGATCGACGAGTACTTCACATGGACGCCTACCCGTATCTCGGGGATCGGCCTTGAGGAGATCGCCGGAGACGTGCTGGATAACCACGCACGGGCTTACCCGGAGACAACGCTGCCGGGTCGCTTGGCGCTGGAGATCGGTGGCCTCTACCTGTGGCGCGGCACCGGCGAGAAGCACATGTACGACCCGGATGCCATCGCGTTGCTCCAGCACGCTTCCAAGTCCAACAATTCCCACACCTACTCTCTGTTCGAGAAGTCCGCAGATGACGAGTCTGAACGGCTAGCAACGATCCGCGGTTTGCTTGATTTCAAGTTCGACGCAGGCGGCGGTGTTCCGCTGGATGAAGTCGAATCTGCGGAAACTATCGTCAAACGGTTTGCGACCGGCGCAATTTCTCTTGGCTCCATCAGCCAGGAGGCGCACGAGACGCTGGCGATCGCCATGAATCGGATGGGCGCTCGCTCAAACACCG
>JAYGCG010000020.1:0-34016 GCA_046583455.1 Dehalococcoidia bacterium | reverse complement strand
CCGACATGGGCGTCAAGAAGGGTGACCGCGTTGGATTGATGGCGCCTAATTGCGCCGAGTTTGAAATCGCGTTTTTCGGCGTGCTCAAGACCGGCGCAATCGTCACCACGCTCAACTCCGGCTATCGCGAACGTGAAATCGCCCATCAGCTCAACAATAGCCGCGCCTCGATACTGATCGTTCACGAGTCTCTGGTCGAGATGTCGGAGGCGGCGAAACCACTCCTTGACAGTCCGCCCGAGGTGGTCGTGATCTACCCGGACGGCATCGACCCCACCTCTTTCTGGGCCCGCATCGCCACCGCCCCTGCACAGGCGCCGGACATAAAGTTCGACCCGATGAACGATATCGCAGCGCTCCCGTACTCAAGCGGGACGACCGGCCTCTCCAAAGGCGTGATGCTGACGCATCACAACCTCACGTCAAATGTGGAGCAGTTCATCAAACGACCCGGAGAGTTCGCCGAGCCACGGCCGGACGACGTGATACTTGTCCACTTGCCGCTGTTCCATATTTACGGCATGAACGTGCTGATGAATCCGTGCATCGCCATCGGAAATGTGCAGGTGATGATGGGACGGTTCGATATGGACGAGTTCCTCCAACTGATCGAAGACCACAGCGTATCCGGCCTTTACACGGTGCCGCCGGTGCTTGTCGGGCTGGCGAGTTACCCGGGGGTCAAGGATCACGACCTGTCGGCCTTGCGCTTCATGGTCATCGGCGCCGCTCCACTCTCCACAGAGTTGCAAACCCGGGTCCAATCGGTGACAGGAGTGCCGATATTGCAGGCGTACGGAATGACCGAGACCTCGCCATTCACGAACGCCGATTTTGCGGAAGGTGATCGGGCACGGCCGGGGTCCGTCGGACCCGCAAGTGCTGATACCGAGCAGAAGGTAGTCGATCTGGATGAAGGCGTTCGCGAGTTGCCCTTCGGCGAAGAGGGCGAGTTGTTGATGCGGGGTCCGCAGGTGATGAAGGGCTACTTCGATGATCCGGATTCAACCGCGGAGACGCTCACCGATGACGGTTGGCTGCACACGGGCGACATCGCACGAATGGACCCGGACGGTTACATCTGGATCGTCGACCGCAAGAAGGAGCTGATCAAGTACAAGGGCTTCCAGGTTCCGCCCGCGGAGCTGGAAGGGTTGCTGCTTGAGCACGAGGCGGTCGCTGACTGCGCCGTGATCGGCAAACTGGACGAGGAGTCGGGTGAGGTCCCAAAGGCATTCGTTGTGAGGACAGAAGGATCGTCTGTCGACGGCTATGAGCTGATGCAGTTCGTTGCAGAGCGCGTCGCCACGTTTAAGCAGCTTCGGGAGGTCGAGTTCATCGACGCCATCCCTAAGAACCCGTCCGGCAAGATTCTCCGGCGGGTGCTTGTTGAACAGGAACGCGCCAAGGCTTAGCCGCCGGGATTAACCCAGCGTGAAGACCTTGAACGCCTCGGCAAATTTAAAGCCGACCTTTGCTCCGGTCCGGCCCCGCCATTCGCGCATCCGGGCGTCTACTTCCGGGTACTGCACCTGGCTCTCGTGTGACTTGAGTGCGGCAACGGCTTTTCCCATATCCTCTTCTTCGAGTTCGTTGAAGAAGTCTCCGATCTCCAGGCCGAGCATGACCCAGACCTCACGAACCTTGTGCGGTTCGAAGCCTTCTTCGAGTAGATCCGGGTAGGTCAAACGGTCGCGCGCCGTCGGGTAAACAGCGGACAGCGCCGATTCACCCGCTGCCTGGTGATCCGGGTGGCCTATGTAACCTGAGATCGCCAGGCTACGCGTCGGGTTCTGGCAGATCAGTATGTCCGGCTTGTGCCGCCGAATCTCACGCGCGATAGCTTTACGAAGTGCGAGGGTCGGCTCCAGTTCAGAGTCCGGAAACCCGAGGAACTCGACCGTTTTAAGGCCCAGTACTTTCCCGGCCTCGATCTGCTCCTGCTTCCGCACGGCGCTGAGCGATTCCTGGGTGTCTTTGGGATCGTCGCTGCCCTTGCTGCCGTCGGTACACAGTACGTACACGACCTCGATCCCCTCACGGACCATTTTAGCTACGGATCCGGAGCATCCGTACTCAGCGTCATCTGCATGCGCCACGACAACCATGGCGCGTTCATAAGCCGGATCTGGATCAATCGCCCTCGGCATTTGGTTTCGGCCTCCATCGCGACGGGAACAAACGTCGACGTCCCGCACAAGATTGTTTTATGGGGTGGGCCGCGCCGTAAAAACGCGTCCCGAAAATTTAACGATCTGAAAAATGTTGCTCAAGAATCTTACATCCGGAACATCGTGATCCGGATGGTCAGAACTCCCGCTTACGGCCACACAAGAGGATCGCCATCGTCACGCGTCTCATGACGGATTTTGCTCCAGACGGTGACTCTACCCTCACCCACCACCGTGAACTGGAAGTTCTGGTTGAACAGCGCCGTGTGACGATCGATTCCCAGGTAAGCGAACCTACGACCACGAAAGCGGCGTACGCGCATGCTTAACGACGACATCGTCTCGTAATTTGGGACGATGACCGAACCCGGGAAGATGTTAAACGCGGGACCAGATCGGAACGCAGAACCGGGGGAGCGTTCTCCAAACATCGTCGCCGATGCGCCAGATGCCGCCACAACACCGTTCATTTCGATCACGTTTCCTATGGCGGTCCAGGCGTTGCTGAACTGCAGCGTGCTGTACAGATATTCAGCGTCGCCGTCAGTCATGTAGATAACGTTGGCGTCCTCGATGCGGGCCGCAAGGCTTTCGTCCATCGCCGACTCACGATCAATGACCGGAACTGGATCGACCTCTGCGCCAAGTGCGCGGAAATAGGCTGCTCCGGTCTCCGCCAGACTTAGGGCCCTGGCAGGGTCAGTTCCGGCGGCGGTCGGCAGTATGGCGATGTGCGGACGACCGATCACTTTATCCAACAAGATGCGATCGACATATTTCATTTCCGGCTCAAACTCGCCGCCGCCGACCAGGATAAGAATGCCGTTCATACGGTCGTCTCCCCGGGTGCGCTGCCCAAACCTGACAGGAATTGAATGACCGACGGTCCTGCCAGATCGCTGCGATCGAACGACCCGACGTGGTCGACGTCAGGACAACATACATATTTCACGTCCGGGATGGACGCCGCGTCCTCTTCAACCCAGGGCTGCATACGGTCCTGCTCACCCACAAACATGAGGGTCGGCATATCGAGCGAGGGCAGTTCTTCGACGACGCCGGGCCATTCAAGCAGGCCTTCATCGGAGAGGGCCAGCGCCTCCGGGTCCGGGTCCGGGATATATCTGGATGCGGCGGCGTTCAGCCCGAGAGCCCGTCTGAGCGCGCGGACACTGCCGTTCCTCAGTGTCGCCGTCCGCCTTTTCATGCTGTCGGCCGTCAGCCCGGTAGCCCGGGCATGCATCCCGCCAACGATGAGGCTTCTGAGGTTTTCCGGCCGTTGGAACGCCATATTAAGCGCCACCCGACCACCAAGTGAAAAACCGAGCATGTCGAATCTATCCGCGCCCGCGGCACCCGCTACGGCGATCACGTCAGACATCCGCTCTTCCATGTAGTACGCCTCGATATCGTGCGGCGTGTCGCTCCTACCGTGGCCGAGAATGTCGAAGGTAATCAGTCGTGATCGTTTCGCAAGTAGGTCACGCCATCCGGCATCTATCCAACTTTGCGCAGATTGTGCAAACCCGTGGTGCATGAGCAACGGAAAGCCTTCGCCTGCGACTTCGTAGTAAAGACGGCGGCCTGACGAAGTGACGTAAGGCATACCGAAAGGGTAACCGACCTTTTATCGAGTGGCACGGCAAGTGTGCGGGGAGCAAATTTCTCAGGGATGATCCCCGGGCGACTACTCTGGCCTGCGGAAAATACTATCGTCCGCCGGCCCGGAAATTTGTGGTGGGCCCTCGTCTGCCGTTGCGGGTGGGACTTCCACCTGGGAGGTATCAGGTCGCACTTCCGATTCCGTCGATGGAGCGGCTCCACTCTTGATGATCAAGCCATCACCGATCTCGTACACCTCTTGCGCCATATCGAGGAGGGTCTGGTCATGGGTGGTCGTGATGATCGCCATCTCTTCCGCGCCCGCCATCTCACTGAACAGGCCGAAGATCGACTCGGCGTTCGCGGAGTCAAGCTCCCCGGTCGGTTCGTCCGCAAGTATCACAGACGGACGCATTGCGACGGCGCGGGCGATGGCGACGCGCTGTTGCTCACCACCCGAAAGCTCAAACGGCCGATGCCGTGCCCGAGGCAGCAGTCCGACGAGGTCAAGCACCTCTTCAGCACGTTCGTTTCGTATCCGGGCGCCAACACCGGCGATCCGCAACGGCAACTCCACATTCTCGAACGCTGAGAGCAATGGGAGAAGTCCGAAAGACTGGAAGACGATGCCGATCCGATGTCGGCGCAGCTCTGTCATCTCTTTCTCGCCCATCTCTGAGACGACCCGACCCTCGAAACGAACCTGTCCGCTCGTAGGCGTATCGAGACCGGCAAGCAGGTTCAGGAGCGTCGTCTTCCCGGAACCGGAGCGCCCGACTATCGCCACAAATCGGCCACGGTTGATGGTGAGGCTGATGTCCCGGACGGCGTGAACCTCTTCACCCTCGAGATGGAAGGTTCGGCTCACGTGATCTGCCACCAGCAGTGGCTGGGTTGCGCCGTTCGTCGTCACGATGCACCTCGCGTGTCTCGTTCGCTTGACGACTCATCCACCGCATCGGACGGTCGAATCCGCAACTGATTGTTCTCCACATCCATCTGGACGAGGCGCTTGATATTCAGCTCGTCCAGCATCTCCCTTGGTATCTGAACACGACCAGAAGAATCGACCAACAGGTGCTCCACAACATCGTGACGCCCGCCGCCGATCTGTCGATCAAAACTGACCCTTCCACGAATTTCGCTGCTCGTCTTGCCGTCACGTATGGCGACCGCACGTCCAACCGATTGAGAAACAGCGGGGTCGTGGGTCACGACGATGATGGTCGTGCCGAGTTCCCGATTTACCGTGGACAGCATGTCAAGGATTTCTTGCCCGGTCTCCGTGTCCAGTTCGCCCGTCGGTTCGTCTGCAAGAAGTAACGACGGCTGGTTGCTGAGTGCGACGGCTATGGCGACACGTTGTTGCTCCCCGCCCGATAGCTGGGCCGGTTTGTGCGAGAACCTGTGCCCAAGTCCCACCAGCGACAGCAGCTCCTTCGCCCGATTGCGCCGTTCGCGTCCCCCGGCGCCAGCGAGAAGCATCGGCAGCTCGACATTCTCCCGGGAGTTCAAATACGGGAACAGGTTGCGAGAGGTCTGCTGCCAGACGAAACCGACCTCTCGTCGCCGGTACTCGACTATCTGTTTGGAGCTCATGTTGAGGAGGTCATATTCGCCCACGTGAACCTGTCCGGCAGACGGTGCGTCGTACCCGGCAAGGATATTTAGCAGGGTGGACTTCCCGCTTCCGGACGCGCCGATGATCGCCATAACCTCCCCGCGCTCGACCTCAAGTTCGAGTCCGCGCAGGGCCACCACCTCAAGATCAGCGACCTTGTAGATCTTGAAAACATCCCTGCAAGAAATGTACGAGGTGTTCTGTGATCCGGAGTTTCCGGTCGTCATAGGAGGGTCATCTTTCGCCGAGCCTGAGCACGGACTGGATCGACATACGGTAAACGCTGTGCAGGATCACGGCTACCACGACAAGGATTACGACGCCCAGCAAGGCAAAGGTAATCCCAAAGGATGCCCAGTCAACTTCAACAAGTATGGGCGGCACTACCCGAATGCCTTCACCTGATTTGCTCAAGAACGGCAGCATTGTGCCACCAAGGCGGGTTCCCATGAAGATGCCAATGCCGATCGCGACGCCGAGGACGAGTGCCTGTTCAAGTACGACGAGAGAAAGGAGCTGACGCATCGATAAACCAATGGTCCTTAGCAGGGCGAACTCACCCTTTCGGGCGTCGAACGATACCTGGGAGTGGACAAGAAATCCGACGGCACTTACCAGAAGGACCGTGCCGTACGCCAGCGCCAGCAGGACCGACCAGCCCGCACGGACTAGCGGGTCAGACGCGATATCCGCAAGCGCCGCATCTCTGTGGACAATTCCGGTAAATGAGAACGGCAATAGATTGATCTGGGCGGTGATACGATCGGCGACATAGGCCGTATCTTCTTCCGGCGCTCGGATCCAGAGTTCGTTGTATTGGATAGTGCTACCGAACGCCCCAAACCGATTGGCGGCGGCGAGAACGGCGGCGATGTCTGCGACTATGAACGGGTTCTGATTGGGATCCACGGTAGGGATAAAATCGATGATATCGACGATCTCAAGAGTGAGGTCCTCGGTGTCCAGCATCGCCTCGATCACATCCCCGACGGAACGACCTGACCGTTCAATGAATTCGCGGCTGACCAGCACCGGGATCGGCGGCGACTCAAGTCCGGCGAAGAGCATAAAGCCGCTGTTCGGCTCGAACTCACCCCAACTGAGGCTTACGGCCCCGGGTATCAGCCGATCTTCTGCGTCTGATGCCGGAAGAAGCAGGACTCCGCTCCAACGATCGAATGCCTCCGGGTCGTCAAATGATTCGATCACGGTCACCGTCCCATCCTCGGAAATGGCCGAGATTTCATCGATCTGAAGCGTCCCTGCAGGTACAGGGCCGGAGCCGGACAGGAACGATCGCAATGGGCTAAACCGGAATGCGAGCAGGTTCAAAGATTCTAACGGAGCATCTGCAACACTGAACGTCATCCTACCGGCGCTCCCGCCGATGGTGCACCATTCCGACGATGGTGCGGATTCGTCTGACCCGTCGACCGGGACAGTTAGTTCTGGACACGAAAATCGCCTGGCGTTCGCCGGGCGGGGCTCCAGCGTTCCGATTACCCCTGTTGAGTACCTGCCGTTGTCATCTCTAAAAGAAGCGATGACGCTTAGGCCGGGAGTGGGCTGACTTGGCCGAACGCGCATGGATATAAATCGGGTGCCCTCAGGCAGTGGGATTCCCGGCATGCCATCGACGCGTATCGACTCCAGTTGAGACTGCAGATCTCCCGAGTTCAAATCCGACCTCGACCACGCTGTTTCGACAAAGCTGTCCGGATCTACGGCCACCATTCGATATGAGTCGCTGCCGAATGCACGGTGCACGACCCCGTCTCGCTGCATCACGCGGGAGACTTTCTCGACTTCATCGATCTTTTCGATGCTGCCGATGATGTCCGCGCTTCCTTGTTGTGGTCTGGGCGCAAGTCCGACGACCCGTACATCGGCTCCCGTGGCATAAAGAGCCTGGTCGCTGCTACTGCGATCCAGTGTGGCGCCAAAGTTAGCCGAGAACACCCCGAGCCCCGCCGTGAGAATGAACAGCAAGGAAAGTCGGGAGTAGTGCGCCGGGTTGCGCGCCATCGTCCACAGTCCGAGGATCATCATCGGGGACACGAACCTGTAGAAGACAGGCCCGGAGAACAACCGCGCGAGCAGCCCCATCATCACCGGAAAAAGTCGCAACAGCACAAGGCCGGCGACGACCAGGAACAGCGCCGGGAACGCGAGGGCTATCTGGTCGACCGTTTTCTCGCCGGCCAGGTTTTCCGCGGCGACTGAACCTCTTGATTGGAGCTGAGCCAGCAACACCACGGCGACGCCAAGCGCTCCCACGTCCAGGTAATAGCGCTGGAATGCAGGCGGTCCGGTCGATCTTCCCGAACGGCTCCGGTAAGTCAGGAGGCCGACGCGCGAGGCTCTGAACGCGGGGTAGAACAGCGCAATGAAGCTGAATATTCCGCCCAGTGCGGCAAGCCGGTACGCTTCCCAGCTCACGTTCACGGGAAGTGCCGCGCCGCCGTTAAGATCGTTAAACCACGGCATTGTTCCGGCGTACTTGATCGCCAGCGCGGCGATCAGCGGGCCGATGGCCACTGCTACCACTGCGAGCACGGCCGCCTCTATCGCAAAGACCGTCACTATCTGCGCCCCGCTCGATCCCCGGGTTCGCAAAAGTGAAATCTCCCCACGCTGCGCGTCAACAAGCAGGCTGGCGAGTGTGACTGCGTAGTACAGCACTACGAGTACGACCAGCACCATCACGATGATCATGGGTAGACGGTTGAAGAAGAGGCGCGTCTCGAAGTCAGAAAGCGTCGCATCCAGGCCGGTGATCTGCCGGTAGGCGTTGCTATCTATCTTGAGCGTGGCCTCGAGAATGGACAGGGCGTCCACGATGCCCTGCGCTTTTCGGGCGTCGATACGGTCAGGGTCTACGTCCAACGTCCAGCCGTAAGACACCGCCATGTTGGGCAGATGCGAGGCAAGGTTATCTACAAATACGGCCTCGTCCACCACCGCCACAGCGAACAAGAAGTTGTCCGAAGGAAGCGCGAACACCTCGTCGTAAGCCCGCCAATATGTGGAATCCGGGTTGCGTCGCTCAAAGATGCCGGCGATCACCGGCTCAGGCGCCGGGTTATCGTCATCCCAGAACGGCACAGCGGCAAAACTCTCGCCAACGGTGAAATCGAACGCATCCGCCACACTAGCCGGGATGAGTACACGTGGCCTGAAAACCTCACCATCTACCGCCTCGGCCTGCGTCCCGGGCGACTCACCGGCCACAATGTTGATCTCGTCTTCGAGGCCCGGAAGCAATACAAAGACAGCGCGACGTGCCACTCCACCCTCGTCTACGGGTACATCCGAAACGGGCTCAAAGTTGAACGTCGCTGATCGGATAGCAAGATGTTGCTTCTGGACGATGTCACTGACGCCCATTGCGAGAATGCCATCAACACGGCCAAGCAGTGCCTCGTGTACTGATCGCTGACCCGTCGACGTGGACGCCTGCATGACGACATCCAGAGAGCTTGCCGGCTGCTGTTCCAGCGCATGCCGAAGAGCCAGGTTGCGGAGGGAATCGAAGTAGATGAATGTGGCGGCCATGATCGCCACCGCAATGACGACTCCGGCGATCACGGCAGTCAGAAGCTTTATGTGCGCGATGCTTCGGCGGGCGATGAGACGCAGGGAGGTGATTATCACTCTCCCAACCTCGTCGCCTCATGCAGCTCTCGCCTGCTGTATCGGACGGTCAAGTAGGCCACGGAGACGACGGCGACCGCCCCAATGAGAACGTAACCGAGCAAAACCGGTTCCCACTGCGTTGCAAGGATGAACGGCGGAAGTGGCTCATCACCGGAGGAGGTTCTCGTGGATACTTTCACCGCGAGACCGGCGATGGCCAATCCCGCCGCAATACCCAGAACAATCCCGATGAACCCGAGAAATAGATGCTCTATCGCGGCCGTTGCGATGTAGTTGATCCGACTGAACCCCATGGACCGTACGAACGCTTCTTCCGTACTCATCTTTCCGGAGTAGGACCGGAGATATGTCAGGTAGCCAAGTACTACGACGAGCAGTGTCGTGACTCCTGCGATCAGGCCAACACCCCGCCAACCGGCGACCGACAGCGGGTCAACAAGAGACTCGTTTTGTTGATCCCGTCTCACGCTTACCCGTGCAGCGATCGACAGTACTGAGTTGACGTCTGCCAACGCCTGATCGTGATCTTCGGGAACGACGGCGATGAACAACTCGTCGATCAAGGTGGTTGATAGACCGCCCTTCAGATCGATGTAGTCCGCAAGCCTGTCGAGGTCGGCGACTACGAATCCCATATCGGTGTTTGGATCCAGGGTCGGGAAGTAATCAATCACGTCGACGGCCACGAGCGGTGTCAGAGATCCAGACAGTTTGGCGATGAACGGGACGTTTGGAGAAATAGATGTGTTTGCGGCCAGGGTGGAGCTCACAATTACGGGCAGCGGTCCGCCTCTCGCCGATCGGTAGATACCGCGTACACCGCCATCAGACCCGCGTCCGAAGGCCAGCCGCCCGATACCGGTCCCGGACTCCTCACCGATGCCACCGGACTCCTGCACGAGCGTAAATACAGCGTCCAGGCCCTCAGACGTTGGGAACGTAGTCCATCGATCAGGCTGATCAAAATTCACGACTACGACCCGATCGCCCATCCCCGAATCGATCGCGACAACGTCGTCCAGAAGAATTGATCCGGCCGTGGCGCGGTCATCTCCCGCCGGCTCAAAGAGCTTGATGGACAGCAGTTCGATCGGTGTGACGATGCCCTCAAGCTCCGTTGTCTGGAGGCGCCAGTCGCCTTGCTTCACCGGGCCAAGCGTAATCGTCTCTACGATGCCGGTTCCACCCCGTACCGTCGCCCATAAAAAGAGATGGGCGATATCGTCATCCGTCTGCGTCCAAATCCCGAGTTCTGTTGCGGAGGCAGGTAGGAACAATGGCTCCAGTGCACCGCCAGACGATACGGAATTCATGAGATCCGTCAGGCCAGATTCAGAGAAGTCCGGGCGGAACCATGCGATGTCCTTGAATCTGTCTGATTGCACGGCGAGAAACCCAAATTCAGGACCGTCAGACCCTGTTCCAATCTCTCCCCGGACCCGCAAGGCGGCGGAGGCTTCACGGACAGACGAAAACTCTTTCAGAGTCTCGACAATATCTATAGCTCCTCGAGCCGACTCGACGCGGATATCAGAGCCAGAGTCGTACAAAACGCGATCCTGAGCGCTGTCCTGCAGAGTTGACGAGAGTGTTGCGGCGATAACAGCCAACCCCGAAGCCAGCATGAGCAAAAGTACGACGGGGGCGTAGAAATAGGGCGCTCGGCTGAGACGCCAGACAGCGATCGCTATCCACGCCGGTCCAAATCTTGCCAGGAGAGCAGCCATCCCTTGTATCACGGGCGGAAACACCCGCAAGAAGATCAGCGACAAACTCAGAAGTGCGAGTGCGGGGGCGAAGAACAGCGTCGCATCTGTGCTCAGTCCGCCGTTCTCATCGACCCGGATCACTTCGTTGCCGCTTGCACTGAGTTCCCAGACAAGGAACCCGGCGAGGGCCAGTAGCACGGCGTCAAGGAAGTAGCGCTGGAAAAACGGGGGTCCCGTCGGGCGTACTTCGTTCCGAAATTGAGTCACGATGTTTCCTACGCCGCTCAGAACTGTCGGCACGACGAGCACTACAAGCGCCACCATCCCCACCACAAGGGAGAGCAGGAACTGGTTCCATTCAAGCGACACGGGAAGGGTTCCGCCGCCTGTAATCTCATTAAAGGGCGGAATCCGGCCGGACTGAGAGATTAGGACTATTGATACAAAGGGACCGATTAACACCGGTATGCCGATCAATATCGCCGCTTCCAGCCCGTATAGCCGGGTCATCTGGGCCAACGACACGCCGCGACTGCGTAGGATGCCGATTTCGTCTCGTCTTCTGCCCGAAAGTACGCTGGCCGCCATCAATAGGTAGTAGGCAACGATGGTGATCAGGATGGTGGCCATCAGGAACATTGGTATCCGTGCGAACACGGATCTGCGGTCAAGCGATCCGAATGCCCTCTCAAGACCCGTGATAACTAACGACCCAGGGACTGCCTGGTCGATTCGAGCTTCAAACTCCCGGGATAGGTCGACGATTTCCCTCGCCTTCAACTCAGGCAATCCGACCTGGTCAAGATTCACGATCCACGTCGCGTTCATCGGGGTCGCAGCGGCCTCCAGGGCAACGGCGCCAAAACCTTCCTCTGTCAGGAAAAGTCCCGCAGCGCCTCCACCGAACCCCGGCAAAACCTCGGGACGCAACATTGGGCCGGCCAAGTCCATCCAGAAATCACTTAGCTCGTCATCGGGGACAAAAATGCCGCTGATGAGCACGTTAACGGCGGACGATGCTCCAAACGCAAGCCTGAGCGTCAGGGTCTCTCCACGGGAGATTCCGAGGTCTTCCGCAAGACTCTCCAGGATCGCAGCTTCTGCGACGATTCCGGTTGACGCACCGGTCTGGTTGTTAACAGGTATCTGGGGTGGTCCGCCGGATACGAACTGCACGTTGTCTAAGAATCCATCCATCAGCACGAAACGTGCGAGGGACCAATTCTCGATCGTGAACGGGTCTACATTGCGATGGTACGGTGACCGAAGCGCGCGTCGTGAAGGTGAGGCAAGGTGGCCCATAACGGCGGCGGAAGTCTGATCAATTTCTGCCGTGACCGAGTTGACCGCGCTGAGCCTTGAAGGAATGGCGTCATTTGTGACGACCAGGTTTTTGCCAATCGGTCGCAGATCGTCGAGGACACCCTCCACACCGACGCGGTCCAGGCTTTTGAGGTAGGCCGGGGCGCCGCCGATCACAATGGTGGCGATCAGGATCGCCAGGCCGACTCCGAAGAGTAGTCCGGCGTCTGCCGTCCCCCGACGGCGTATGAAACGGCCGAATAAGAACGGCCCTGACCCTGATCTACCGATGACTAATCACCTCCCAGCAACCGACGAATTTTAACCGATCCCCGTTGCTCAACAGCGCCAGTTCAACGCCGGAACCGTAAACGATGGCGGGTCGAGGAGGATCACTGAAATTAGCCATCTTTGAAAACCGGCCGCGTGGCGATTTTTAACCATGCCGCCGGTTTCCAAGGCAGTGTGCCAGAGATTGGTACCTCATAATCGTGACGGTCTTGAATCTGTGCGAATTTCGCAACACCGCGAGGTGGATTAGCCAGGAGTGGGAATTTCACACAGCGCTAATTACGGAATAGTTGGCAGTTAAGGGCGTAGTTGTCCGTTTGTGGCACTCCATCTAATGTGCCGGAGAACAAATTGGCATTAATTGGCCAGGACCGGCTGGTTTTCGATTCCGAGGGGGGCGGCAAAGCCAATGTTGCGAATATTCAAGTCCATTCGATGGCAGCGAAACTCGGCGCAAGAAACAAGAGTGCAGGGACGACGATTTATGCGATTGGCCGCTGTCATAAGCGCGGTCCTTCTTGCACTGTTGACAGCGGCGTGCGGGTCATCCCAGCGGATCAACACCGGCAGCGGCGCCGACGGGGACGCCCACTAGTTCGCTAGCGGCCTCAAGCGTGCCGGAGCCGACCGCGACACCTCAACCCACGGCAGTGCCGATACCGGAATACGTACCTGGGCCTCGTGAAGCGACATTCGTCGATGGGAAGTTCAAGGTCAACTTCCTGTACCGGTCGGAGCCTGATCTTGCGCAGCCGATCGATGTAGTTGACGTGGAATCGATAATCGGACCTGTGTTAGAGCGTATTGCTCCAACACTGGAGGAGGGAGTGGTACAGACGATCAATTTCAAGGGGCCGATTACAGCAGGCCTCCCCCAGGAGGGAATAGACAACCTGGAGCGCGAAGGCTATGCGATGCTCCCGTTTGATGACGTCACCACCCGGATCGAGTTCCGGATCAATCCAAACGGGCTTCCGAACTTGGAGGATTTCTGGCGGGTGACTGTTCCCAAACAGACGGCAAGACAAACAGTAAATTTTTTCCGCTTCACCCTGGAAGGCAGAACCTGGATAGATTCCCTGCTGGACATCTTCGTTTCGTTTGGTATTGGCGAAGCGTATCTTCAGGAGCTGTTCCCAGACCACGAAGAAACGCTGAGAAAAATGGATCCAGACCTTGCTGCCGTGATTTATGACATCACACCGGACGGAGAGAGCGAACTGTGGTCGATCGCAGAGCCTGATCTGGGTGCGGGCTTCGGTGAGCCTAGAATGCAGTGTTTTCTTGACCTAGACTCAGAGTTTCCGGACGGCACCATGACCGCTATCGGATTACGAATAGTGAAGGCCTACATGGAGAACAACCCTGATGCCATGGCGTCATCTTTGATAAAAGTAGCGCCCGAAGAGATTTATGAGGGCAGTAACTACAGCCCATAGGGTCGCGAGTGACCGCTCTGGTCGAGTCAGAACTTGAGTTCCGGGTCTTATCTCCCGTTGCGATCAGAAGCGCCCGTTCCCGATAATCGTGTGAGCCGGTACCATCCCTGCGTTGGCCGGACCGTGAGCGGCCATGACGACGGATATACGCGCATCTGAAATCAGGATCACAGCTTCTTGCTCTTGCGACGACTGAATCGGTTGAACAACCGCTGGTACCTATTTTTAGGGATCATCGCTATAGGCATCGCGCTACTCGCGTGCAGCAGTCCCGCCTCTGACCCATCAACCGCCCAGCCGGTTCCGCAGCCGACGCCCCAGCCAACCGCGACGCCTCAGCCGACGCCTACTCCGATTGTCATCCCACCGACGCCGACGCCCTTCACGATCCCGCCCACACCCACGCCGATAACCTTTCCTACCGCATTCCCGACCTCTGCGCCCGTACTCAGCACTGCGGACCTTGTTGAAACGACAGCGCCGTCGGTCGTCCAAATCGGTGTGACCACGGCGGCCGGCACCGTCACGGGGACCGGCTTTGTATTCGACGATGGTGGACTGATCATGACCAACCGCCACGTTGTACAGGACGCCTTACAAATACGCGTATCACTGGCAGATGGCCGGGTTCTAACGGGCGAGATCGTAGGTCTTGATTCATCTATCGACATCGCCGTTATCAAGGTGGACGCAGACGATCTTCGGGTCGTCGCTATCGGAGATTCGGGGATCATCCGGGTCGGCGAGGATGTTGTTGCAATTGGCCACGCGCTCGATCTCCCGGGCGGCCCGACCGTCAGCAAGGGCGTGATCAGCGCGCTGGACCGGTCGTTGGTGGACGGCGCCGAAGTGCTTTCAGATCTGATCCAGACGGACGCCGCCATCAATCCCGGCAACAGCGGCGGTCCGCTCCTGAACGCTAAGGGCGAGGTGATCGGCATAAATACGGCCAAGATCCCGACCGGGGACGGCATAGGTTTCGCGATCGAGATCAACATCGCCCACGATGTCGCCCTGAGACTGGTCGCCCAGAGCGGCGTTCAGCCGGGCTTTGTCGGTATCGAACCGCTTGACATCACGCCTACACTCGCCGATCAGCTCTCCCTTCCGGTGTTGCGTGGAGTGGGCGTGATTAGCGTCGTCCCCGGAAGTCCGGCGGAAGGGATTCTTCAGGCGGATGATGTGATCATCCAGATCGATGGCGTCGCAATTCCGGACACGCCGGCGCTGGAGCAGTTCTTGCGATCGCATCCAGCGGGAGAGGTTGTGGAAATTACTTATTTCAGGGGAAGCGCAGGGCTTCTCACAGACAGTTTGACTCTTGGAGAACGACCGGGTTAGTTAGTCCTGGCGCCCGAGAAAACGGGCGACATCAGGGATTTGGGAGCACACAATGAGTAAAGAACTTGCGGGCAAGGTAGCGATCGTGACCGGGGCCGGACGGCTTCGAGGTATCGGACGCGCCTCCGCTGTACGGCTCGCCGAGATGGGCGCTGATGTGGTGATTACCGGGACTGGACGTGATCCAGAAGCGTTCCCCGACGACGAGAAGGCGATCGGCTGGCGCGATATCGAATCTGTTGCCGATCAGGTTCGTGAGCAGGGTCAACGTGCGCTACCGCTGGTCGTCGACGTGTCCAGCTCCGATGAAGTGGACAAGATGGTCGCCGATACCCTCAACGAATTCGGACGAATCGACATCCTGATCAATAATGCCGCTTTCCGGCGGGGTGAGGACCGAGTGCCGGTCGTCGACCTGGACGAGAACCTGTTCCGGCGAGTACTAGACATCAAGGTCGTCGGCTCTTTCCTCTGCGCGAAGGCCGTGGCCCGGCACATGCTCGGACGTAACGCCGACAGTGGGGCGATCATCAATCTGTCTTCCACGGCGGGCAAACAGGGCTCAGCAAACACCTCTGCCTACAACGCAGCCAATTTTGCCATCAACGGATTTACACAGGCGCTGGCGAAAGAGCTTGCCCCTCATGGCATCGTCGTGAACGGCGTTTGCCCGGGCGCTATCGAAACAGCGCGTATGGACATTCTGGGCCGTGGTGAATTCTGGCAGAAGCTTGAGGCTGGCATCCCGATGGGCCGGGCCGGAACGGACGAAGAGGTTGCGGATCTGATCGGTTTCCTTTGCTCAGACCGTGCGAGGTACATCACCGGCCAGTCGATCAACATCAACGGCGGTAGTGTCACCGCACACTAAGCGGGACTGGCGCAATTCAGCGCCATCAGCTGCTTTACCGGATTCCGGGTAACGGATAACGTGTAGGCCCCAACAGGGCATTTATTCGTGACCGGTTGGGTACTCAGCGTGTTACACGGTTCCGTTCAGGTTCCGTGTAACTGGAACTATTGCTTTTATCACGATTTATGACGACCCGATTTACTTCACCACGCACGGCCAGGTCCCGTCCGGGACGGCTACGGACCCTCTCGGATAGGCAGGTCGCTGCGCTCCAATTTTTGGGAGCGGGGCCTGAGTCCTCGGCATTCGCTGGTCAGATGACGCGCTGCATCGCTTACATGTGTCCGTGGGCACATGCGTGCGACATCGCGCCCGGCGTTCCTTCGGCCGTAGATCAGCGAGCGTGTCACCGATTCCGCGGGGAAGCGTATCGGCCGGGTTCTGGTCTCAGCGAGCACTCCGTTGATGTACTGGCAGACCACCGCAGGGTCGGCTACAAGTTGGGAGAGCCCACGAAGGCGATGCTTGATGAGGTGAGGCCGGACGGCCCCTCAACAAATCTGCGATCCAAACGACCCAGGTACCCGGTGCGGCCTGCATAGCAGCCGGTTTAAGGCGGAGAAGACTCGACGGATGATGGAGCGGGTGCGTCGGTTTTATCGCTGAGCCCAATCGACCCCGATCCGACCGATATCAGCAACTCGGCGCCGCCATCTCCAAGTGTTCCGGAGAGCCGGCCTCCCGTCGTCGTCGAATCTGATGATTCGTCCCTGAGAGTTAATTCGTTCGATATCGTGCCCGTGGACGTGGTTGCGTCCAGTTCAACGCCCGCTCGTTCCGGGAAGGACACGATCACATCCCCGACCCCGGTCTCGAATTCGTTCAATCTGCCAGAGACAAAATTCCCGTCAAACCTTATCGAGCCAAAACCGGTCGTGAATCTGAACGATCCAATGCTATCGGTGATCCTGATATCACCGACACCTACCCCGCCTGAATAATCGCCGGAAACACCGCGCAGTTCGATGTCCCCGGCTGAGGCCGTTATTGTCCCTCCACCCTGAACTCGCGCTAGTGTTACCGGACCGGCGGCGGCTCCGACCTCGACCACGGTCTGTGGAGGCACCGTGACCGTAAGATCAACCGCGCCCTCCGCCCTATCGCCGAGTAGGTTCCCGCTGATCGTGGTGTCTGATCGCACGGTGACAACGCCGTCGTCCGCAGACACGTCAAGGTCAACATCGTCCTTGTTGATGACTGTGCTTAAGACGGTGATCGTGCCGGCGGGGCCAGTCTTCACGAGAACGCTCCCGTTATCGACACCGATCACGAGACGCGGCGAATCACCGACCTGAAACGACTGTTCAAGTGTCTCGTTACCACCCGCGCCGCACGCGATCATCAGGATAGCTACTACGAGCAGCAGCCCTGACCAGACCGGCCGCCCCCAAAACAGTGTTGGCCAAGAGTCTGGATATCTCCAGAATCTCTGCGCAGTAGACGGCCAGATCGGAACGTCCTGATTCGCTGATGGCATGATCAAATGATACGTGCCATATGGCGTCAAACGATCTTGTTTATCGACCTAATTTTGCAGCAGCGTCGCCACCGGCGCGAGATTGTCCGGGTTCGGCTCCAACTTGCCAACTCCGGCCTCCCGCACAACCGCCACCAGGGCATCGCAGAACGGCGTCGGGATGCCTGTCTTTTTGCCCTGCTCCGATACGAATCCGTTCAGATAGTCGATCTCGGTCCGCCGGTGCTTGATGACGTCCTGGAGGAACGACGCGCGTCCGGTTACCCCGGAGTTCGCCGCCTGCTTGTCCATCTCGATCTCAAGATCTTCGATGTTCCGCCCCTCGGCCGCGTCGATAAACATCTGCGCCGGAACGCCGAGCAGGTCGCCGATCGTGTGACCCAGCGCTCTGCCGACACGTATGACCTCCGCGCCGACCTGCGTGCGGATGTCACGGACTCTCGGGTCTGTACGGACCTTGTCAGAGGTAAGCCCCGTGATCCCGGCCATCGGGTTGACCATGCAGTTGATGGCCAGTTTCGCCCAGCGCTCGCCCCACAGGTTGTCCGTGAAGTAGGTGCCTTCTGAAACAGAAGATATGATCTCCACCAACTCACGCGCACGTGGAGTGTCGGAGCCATCCTGCTCGCCGATCTTGTACGCAAGCGGGTTGGTGTCGGTACGAAGCACGATGCCAGGTTCGTAGCAACCGGCGGCGATGGTGATCACGCATCCGAGCGCGTTTTCTGCGCCTATGGTCTCCGCTAGACGGTAGTCGTTGATGCCGTTCTGGAAGTCCACATACGCACCTTCCGGCTTCAGGTAGCGCCTCATCAACATGGCTGCCCACTCGGTGTCGTACGACTTCACCGCAATAAAAACGTAATCGAACGGGTCGTCAATCGCCTGAAGTTCGTTGATGTTGATGTAGTTGGTGGGGACGTTTATCTCGTCGTCGTTGTGACGAATGGTGAGGCCGTTCGCCTTCACGGCGGCGACGTGCTCCGGCCACTGATCGACGATTGTGACATCGTGTCCAGCTTTGGTGAGCATCCCGCCTGTGTAACCGCCGATCGCGCCGCCGCCGATGATGCCGATCCGTGGACCCATGTATGCCGCTCCAGTTAACTCTTATATTGTGATTGGGATGAGTACGACCCGTGAATGCCGGAATATACCGCGGCCCAAGCCCTGTAGCGAGTCTCGACAGAATAATCGGGCTGCTCATCGATTAACCTCTCACGGACATCCGATTGAACGTGGAAAGTTGCGCCGATACGGCCACTTTCTTGCAATTACTTCGACCAGCCCTTCACAAGAGCCGGTATCCGACCGTATACGAGACTAGAATTGTCACCAGCCTTAGCTCCGGATCGGTGGGCGAGGGACAAACGATAACCTGATTTCACCTCGATTCAGAAGAATCCTCGGACGACATGTCCATAAACCAGATAGACAGAGAGAGCTTCCGCTGAAATACCGAGATGCCATCGCCCAACTGCTCTCCCTGGCGGATTTTGAACGCAAGTCACGTCTGGGCGAGCCGCCGGACTTTCACCTCCGACGTATGGAGGTGTTACTGGCGCGCCTCGGCAATCCGGAACTCGCCACGCCAACCATCCATGTGGCCGGATCGAAGGGCAAAGGCAGCAGCTCCGCAATGATCGCCTCGGTCCTTACGGAGGCCGGGCTGCGGACCGGCCTATTCACATCGCCACACCTGCACCGCATGACCGAGCGGATCAGGGTGGATATGAATGAGATTTCGACGGACCGGTTTTCAGCGCTCATCGAAGAGCTATGGCCGGACGTTGAAGCTGTCGAACAGCGGGGAGATGTCGGTAAAGTCAGCGTGTTCGAGCTGCTCACAGCGATGTCCTTCGTGGAATTTCGGTCTGTAAACGCGGATGTCCAGGTGATCGAGGTCGGCCTGGGAGGTCGGTTGGATGCGACCAATCTTGTAGCTCCGGATGTATCGGTGATTACGCCGATCAGCCTGGATCACACCGCGATCCTGGGCGACACGGTCCCGAAGATCGCCTTCGAAAAAGCCGGGATCATCAAGCCCGACATCCCAGTAGTGGTCGGAAACCAGGCACCGGCGGCAAGGCCAGTCATTGAGGAGACCGCCAGGAAGCGTGGCTCCGAGGTGACGTACGCGCACGATCGACTCGCCATCGTCCGTGGGCCGGAACAGGCGACCACCGCGGACGGCAAACGGGTGCAATGCCTGACACTTAAAAGTTCTTCAAATACGTACGAACTGGAGCTGCCGCTCGCCGGACCTCATCAGGTCGACAACTTGATGACCGCCATCGCAACGCTCGAAACATTCGCCAGCAAACGAAAGTTGCCGATCAGCGCTGACTCCATTTCACGCGGCATAGCGGCGGTCTGCTGGCCGGCGCGTGCCGAGGTGCTCACGTCCCCGGATGACGATGTCCAGGTAATTGTTGATGGCGCACACAACAGCTCTTCAGCGGCGGCGCTTGTTTCCACGCTTGAGTCTCTCTTCCCGTCCACCACGCGCCCTATCGTTGTGTACGCGGGCTCAGGAGGCCACGACTTTGCGGCGACGGCCCGGGAGTTTTCCCGGCTTGATCCACGGGTGATCGTGACCCATACCCGTCACCCGAAGGCGGTCAACGCCGAAACGGTCGCCGAGGCACTGCGGCGCGATAATGTCTCGGTTATGGCGGTGACGTCTGATGTGGAGAGCGCTTTGCGTGAGGCACAGGCTATCGCATCTACAGGAGACGTTATCGTCGCGACCGGCTCGCTGTTTGTGGCTGCCGAAGTACGGGAGATACTGCTTTCAATAACTCCGGAGTTGTACCCGGATCTACGCGGCGAAATGATGCCGTCGTACGAGATTCCGACCTTGATATCTCCGACACAGGAACCAGAGGACCAGGCCGGTCCAGACACGCATCGCGGCGCTCCATAACAATAGATCTACTATTCAACCTTCGATGTCAGGACTCGGTGTTAACACGATGACGGACAGCAACGGCAGACGCAGAGTCGTAGTAACCGGTGTCGGTGTAATTTCGGCTATCGGACACGATGTGGATACGTTCTGGGATGCCTTGAAGGCGGGGAGGTCAGGGGTGACCCCTCTCCCTCTTGAAGGTATCGACGACTATCCGTGCCGAATCGGCGCGACGGTCCAGGATTTTGACCCGACGACCTATATGGACCGCAAAGAGTCTCGGAGAATGGCTCGTTTCGCCCAGCTGGCAGTTGTGGCGGCGGGCGAGGCTCTTGAATCGTCAGGGCTCGGCAGACTCGAAAGCCTCTCGGACGATCAGCGAACGCGGCACGGCGTGCTTCTTGGCACCGGCATCGGCGGCTACCCGGAGACGGAGGCCGCAGCACGGGTGATGGTGAAACGCAGCGGCACTCGCATCTCGCCGTACTACATACCGATGATGCTACCGAACATGGCTGCGGCGAACGTGAGCCGCGTCTACGGCGCCACCGGCTACATCGGAACCACGATCACAGCCTGCGCAGCCGGCACACAGGCGCTCGGCGAAGCGACCGAGGTCATTCGACGTGGTGGTGCGGACGTGATGATCGCAGGCGGAGCCGAAGCCGGAATTTGCGAGATCGGACTGGGAGGGTTCTCCACGATCCACGCCCTGTCCACGAGCAGCAACGAAGCCCCGGAAAAGGCGAGCCGGCCTTTTGACGCGACCCGTGATGGATTCGTCCCTGCGGAAGGGGCCGGAATCCTAGTGCTCGAAGACCTCGAACACGCACTTGACCGAGGCGCAACCATAGTCGGCGAGATCGCCGGATGGGGCGTGACCTCGGACGCCCACCACCTTGTTCACCCGCCTGAGGACGGCGCCGGTGCGGTCAGGGCGATGCTGATGGCGCTAAAAGACTCGGGCATTGATCCTCAGGACGTCGACTACATCAACGCCCACGGCACCTCAACGCCGGTCAACGATGCCGCCGAGACACGCGCCATCAAGACCGTGTTCGGCGAATACGCAGCCAGAACGCCGATCAGCTCCACCAAGTCGATGATCGGGCACTCTCTTGGTGCGTCCGGTGGTCTGGAAGCGGCCGCCGCAATTCGGACAATCGCCGACGGCATTATCCACCCGACGATCAACTACGAGAACCCGGACCCGGCTTGCGACCTGGACTACGTGCCGAACGTGGCTCGAGAAGTCGAGGTCAATACGGTCCTCTCAAACAGCTTTGGTTTCGGCGGCCAGAACGCCTGCGTCGTGATCCGAAAGTTTGAGGAGTAGGTCGCTGATATGAACAGGTTTGAATACGTGATTTTGGATAATGAACGGGGCTGTGCGTAGTTGAGTTCGTCAGATTCAGGTTTCTGCAGCAATTGCGGCGCTCGGCACATGCCGGGAGCGAGCTTCTGCGGGGAGTGTGGAACTGCTGTCCTGGCGGCGGGGAGCGAACCAAATCCTGCAGGAGAGTTCGCCCGTACGGACGACCCTTCTGGTTATACGCCGTCAACTCTCGCTTCTGATGGGACTGCTATCCCCGGCGAGATCGCCGGTATGGGCGCTCGAACCGGCGCCTAGTTAGTCACGAACGTCGTCGTCAGGATCATCGGCGCCATACCGGTAATCGGTTGGATCGTATCGCTGGGTCTATTCATCTGGAACCTGTTCTTGTTCCGTCGTGGACAGGACGTCGGCGCACGAATAGTCGGACTCAGAGTGGTGAGAAACACCGGCGAATTGGCCGGTTTCTATCACATGTGGACCCGCGGTCTCGCGTCCATCATCAGCTTTATGGTGATCGGAGCCGGGTACTGGACCGCCTATTCAGACAACGACAAACAGACGTGGCACGACAAATGGCTTGGAACGTATGTTGTGAAGGCTGGGCCAGAAGTGGACACGCTCCCTGGCACCAGTTCGGACGCTGCGAAAATGTGGTTCTGGATCAGTCTCGTATTCGGTGCGCTACTAATCATGATGCTTATGGCATTAGGCGTGTTATTCGTTTTGAGTAGCGGCTCCGAATAAACACTCCCTGGCACGATGTCTCTCGCATCCAGTTATCCACAAGCAGTGGTGATAACGCGCCCGCTCTCAACCACATTTTGTGGATACAACCCCTCGACGCGGTACCCGTCCGCGGGCTATAGTCCGAGCATCCGGTGACAGCCAGTACTTCCGCCGAGAGGCGTACCACTCCAGTGTAGGAAGTATCACGTTGGGCGGTCCGCATCGCCGTCCAATTCCGGGCTACACAGAGGTCCCAACGCTCTTTGTTCGCACATCTCCATAATCATTCCGAGTACAGCCTTCTCGACGGCCTGAGTTCAGTAAAGGACATGGCAGAGCGCGCCGCAGAGCTCGGGCAGACTGCTCTCGCCCTCACCGATCACGGCGTGATGTACGGAGCGATCGACTTCTATCGCGCATGCAAGGATATCGGGATCAAGCCGATCATCGGCATGGAGGGTTACGTAGCACAGGACAGTCGTCTGACACGCAACCCGGCGGACCGTTCGCCTTATCACTTGACCGTCCTTGCGAAGAACGAGGTCGGCTACGGCAACCTCCTCAAACTCGCCAGCAAGGCACAACTGGAGGGTTTCTATTACCGGCCTCGCATGGACCGCGAGATTCTGGAGGAGCATTCCGAGGGTCTCGTCATACTTTCGGGTTGCCTGTCCGGGGAGATCGGAACGCATGTCGTCAGTGGCCAGATGGACAAGGCGCGGGAGACGGTGGACTGGTACCGGCAGGTGTTCGGCGACGATTACTACCTGGAAGTGATGTGGCACGAGAAGATCCCCGACCAGCTCACGATGAACCGGGGCGTATTCGAGTTGGCAAAGGAGACCGGGACACCGCTGGTCGCCACGAACGACAATCACTACACGCTTCCGTCCGACCACGAACTCCACGACATCCTGCTTTGCATCCAGACCAACTCTTTAGTCACAGACAGCAATCGGATGAAGATGGAGGATCCGACCTTCTACATTCGGTCCGAAGCCGAAATGGCGGCACTGTTCCCGGAACACCCGGAAGCGATCTCAAACAGCGGCCTGATCGCCGAAAAATCTGAGCTCGAGATCGACTTCACGCAGAGCCGCCTGCCCCGTTATCACACGCCGAACGGCGAATCAGCTCTGGAGTACGTAAGGCAACTTTGCGAAGAGGGCCTGCGACAGCGCTTTCCGAACGCGGATCAGACGGTATGGGATCGGCTCAACTACGAGCTCATGGTGATTGAAAGCACCGGATTCCCTGACTACTTCCTCGTGGTCTGGGACATCGCCAATTTCGTTCATCGAGAGAAGATCGTATTTGGTGTGCGCGGCAGCGCCGCCGCAAGCCTCGTCCTGTATTGCCTTGGCGTCACCGATATCGACCCGCTTGCCACAGGGTTGGTGTTCGAGAGGTTCCTGAACCTTGAGCGGCACGAGATGCCTGACATCGACATGGACTTCCAGGACGACCGCCGCGAAGAGGTCATCCGATACTGTCTGGACAAGTACGGTGAGGGCCACGTTGCGCAGATCGTGACCTTCGGCACGCTGGGGGCGAAGGCCGCTGTCCGCGACGTCGGACGTGCGCTCGGCACGGAGTTGTCCGAGGTAGACCGACTTGCACGGCTGATCCCAACTACCCTCAAGATCACGCTTGAACAGGCGATCAAAGAGACCCCGGAGTTGCAACAGGCCGCGTCCGACGGCGGCAACGGGCAGCGCTTGCTTGAGCTGGCACAGGGGATCGAGGGCACAGTCCGACACGCGAGCACTCACGCAGCCGGCGTGATGATCACGGAAGAGCCGCTTACAGACTACGTCCCGCTCGCCCGTGGCACCGCCTCCGATACGAACGCCGTCCCGACAACGCAGTACCCGATGGGTCCGCTCGCCGATCTCGGCCTTCTCAAGATGGACTTCCTGGGACTGACTAACCTCACCATTCTCGACCGTGCGCTCAAGCTCATCTCCGAGACGCGCGGTGAAACGATGACGCTGCCGGATATCCCTCTGGACGACCCCGCCACGTTCAAGTTGCTGTCCTCCGGCGAGACCGTCGGGGTGTTCCAACTTGAAGGCTCCGGGATGCGGCGCTACGTCAAAGAGCTACGCCCGTCTTCAGTGATGGACATCGCCGCCATGATCGCCCTGTATCGGCCGGGACCTATGGAGTTCATCGGCGATTTCATTAACGCGAAGCATGGTCGGACCGAGATCATCTACCCGCACGATGATCTGCGGGATCTGCTTGAGGAGACGTACGGGATCGTCGTTTATCAGGATCAGGTACTCCTTATCGCTCAACGTTTCGGCGGATACACGCTTGGAGAGGCGGACATCCTTCGGAAGGCGATGGGCCACAAGGACAAGGCGGTGATGGCTGCTGAAAGCGAGAAATTTATCGCCGGTGGTATCGCCAACGGATACTCGCCCGAACTCTCGCAGCAGATGTTCAACCTGATCGAACCATTTGCCGGATACGCGTTTAACAAGGCCCACAGCGTCTGTTATGCCATGGTGTCTTACTGGACGGCATACCTGAAGGCCAACTACACCGTGGAGTACATGGTGGCATTCATGGACGCCGTGACTGGCGCACCTGACAAACTCACGGCGGCTATCTCTGAATGCCGCCGCCTCGGCATCGCCGTAATGGCACCCGATGTAAACCGTGGCCAGGTTTGGTTCGCCGTAGATAGCAATGACGACCGGGACGCTATTCGATTTGGCATGGCCGCGGTCAAGAACGTGGGTGTTGGCGCGGTCGAACCGATCATCGAAGAGCGAAACGCCGATGGCCCGTTCGACACGTTTGAGGACTTCTGCAAGCGTGTCGACTTCAGCAGCCTGAACAAACGTGCTCTTGAGAGTTTGATAAAGGTCGGGGGCTTTGACCGACTCGGTGATCGTGGAGCGATGATCGAAGGGCTGGATCGGATCATGTCCCTGATCCGACGCGAGACCGAGTTGCGGGAGTCCGGCCAGACCACGATGTTCGACATGCTCGGTGATTCCGTGAGCACACCATTACCGGCGCTTGAGTTGCCGACCGGTGGAGATGTGACGGATCACGAACGCACGCTTTGGGAGCAAGAGCTGCTTGGCGTGGCGATTTCGGAGAACCCGATCACTCGTGCGATGTACGCGTTACAGGACGAGTCAATCGTATTTGCCAGTCAACTCACGCCCGACATGAACAACATGCGAAAGTCATCGGTTGGCACGGTCGGCGCGGTGGAGGAGAGGACGACCCGCAAGGGAGATCCTTTCGTAAAAGTCCAGTTCGGACTGCTCGGCGGTGACATCGAACTGGTCATATGGTCTAACGTCCTGGCGACAACCGGGCATCTCTGGAAGCAGGGAACCCACGTGGCCTTAACCGGGACCGTTAAAGAGCACAACGGATACTTATCAATATCAGTAGACGAAGCACGGGAGTATCGATTGCCCGGACATGAAGAGGCGGCCCCTTTGACGAACGATCCCCAAAATTCGGTATATCCGGCACAGGGATTGAACAACCGCCGCGCGGCTGCTCCGGCAGCTTCCTCACCCGATCGGAACCAGCTGAAGCCCGCAGCCCCTATCGGCGATGCCACGGGTATCTCTAACGGAATTGGCGCTTCTCATTCCGAGGCAGCAACGCCGGTGCCAACAGAACCGGTTCTTTCTATACGCATATCTGAGACCGGCGTTGTAGCTGAGGATAAGAACCGATTTGAAGACATCATCCGGCTGCTCCTGAACTACAAGGGCGATCACCCATTCGTCCTTGAAGTAGAGACCGGAGAACGGATCGTGACGCTTGAGATGCCGTTCGCCATCCAGCCTTGCAATGAGCTCGTTTCTAACCTGTCGGAGATGATCGGAAGCGAGAACGTCCTGATACCGGGACTGGCAGACGCCACGCCCGTTTAAATCCCTGTGTAAGCCGGGAATCTCCTCGGTGAGCATCGGCGTAAGCTGTATTTATGGACTGGGTTGTTTTCGCTACCGCGCCGGATCAGTTGACGGCGGAGATGTGGCAAGACCTGCTCTCCCAGGCAAATATCAGGTGCCAGTTGAGGGCGGGTGATACATTCGGCTTTCTCGGCGTGTCGGCGTCACCTGTAAGGCTTGTCACTCCGCAGGAAGATGTCGAGATCGCCCGCGACGCCCTTGAGACGCTGATAAATCTTTCAGGGATCAGCGTGGATGAACCGGATGTTACCGGCGAATTCGAATGACCGGTTCCTCAAGCAAGCAGCGTGAGTTGCACACCTTCCGGTGTCTCCAGGTGGCCTTCCAACTGCAGTAAACGCGCCTTGAGCGGCAGGCCGATCCCTCCCCCGAAGCCGTGAAGTCGTCCGTTGCTTCCAACGACGCGGTGACACGGGACCAGCAGCGGGACAGGATTCCGAGCCATCGACTGGCCCGCGGCTCGGATGGCGTTTGGGCTGCCGGCCGCTTCGGCAAGCCATGCGTAGGTACGAGTTTCGCCGACGGGTATGGTCCGGCAGGCGGCACGTGCCCGGGTGAAGAACTCCGGGTCGTCGAGGTCTATCGCTATCTGTGTCAGGTCTTCGGGTTCTCCGGAAAAGTAGCGATCGAGTCTGGAGCGAAGGTCATCGAACCAGGACGGATCCCTTTTGGCATCGTGGATCGATAGGCCCAGTTCCGACTTGGCGTCTGCCGCGGTCAATTCCGGGAGCGTTATCCGCTTTATGCCGGTCTCAGACGCCGCCACACCTATCCAGCCGTATGCGGTCTCGAAAATATCGTACTTAAGCACCGGCGTTGGCACCCGCCTCCCCGGACATGACCCGATCCGGATCATCGGATTCCTCATCACTTGTTGTCCGGGAGTACAACGGTCGTTCCACCGGATTTGCCAGCGCCACCCTGAGCGGTGGGCGCGGCTTGATGCCAATCAAACGTAGTAACGATCGACGGATCAGCGCCCATCGGACGACGGGCCATTCATCCTGGACCATCTCATGAACCTGATCAGGAACCGTACGAGCGCCATACACCTCTAACTCGAAGGCCTTCGCTATCACCTGGCCTCCCTCATCGGCATCGGCGGCCGTTCCGCCGAGACGTAAGGCGTATTCCACGGGTGTTTCATATCTTCGTCTGCCGGTTCCCGAGAGCCATCCAAGGCGGGACATACCTGCATACGCACGGCCAGTTGGGGACATTGTCCAGAACCTCCAGCGCCATGCGATAACGCCGCCGATGAACGTCAGTACAAGTGACCCTACCACGGCGAACGGCCATACCGGCACGGGGTTCTCAGATCGCGTGATACTCAACAACTCATCGAGATCGGGGCCGTCGCCAGTTCCAATCGGGTCCTGGCCTGTTTCAATAAACAAGTCCTCTCCGGCCGCAAATGAATCTGTACCCTCGGATAACGTAACCTCCAGCACGGGCAACGCTCCTCGTACCAATTGAGGCGCTCCAGGTGTCGACTCCAGGTCGATCCATCCGTAATCAGGGAAGTACGCCTGCGCCCAGCCGTGGCTGTCGACGTCCCTGATCACGAATCCGCCGCGCGCCGGATCGAATACACCTGCCTTGAACCCGGACACCATCCGCGCCGGCACGCCCTGGGTGCGCAGCATCACGGCAAGGGATGAGCCAAAGTACTGGGAGTAGCCCTTCGGTCGATCGTCATAACACCGGGGCCCGATGGACGCCCCCTGGCATGGCTCCAGTGCAGTGTCAAACAGGAAATATGAGACGCCATCCTGCTTCGGACCCGGACCGTCGATGTCCTGGCTGTAACCGAAGTCGCGCAGGTGCTCTGTCAGCGCCACAGTCATTTCGTACGGGGTGACGGCGCCTGCTTCCGAGACGATCTGATCAGCCAGAATTTCGACCTGATCTGGGAGCGTCTCTGGCAGCTGTAGATATCGGTCTGTCACCCAGAGGGGGTATTCCGAGCCGGCTTCGTCCAGCTGTTCTTCCGTCGCCTGTGATATCAAGCGTTTAACGACCACCGACTCGCCCGGTTCAGCACGCTCGATAAGTCGCGCCGCTACTTGATCGAATATCGGCTCGGTAATGCGCTGGACCGTTATCGATTTCAGTGCGCTGCTTTTCTCTTGGAACTCAATTATCTCGAGGTGTGGCGGCAAGAGATTGGTGATCACGAACTCAACATCACCGCTGCCGAAAAACTCTGGTTCCAGATAGATCTCACGAAGCTCATCTGCGTACGTCAGCACGTCATCCGGGAGATTTGGATCGAGTTCGCCCTCCACCATGTTCAGTGTGACTCTCAGCGGCGGGAGTTCTTCGGAGATGTAGGGGCGGTCGATGTTGAGGGCATAGTCACCAGGAATGGCGAATCCCAGTTTTTTGTCGTCCGAGACAAGGCGCTGTTCTACGGCGATACGCTCAAGAAGAGTCCCTTCAAGTGGCAGAGTATCGGCCGGCTGCCGATTGAACTGAGTGACCGGCCCTGCCAGCCAGCCCTGTGAGGTGTAAACCGCGTAGGTGCGCGCCGGGTTGAGGGTCTCGTATCTGGTCTCGACGAAGAAGAGCGGTTCCTGTTTGAACTTTATCTGTCCCTTGAAAGCCAAAACTTGATCGAAGGCCCGGAGATCACCAGAGCTATTGCCTCCAACGTTTGGGAATAGCCGTAGCGCCTGATCCTCCAGCCTGTCACGGAACGGGTCTTTCATAGCACCCCAGGCCCGGTCAAGCGTTTCCGGCCTGATCTTGTACATGGGCATGAATCCGGCAATAGTGATGACGATCGCGCCGATCACGATGGACGCCACGATGCTGTCCAGGCTGATGCCGTGGGAGTACTGGATCCCGGCGGCGTCCCATCGCCGTCTTGTGTTGACTAACGTCAGGTGGGCGAACATTGCGATCGCTATCGCAGCGAAGAAGTAGAAGGTGTACTCGAAGTCGCCAAATCTGTAGCTCAAGTTTGTCAGTATCGCTATCCCGAATATGAACGACGGGGCCCACGGCGTTCTCCACTTGAACAGGCTCCAACCTGCGGCGTAAGCGATGACCCAGGCGATGACGGAAAGGAAAACGCTGAACGGCAGGGGATCGGTACTGATGCCGTCCGCCTGTGCGATGTCAAACCAGATGTCGAGCCTGGTCCATGTATCGCCGAAACGGGCGATAACGTTGGCGCCATCCGCGCTGGACGATACCTGCCAGATAGAGAACGGGACGCCGGCCAGAATCCCGACGAGATGGCGCAGCGGCCATGGACCGATGGGTCTCGCGAAAGCGACGCCAAGCGCTGTTCCGGCAAGCACCGTCCATATCAAGACCGGGGAGTCTCCCCATCCGGCAAGCTGCACGGACCACGCAACCACGAGAGCCATCAGACCGAGAAGGACATAAGTGATAAGCCCTTCCACGCCGCTTATGCCCGCGATGCGCCCTATCAGCTCCAGGCTGTTCTTAACTCGGCCGGAGATGTCGATCTCATTTGATGCGGACGCCCCTGGCAGGTTCAGCGAGCTGGTGCTCATTCCTGAGCCCCCGCCCCGGCCTTGACCTGCTCGACCACTTCGCCCTCGTCTACTACCGGAACGGCGATCTGAGATTCGCGAACCGGATCTGTCAGAGATACGGCCACCGGTTGGCCCTGTTTAACCTGGTATGTCCTGATCCCGGCGCCTACGAGTTCGGTAAGCACATCGCTGTTGGAATCGTCGTCGCTCCCGGTTTGTTGGTCCGGGTCCAGGAATGACTCCCGGTCCAGGAGCGCCACGGTGATGTTGACGCCGCGTCTGGCGAGCCCCTGGAGCGCACCAACCCAGTGGCCGGAGGACGCTAACGATCTGGAAGCGGTAATAACAACAAGCGCCGTGTTGGACCCAACCGAGGGTTCAAGTTCCGCAAGGATATCGACCAGCTCCACATCGCCTTCAGGCTTACTGATCGCGATATTTCGTGTGATCTCTTCAAGCTGAGATCCACCGCGCACTGGAGGACGCGTAATCGGCTCGCTGCCGTACGAGAAGTATCCGACCGGGAGCTGCATCCCAAGGTACTTTTCGATGGTGGAGATCGCGATCGTCGCCCCGTACTCATCGGCGGACTCCGCGTTACGACCGGCGACGGTTGAAGCATGCTGATCGAACACCACCCACACTTCGCCAGCCTCGCCCTGATCGAAAAGCTTGACCATCAACTTGGACTGGCGTGCGGTGCTGGGCCAGTGAATCCGGCTCATGCTGTCCCCGGCGACGTATTCGCGCACAGACGACACGTGAGGAGAAACGAGATGCGTTCTACGGCGATCGCCAGCGTCGCCGCTCAAGTTGAGGTGGGCCATCGCGTAGTCCGGAATCGGGAGCGCCTGCGGGTAGACAAGCAGACGGTCCGAGCCCTGGTATTCACGTGAGTTCGGAAACAGCCCGAACGGATCTGCAGAACGAACCACAAGAGGACCCAGGGTGAACTCGCCGCGCTGGACCATAAGCGCATCCACCTGAAAGCGTCGGTTCACCACTACGCCCGGCATGTCGATAATCCGGCCGGCCATCACTCCGGGGATGTCGGTCAACTCTTCGATCTCTATCCACGGGTTTGGCAGTCCGCCGTGATTGGAGATCTCGACCGTCTCCGACAGTTGCTCGCCCACGCGCATAGGCCGATTTGGGCGGCGAACCCGGGCGTTGATGCGCGCAAAGCCCATACGCGACCAGATAAAAGCGGTGGCCAGCATGATGACGAGCACGTAGCCAAGCCTGAACGAGAGCGTGAATCCCGTTCCCATCCCGGACATAAAGGTCAGGATGATTACGAAGACAACTATCGCCGCACGCCGGTGGTCGTACAACCAGTTCAATATGCGGCGTTTACGAGGCCGAGCCGCCACTCTCGAAGATCGACTAAAACGATCTGGGGCAGCCGGACGTGCGGTCAACAATGCGGGCGTCTAACTGCGCGCCGGACCGCCGACTTCGGCGCCCGGTACCGGAACACTGTCAAGTACTTCTCCGACCAGGTCCTCGCCATTTACCCCTCGCATCCGGGCAGCTGGTGAGACGATCAGTCTGTGTGACATCACGGACGTTGCGATGGACTTCACATCGTCCGGGGTGACGAAGTCACGTCCGTCGATCATGGAACGTGCCTGTCCGCCGCGCATAAGCGCCAGAGACGCCCTCGGCGATACGCCGAGCGAGGCGTCCGGGTGGTCACGCGTGGAGTTTGTGAGGGCGACGATGTACTCCTTGATCAGGTCGTGGACGTACACGTCACGCGCGGCGTTCTGGAGCTGAACAATGTCATCCGGGTTGGCCACCGCTGTCAGATCGTCGATCGGCTCGGCGAGTATCTGGCTGTCGAGAATGGCGATCTCCTGGTCCAGCGTCGGGTAACCGACCCTTACCCGCAGGAAAAAGCGGTCGAGTTGTGCCTCGGGTAGTGGGAATGTGCCCTCATACTCGATCGGGTTCTGGGTCGCCATCACCATGAAAGGGTCTGCGAGCCGGTGCGTCACCCCCTCCACGGTTACCTGACGTTCCGCCATCGCCTCTAGCAGTGCTGACTGCGTCTTTGGCGTCGCCCGATTGATCTCATCTGCGAGGACGATCTGGGAGAGAATTGGGCCGGGCCTGAACTCAAACTCGGAGGTCTTCTGGTTATAAAAAGAGACTCCGGTGATATCGCTAGGCAAAAGATCCGGTGTGAACTGAATACGCCGGAATTCGCATCCGACTGATCGCGCGATGCTGCGGGCGATCATAGTCTTGCCGACGCCCGGCACATCTTCAATCAGGGCATGGCCGCGGGATATTAAGGCGATAACGACGAGTTCAACGACCTCGGTCTTACCGACGATCACCTTCTCAACGTTTTGAACTATTTCCCGTGCTAGTAGCTCGGGTCCGGTTACCGTGGCCAAATGGATCCTTCTCGCTGGCGGTTACTACGGAGCGATGAGCGCCGTGGTTTCGTGGCGGCCAATTTCGGATGATGCTATCCCGAATTTACGAGATGGTAGGCGGTATAGGAGTTAAACCTGCAACTCACTGCCTGTAGGGACTTCTACACAGTCCTCACGGACATCCAGATGTAATCTCGTGACATCCTATGTTACTTACAGAAATCGTCGCTCGCGCCAATTAAGTGTTCGAATCTCGAACAAATGAAGCCTTGTTGTATATGCGAACAACTCATCGGCGTTGAAATGTCGGGTTCGATACCTAATATGCGTGGATGGCACTCACCGATGAAGACGTAGGCCGCTTCATTCAGAGGCTTCGCGTCGAACGGGGAATGACGCAAGCCGATCTAGCGCGCCGCGTACGGATGCACAGGACCGCCATCAGCCGGTTAGAGAATGGCTTTCGCGCGGTCACAGTTCCTGAACTCGTGGAGTTCGCCAGCGTCCTGAATATAACCGCCGGATCAACTACGATCCTGAACGAATTAACCCCCGGGCAACGCCAGTTGCCGATGGACGACCGGGGGAAGTTGAACCTTCACTACCGCGGCCGAACACGCCCGTCACAACTTTCAACCAGATCACCCTCTTGATGTCTCGCGCGTTTCATGCCGGTTTGCGGCGTCTGCGGAGCGCATCGAATAGTCGCTCCGGTGCGATTCATGCCCTGGTTCTGGGATCGATCGACGCGGTCGCGACGGTGTTTCTGACAATTGCGGTGTGGCCCGGGCTACTGGCGCTGTGGTTCACACTGTTCGGCTTCGTGCTGAACGGTCGGCACCAGTCGGCAGATACAGGGATCGGTCAGGGGGAGATGGTCTGGGTATTATTCGCCATCTTAGTCGGCGCCTCACTAACCGGCGGCGGCGCTCACGCGTTGTCCCTGCGCAGCCGGGGCTTGATCGGCCGCCTTGTTGCGTACGCCCGGCCTCAACCAGTTCACCACCCGGCCTGAACCGCATCTGTGGTCAAATCAGGGTCCGCTCTCGCACCGGTAACACTGGAGAACGGGCTGTGAGTTTGGTGGTGGGCGGTACAGGACTCGAACCTGTGACCCCCTGCTTGTAAGGCAGGTGCTCTAACCAGCTGAGCTAACCGCCCGGGAGCGCGCGTATGCCTACCCGGATTGAACTGAGTTACGGCCATCGACAGCCTGCCCGGCAATCCGGAAAATGGTGCGCCTGGAGAGATTTGAACTCTCGACTTCAGCCTTCGCAGGGCTGCGCTCTATCCGCTGAGCTACAGGCGCATATGATTTCCGTTCCTTCCGGGGTCTGACGGAAGGGTGGTGCCGAGGGCGAGAGTCGAACTCGCACGTCCTTAAGGACACTACGTCCTGAACGTAGCGCGTCTACCATTTCGCCACCTCGGCAGAGGTGCGATGGCCCGCAAAGAACGTAGTTCTGAGCCGACCTGCACACAAAGTATGAGATACCAATGCGCAGGCGTCCACCAATTTATGAATTATAAACGGCCAGAAGTGTGATGTGCGCCACATGTCGTGAGAATCCCGGATCGTGGGCTCCCGGGGCGACCTGCCACTGCCGCGCCAAACCAACGAGTGGTGGGCGATACAGGACTCGAACCTGTGACCTCCTGCGTGTGAGG
>JAYGCG010000093.1:0-21470 GCA_046583455.1 Dehalococcoidia bacterium | reverse complement strand
GCGCTCAAGGGCCGGATGGAGCGTGGCTTCACTTACCTGAAGATGGATATCGGGACCTGGATAGCTGAGGGCGTTGAAGGCGGACTGAACTACCCGTCCGGCATGCTCGAGACCACAGACATTTCGCACCCGTTGACCGGCATCCAGATCACGGACCGCGGTATTGAAGCGATGCAGGAATATGTCGCCACCGTCCGGGACATCATCGGGTACGAGATTCCCCTTGCATCGGACCACTTCGGCCACATCGGTCTGGAGAGCTGCATCAAGGTTGCCCGGGCGTTAGACCAGTTCTCGCTGGCCTGGTACGAGGACATGATTCCGTGGCAGTACACGGATCAGTGGAAGCGACTCGCAGAGTCCTGCACTACGCCTGTCTGTACCGGGGAAGACATCTATTTGAAGGAAGGCTTCAAGCCTCTCCTGGATGCTCGCGCTGTCGGCGTTATCCATCCCGATCTCGCGACCTCCGGCGGCATCCTTGAGACCAAGAAAATCGGCGACTACGCGCAGGAGCGCGGCGTAATGATGGCGCTCCACCAGGCCGGATCTCCGGTGGTGGCGATGGCCAATGTCCACTGCGCCCTCGCGACAGAGAACTTCATGGCACTGGAGATGCACTCGGTAGACAACCCGTGGTGGGACGACCTCGTTGATGGGGTCAGCAAGCCGATCGTTGAGAACGGTTACATCCAGGCGCCTGAAGGCCCCGGCCTGGGCATTGAGCTAAATGAAGAGGCCGTAGCGGAACACATCAACCGCGGCAACGAGAATTTCGCTACACATCAGGGCATGTTTGAGCCGACGAATGAATGGGACGCTCTGGACGCCCACGACCGGACCTGGAGTTAAGGCGCGGTAGCCGTATCGGTTCTAACTAAGGTAGAGGCAGGGGTGAGGCGGCGGCCCGCCAGCCTGCCCCGCCACCCCCGTTGAGATATGTAAGGTCTACCGGCGAGTAAATCGGAGTCGACTATGCCGCTTTTTGCACGGCGGTTGCCTCGCCGAGAGCAATTCGAAATGCCAGGACGCCGACAGAGCTCCGGAAATCGGCCCTGATCTGGATCGGTGCCGGCGTGGGCGGGAATTCCCTTCCTATTCCGGTGAGGAGTTCAGGTGGATTCAGATCACAGGTGTAACCGGCTACCTCAAGAGCCGTGGCGGCGTTACCCGTAATCATGTTGGCCACCTCACCGAGTGCGGAGTGTCCAAGCTCATCCAGCTCAAATACGCGTTCGGAGATCATGGCTCTCACAACACGCAGGGCGTCTTTTTTTCGGAATTCGTAGCTCACCCATCCGATGAGATCACCGGTGATGCGCACCAGGACGCAGACGTCTGACATCGTCTTGTGATCACGACGCGGCATTGCGCCGATGAACTCCAGCTCAGTTTTAAGTTCACTCTCCCAGACCAGTGAGGCGGGGAACAAGAACGCGTTTACGTATTGCTCTTTCATCGGATCGGCCGGTAAGGGCAACTCCTCTATCTCTCTATCGTCCGCTCATTTCATCTTCGCAATTCCGTGAAATTTCAAAAGTGGGGAGACGGACCAACACCAGATGCGGTCCTGATCGAACCCGGACCAGTAGTTCCCACAGGACGCCATTCGCAGCTATTAAGGGCTACGCTATTAGGCGTCTTCCATCCACCAACATCCACCGAATCAGGCAGGTACCTTTGCCATCAAGGCGTGAGCGACTTGGTCACACAATCGAGGGCCGTAGAGCAGTACTCGAAGCTCTCCGCGCCGGAACGCCGGTGGACCGCCTCTATCTCATGGAGAGTTCTGATCGCGGTCCTCAGATCACCGAAATTCTGGAACGTGCTGCCGAACTTTCCATCGAGGTCGTGTTTGAAGCCCGACAAATTATCGAGCGGCGGGCGCAAACACGCAGACACCAGGGCGTGATCGCCCGCGCGCAGGATCCCGTATATGCCGATTTCGATGATCTGCTGGGCGCTGCCACAAAACCCGGACGTAGCGGGCTGATCGTGGTTCTGGACGGGATCGAGGATCCGCACAACCTGGGCGCCATCGCCCGGACGGCCGACGCTGCCGGCGCCGACGGTCTCGTGATACCAGAGCGGAGAGCTGTCGGCATCACGCCGGGCGCGATCAGCGCTTCAGCCGGCGCGCTTGAGCACGTATCAGTAGCCCGCGTCGTAAACATGTCTCGCGCCATCGACAAGATGCGAGATTCCGGCCTGTGGATCGTCGGGTTGGAAGGTGACGCCACTCAACTCCACACGGACGTCGATCTACAGGTGCCTATCGCACTGGTTGTGGGGTCCGAGGGCTCAGGTATCTCACGACTGGTGAAGGAAAAGTGTGACTTCCTGGTCGGCTTGCCCATGGCGGGCGCCGTTGAATCACTGAACGCTTCGGTGGCAGTGGGGATCGTTTTGTTTGAAGCGGTACGGCAGAGAACCGGCGGCGGCGTCCCCGGTGAGCACTAGGCAAGCGCTAATCCCGGTGCAATACAAGCGCCCGCACACCTTCCTCCGTCACTATCTCCGACCGACCCGCAGGCATCAACTCACGGGCCTTCATCATCATGTCTTCATCGACGTTCAATGTCCCGACGAACAACTCCCCTAGAGACTCCTGCCATGATTTTTCGGTGTCGTGATACTCGCGGAATGAGAACTCTTGCACGTCGCCACGCCTGAAGAGTCCATTCCCCGCACACTCGTCCAACACAAGTCGTGCTTTCTGCATAGAAACCAGGAACTCAGACTTCCAACTGACGGTACCAACGTTCGTCTCATGACCGTCGATCTGGACTAACACCTCCCGATGTCCAACCGCATCAGGCTGGACGTCAAGAATCAGTCCACCGGTCCGCAGCACCCGGTGCAGGTTCGTTAGAGCGTTCACGACGCCCTCAGTGGGAACTCATCACAACGACCAGGCAAGCACGGCGATGTCATACGGGCCATCTGGAAAATCGGTCGAAGTGACATCACCCACACGAAAATTCACGCTCTCGGCAAGTTCAACAGGCCGGGCGGCATTGGCCGCGGCGATCGACTCCGGCCCGGGATCGATACCCAGCACGCTCTTCGCCCTGCCCGCGTAACGCCAAGTCATCCGGCCATCTCCACACCCGATCTCTATGACGCGTTTGTTCCCGAAATCGACGAGATCATTAATCACACGAGTCTCGGTACCCTCGGGATCGGTTCTCCTGGCCACGTGTCCTCCGATATCCTTGCAATATGCGGATCGGGTCCATCAAACGATAATTCGGGTCGGCCAATACTGCCGACGCCGATGGGCGACGCACCAGCCCGGAGTTTACGCCGAAGGGTGTTACGACTGCGGTATGCCGACCGGCGTTTCCATCGTAAAATCCGATGGCCTCTTCGCCTCCAGCTGTCACACCCGACCAGGAGTTTCCTGAAACGACCTCTGTCACCCCAACGACCAGCAACGGATATCGATGGCTGGCGTTTACGACGGTCGCAGTCGGCCAGTTCACGACCGTCATAGGGAATTCCGGCACAGCGGTCGCCCTGCCACGGATCGCCGACGAGTTGGATCTGGACCTCGCAGTAGCGTCCTGGGTGATGGTCGCAATGGCTCTCACCATCAGCGCCGTGCTCCTGCCGATGGGCCGCCTGTCAGACATCATGGGCCGCAAACGCGTTTACATTGCGGGGTTGCTTGTGATGGCGGCCGGCGTGACCGTAAGCGCCACGTCCCAGAACCTGCCGATACTACTCATCGGCCGCGTTATAGAGGGGTTTGGCGCGGCGATGGTGATGACCGTCGCGATCGCGATCATCACTTCTGTGTTCCCGGCCAGAGAGCGCGGCAAAGCGCTCGGCATGAACATGTTCGTCATCGGCCTCGGCGCTGTTAGTGGCCCGGTGGTCGGAGGTGTGCTGGTGGACGTATTTAGCTGGCGCGCCATATTCATGGCCACAGGAATTGTGACGATCTTCGGTTCCGGTCTGGCCATGCTCGTTCTGGATGAGGCACGGGTCCGCGGCGATACACCGGAAGCCAAAGGTTCTCTGGACTGGCCCGGAATATTCACGTCCAGCGCCGGTCTGGCGATATTGATCCTGTCGCTCACCAACGGGAACCGCTTTGGCTGGGATTCTCCCTACATAATCGGCGGCTTCGTAACCTTTTTCCTGCTCCTGGCGTGGTTCCTGCGCTGGGAGGCCCGCGCCGTGTCTCCGATGATCGATCTCACGATCTTCCGAGTCAGCCAGTTTTCATGGGCCGTCTCCGGTCGTTTCCTGGGCTTCCTAATGAACGGACCCACCAACTTCTTGATGCCGTTTTACCTGCAGGAGGTCACGGGGCGCAGCGCCAGCCAGGCGGGGCTCGTCTCCACCCCGCTGCCGATAATGATGGCGATCGTGGGCGCGCTCGCCGGGAGATTGTCTGATCGGTTCGGGTTCCGAAATTTCATGCTGATCGGCCTTGGCCTGCAACTGGTAACACTTGCGACCTTCTCCACCTTCAACCAGACCACGCCACTGTCCGTCATCCTTCTGACGATGTTCGTCCACGGCGTGGGCTCCGGGCTCTGGATGGCGCCAAACATGTCGGCCGCGGTTGGCGCGGTCTCCAGGTCCGTCTACGGGGTCGCTGCGGCGTTCCTGAACCTTGTGCGCAATACTGCCAACGTCACGGCGATCGCTGTATCGGCCGCGATTGTGGCCGGAGTCATGATTTCCCGCGGCGTCAGTACTGATTTGGACGCGGTGTCGGCAGACCCCTCTGGGCCGGCCGGCGACGCCTTTGTTTCCGGTATGCACATCGTATTCCGGATTCTGATCGCATCAGGGGTGCTGGCTATGTTCTCAGCGATCATGGCTCAGAGAAAACGTTCTCAAGCTGAACAATCACAGGACGCGCTAACGTCTGTCAACGAACCCGATTAGGTCTAAACTGCTCCGGCGGCCGGAGAGGGATGACGCCGGCGGTTGAACCGGATTAGAAGAACAATCCAAACAATCAGGCATTTTGAAAACTCGATTGGAGACCAACCAATGGGCAAGCTCGACGGCAAGGTAGCGATCATCACGGGCGGCGGAACCGGGATAGGCAAAGGAATAGCGGACTCTTTCCTGGGCGAGGGTTGCACCGTCGTGATTTCCGGACGTCGGGCTGAAGTCCTGGAGAAAGCGAAAACGGAGCTTGAGGCCGGCGGCGGCACAGTCATGACGGTCCAGTCAGACGTCACAAGTGAAGATGACGTCATCAGCCTGTTCAAGCAAACCGTTGATCGGTTTGGCCGGCTGGACATCCTGGTGAATAACGCCGGGGTCGGTCAGAGCGGCCCAATTGAGGACACGTCACTTGAGGACTGGCAGTACATCGTCTCCATCAACCTGACGGGTCCATTCCTCTGCACGCGCGAGGCGTTCAGGATCATGAAACCGCAAGGCGGAGGCCGCATTATCAACGTCGGCTCGATCTCCGCGAAAGTACCGCGCTTCGGTTCTGTTGGTTACGCATCGACAAAGCACGCCATGACGGGCCTCACAAAAACCGCAGCGCTTGAAGGCCGTGAATTTGGCATCTCTTGCGGACAGTTGAACCCCGGCAACACTGAGTCTGAGCTCATGATTGCGACGCGGGCCAGGGAAGGCGCGGACGCCAATCCGATGATCCCGGTCTGGACCCAGGGGGAGGCGGCCCTGTACATGGCGACTCTGCCGCCGGAAGCCAACGTTCTGGAGATGACGGTCATGCCGATCATCCAGCCATTCGTCGGCCGCGGCTAGTAGATCCCGTTCAAATTCTCGTTCCAAAGATAGCCAAAAATAGAAAGATACACACATGGGCAAGCTTGATGGCAAGGTCGCCGTCATCACCGGCGGTGGCACTGGCATCGGGAAAGCCATCGGCAAGGCGCTCGCCGAGGAGGGCTGCAACATCGTCCTCGCAGCACGAAACGCCGCGCGACTCGATGAGTCTGCGGCGGAGATCGCTGCCCTGGGAGTACGGACGCTGGCCGTCCCGACCGACGTTGCACAAGAATCAGAGGTGATCGCACTGTTTGAACGGGCGATGGCGGAGTTCAGGCGCGTGGATCTGCTGGTCAACAACGCCGGCGTAATTGACGGCGGCCCGATCGAAGAACTGACGCTTGAGAAGTGGCACGCCACTTTCAGCGTCAACGTTGACGGGTTGATGATGTGCACTCGCGAGGCGTTCAAGATCATGAAGGGACAGGGCGGCGGGCGAATCATCAACATAGGCTCCGTCGCATCCGACCGGCCACGTGAATGGTCCGCTCCGTACACCTCCAGTAAGCACGCGGTGACCGGCCTGACAAAGTCCACGGCGCTGGATGGACGAGAATACGGAATCTCTTGCGGCCAGCTAAACCCGGGCAACACATGGGTGGAGCGTCGTGCGGACGGCAGATCCGCCAGTGGGAAGGATATGGGCGCAGAGCCGATGGTTGAGACCGTTGATATGGCGAACGCCGCCCTGTTTATGGCGACCCTTCCCCCGGAAGCGAACGTCCTTGAAATGACCGTCATACCGAACACGATGGTGTATCTGGGACGAGGTTGAACGCTCTAAACGCAGGCAACGCACACCAAACGCGCTGGAGATGTGTAGGCCAACATGGATAGTAATCGCGACATTCCCCAATGCCCAAAGGCGCGGTAGCGCAACTCCCTGAAGGTTGAAGATCGCTAAACTACACATCGCCCGTTCGCCGGCTCGCGCTCGCCTGCCACCCATGAAATCGATGTAACGGAGACTCTCTTGATCGTCATTCGCCGTTTCTTAGCGATACTTCTGATACCGATTTTTCTCGTGTGGTTCACCGCCAGTACAGTCAGATCTGGGCTTGATCGAACACTTTTCGACGACAGCTTCCTCGCCGATCAGCTGGAGGAGCAGGACTTCTACAACTGGCTGCATGACGATCTCATACGTGTCGCGCTTGATGACCTGGTAAACGTCGGCCTGGATATCGACAGCGATTACCTCCCCGAGGGAGTGACGACGGTCGAGTTCGCCGACCCGGCGACCACCAGGGACGCAGCCAGGTCCCTTCTGTTGGCGACATTCCCTCCCGAGTACCTGCAGGAAATCACTTCAGAGGCGCTCGCTGAGTTCATGCCCTACCTCCGCGGCGAGTCAGATGAATTCGCTATATCTCTGGCACTGAACGAGCGCGTCTCCGGGTTCTTCACCGGTCTAGAGGACACATACGTTCAGATCGATCTCGCCAATGTGCTCGTCGATCAGCTTATCGCTCCAGCGGCCATCAAGTCCGCCGTGGACTTCACCGAAGGTCCTTTCGGGCTTGTACTGACCCCGGAGCAGGCGGGAGACGCGGCACGAGAAATCGTGCCCCCGGAGTGGATAGATGAGCAGGTGTTCACCACCCTGGACACGCTGAACGCTTATCTGAGCGGCAACTCAGACACGCTCGCCATCACGATCTCTTTCAAAGATCGCATTCCTATCGCGGCTCGGGTGACCAAAGAAATTCTCACCGAGTCCAACGCAGAGCAGGTGATATTCGACAAACTGATAAAGCCCAAGATCACGGAACAGATCGGACAGATCACCGTACTTTCGTACGAGGTCACGATCGACGACGATGAAATCACGGAAGCCGTTAACCGCATCGCCCCCCCCGAGTGGGTACGCGGACATATCGACGCCATTATCGATAACGTCGCAGCCTACATGTCCCGTGAGTCTGACACCCTTTCATACACGGTCGACCTATCGGACCAGCGTGACGCTGCCATAGACGTGCTCGCCGATCTGGCCGTCGCAAAGGCCGTTGAGCAGGTGGACGCGCTACCGCAGTGCGCATCGCTTGCCGCGGGACAGAATGCCCTTTGGGCGATCGCGGCCGGGAGTCTTCCGGGCTGTACCAACCCCAATCTGCCCATAGACCAGTTCTTGGAGCAACTCGTTACCCAGCTCACTGCCCAGGTCAAACAGATTATCGGCGGCCAGTTTCCGGACTCGGTGACGTACGACGAATCTCTATTTACAAGCGCGCTTGGTGGACAGGGTTCCACTGACCTTGAAAGCGTGCGAGACAAGATCGCCGAGGGCATCACGATCGACGTCGATGACATGCTCGGTCAGATCTCCGATCAGGACCAGACCGCCGATCTAATGCTGGAGATAATCCGAACGGGTCGCTCTTACACTCAGGTCGATTTTGACCGGTACCGCGAAGAACGCGCGGCGAACCGGGGCACGGACGATCTTAACGCTGTCGACACATTCCGCGGCACCCTCGGGCTCGTACTTGGCCCACTGGCGGCAGCAATCGCAACAGGGATCGGGCTACTCATACTGTTCATTATCGGGATTCTTGGCGGTCGATCCTGGACATCACGCCTGATCTGGGGGGCGTCCGCCCTGACCTTCTCGGCTTTGATCATCTGGCTGATGTTCGCGCAGATCCTTAGCGGCGTTGGCGCAGACTTTGCCACAGAGAAACTCTTGGGAGAGATCGAAATCCAGATCGCTGAAAATGAACGACAGGGTGATTCCATCGGAATGCTGGTTCTGGCACGAGATGAAGGCGTTGAGAAGCTTCGGGCCGTCGGCGATGCGATTACGGGCGAGTTTGCGGGGTACGCGATTCTCTGGCTTGTGGCCGGCGTTATCGCCATCCTTGCCGCTATCGCCATCCGCGTGACCGGCGGGAAAAAGACCGTTAGTTACTCAGGGATCAGCAGGGCTAGATACCAACCAGCGAGCCCTGAATAGCACATACAAAGCAGAAGGCCCGGCGGAAACGCCGGGCCTTCTGCTTTTTCTCGGATCGAGAGCTGGCCTAGATCCTGCGGAACTTCTGGATACGCTGTCCTTCCAGAACCTCACCGCAGTACAGAGACTGCTCTGAGTCGGACCAGATGCCATGAACGGCATAGAACTGACCCGGGTCGTCCGTCATAAACCTGCCCCACCGACTCTGCACTTCGCCCTTGGAGTTCGCAATCGACATGCGGTTGCGCAGTTCACCAACGTAAACCGTGTCCGGGAATCTCGGGTCGATGTAGATGTCCGTCGGTTGAATGAAATCGGTCCAGTTCTCTTTGTGATTGCCCTGCAAGTTAAAGAGTTGGACTCGGTGATTTTCACGGTCCGCCACGTAAACGGTCTCTTCATGGACCCAGATGTTATGCGGCGTGTTGAAATCACCGTCGCCCACGCCGGTACCCGTGGGGTTCAAGCCGGTTCGATGGCCATCCTGGCCCCAGCCGAATTTGTAGTCGCCTGACTGGGAGTACACATGAACTTTGGTATTGCCGTATCCGTCTGATATGTACAGATCCCCGTTAGGGGCCACGGCGGCATCCGTCGGCCTGTTAAACGGCTGGCCATCGGCGCCTTCAGTTCCTTTGGTGCCGAGCGTGATGATGTGCTCGCCGGCCTTGGTGAATTGCTTGACCGTGTGGTCCGCACTGTCTACGAGCCAGACGGTGTCATTTTCACCCCAGCAAATACCGTGGGCGCTCGGGAAGTGGCCCTCACCAAAGGACCGTATAAAGTTCCCGTCCTTGTCGAACACGATGATCGGGTGCTCACCCCGACAAAAGACGTACACCTCATCGTTGTTGTCATCGACGGCCACCGCGCCGACCTGAGTGAACTCCCAGCCGTCGGGAAGCTGTCCCCAACCCTCGACCAGTTCGTATCGATATTCACCGCTGCCTACCGTGATTGCCATTTGCTGCCCTTTCGTATCGTCGCGGCTAGAGATTAACGGACCCGTTCGGGCCTCCAGCCGGGCGAGTCTACTCCAAAACCATTCAGGGCAACGGCTATTGCGGGCACCTACCGACTTATTCCCTTTCACGGCGGCGCTATTTTGTCCATCCCTGTCATAATCCGTGTCGAATGGCGTCGCCATCAACAGGCATCATCCACGTACCATCGCTGCCCATGCCAACAAAGCATCACGGACTGACAGGCGCGGAGGCATCGAACGCGAAGCTGAATCCCTCGTTTTTACGGGACATGGCAAAATCGCGGCTTTACCGGTTACGCGCCGCCAGGACGAACGACATTGACCAGCTCGCGGAGTTGGAACGTGAAGTCTTCCCAACGGTCTGGCCGCCAACCAATTTCGCACGTGAAGTTAAGAAAACCACTCAGGCAGTGCTCGTGGCGAGCGTCCACTCAGGTGCGCCTTCACGAGGCCCCGAGGTACAGGCGGATTCCCTTGTCGAGCGAGTAGTCGGCGGAATAAAGACCCTGGTCACATCCGGAACGGATTCTGGGGCCGTCTGGGGCGCTAAGGGTCAGGGAAACGTAGAGCGTATCGCCGGTTCGGCCATCGTGTGGTTCGTCGTGGGGGAAGCCCATATCGCTTCTATTGGCGTCGCAGGATCTGACCGCAGACGTGGTGTCGGAGAGTTGCTGGTCCTCGGGGCGATCGATGCGGCCACGACAAACGACTGTGACGAACTGACACTCGAAGTCCGAGAGTCCAACGAGGCCGCACAGGCGCTCTACCGCAAATACGGGTTCCGTGTGGTCGGCGAGCGCAAGGCGTACTACGTCGACGACAACGAGGACGCCCTGATCATGACCACACCGCACATCCGGGAACCGAAATACGCGGCTCGCCTAACTGATCTTGCCGCAGAACATGCACACCGATGGGCGGAAACAGGCAGTCGGTTCGAGCGCGTTTAATCAGGCGGTAGGGATCGTCGCCACTGACCGAAACGCGGTCGCTCCTGACTGGTTAACGGCGATGATTTCGTACACAAGATCGCTGTCGGTGTCACGTCTCTCGCCGGTGATCTGGAGATCGTCTCCCGCTTTCACCGGCACCAGAGCGCGGGACTCAAATCGTCCGCCGCTCCAAAGAATTCCCGGCTGCTCCACCAGGTCTAACCACTGGGCCGTGTAACCAACGGTGGCGACACCGGCATTCACAGCGCCCCCGAATATCGCAGTCCGTGCGAACTCGTCGTTGGTGTGGGTGCTCATCCAGTCATCCGGCCGTCCAACCGGCAGCCTGCCATATGCGGCTATGGTCTCCGCCGTCTCGGCCTTTACGAGCACGGTTCCGGTGCGTGATCGCACGTCTTGAATCGCGGCCGGGGCTGATCGACTGGAAGAGCGAGGCGTTCCCTCCGATCCCTGCTCCCACAGGCAGGTGTATTCGTATTCAGCTATCGGCTCGCCATCGGCGTTCGTTGCATCGACGCGGAACACCACGAACCGGTTGCTGCCGCGCTCAAATGTGCGATCCAAAACCGTGACGCTGCGAATCGTGTCTCCCGATTTAATGGCGCGATGAAAACGCACATCGGAACCGACGTACGGGGTGCTTCGGGGCTCTTCAGGATCCTGTTCAGGGGCTCGGCACCCGACCGAGGCCATCAACGCGTGTCTGCGCTGAGGCGCCGCCACAAACACGTAACCCGGCGGAGCGACCCGGGCTCCGGCTGTTTCGCGCGATGTGTCACCGGTCGCGTCCTGGTAGGCGAAGATCGCCGCATCCGTGACCTTAACTACGAACTCGTCTGAACGCAGTCCGGGCAGAGCGTCTTCCCACTCGAACCGGCGGATTGAATCCGACATTAGACGGTCGGCTCCTCTCGGTTACGCGCCGCCGCTAGAAAGGGAGAGCAGGATCGTAACGACGAAGATGATGAAACAGATCCCACCCCACTTCGCCCACTGACCTTGAACCGACCGGAAATGATCTACCGAATCCCACTTGCGTGCGCGCCACGCTAGTTCGTTCCCGCGCATACCGACAAACATAGCTATGGGACCATATACGAGAAGGCCGAGCAGAGGGGGTATCGGCAAAAGTCCAACGGTTAGTACCGCCAACCCGATCCACACCCGATTGAACGGCCCCCACACGAACGGGATAAGCAGTCCACCCAGGTTCCAGCCCTTCAACTCTTCAGGAAGTTGTGCATCGGGCGTGCCAGAATCGTTCGGGGTCGCGGATGCGACCTCGGCATCGACTCGAAGATCATCAGGCCCACGGCCGGTTCGGATCTCTCCCGACGCCACAGACGGACGTGCCGGTTCCGGAGAGGGACGCCGGATCTCCGGCGGAGTCCCCTGTGGTCTTGAACCTTCAGGAGCGCTCGTAGAGCCTGAGTCATTGGCGGCGGGCGGGGTTGGACTAACGGGAGAACGGCGCACGCCGACGGGTGCCGCTGATCGCGGCGGCACCGACCGGGGCCTAGCCCCGCTGGTCGTAATAACGGTGTCCAGGTCTCGCCCGCAATCGATACAAAAACTGCCACGTGGATCGTTGACCGCCTGGCAGTCTGGACATGACTTCATGCCGAGTTGAGCCACACGAGCTGAACTTATTCGCTCCAGTGATTCTCCACACCGTTCGCAGGACTCAAGTCCGTCCACATTTTTTGTGCCGCAATGGGCGCAGTACACGCTATAGGCCGCCTGTTAATTAATCCGTTTGCCGCAATCACATCATCGCGCCGGTGGCGTCGGCGGTGTCAGCGCCTCTGCGTACTCCAGTACGTAGATCCTGCAGGTTTGGGATGTTCGGAAATCAAAACGGTAAGTCGTTATTTCGGGATAACCGGCAGTACCAACACTGAACCTCTGTCGGCCTCGTGATACACGGTGTTGTCCGCTACCGTCCGACGTCGCTCTCGCCCAATTGGTTCCCCTGTGTTGGGGTTCACATCGAAGCGAGGAAAGTTGGAGCTGGACACATCCAGCCGTATGCGATGGCCACGTGCAAACAGGTTACTTGTCGGGTACAGCGTGATCGTGATCTCAGCCACATCCCCCGGCATCAGGAAGTCCGGCACGCCGTCGCCGTTACGATACCGCAGCCGCATGATGCTGTCCGTCAGATTCAGGCGATATCCGTCCGGGTACCACCTGCTTGAGGGGTACACGTCGATCAACTTGGCCGTGAAGTCCGTATCGACCGCCGATGACGATACCCAGAGGCGCACCTCTATCGGCCCCGTGACCTCCATGTCCTCTTCCATCGGCGCCGTCTGGAACACAAGCACATCCGGCCGCGAACCAAGTGGCAAATATGGGGGTTTCGATCCAAATATGCCCGGTCTTTCTACCTGATCGAATCCGCCCGCCGCCATGATCTCGTCCAGCGTCTCGGCCCGTGGCACCGACTCCGGGTCATATGCCCCGGAAGGCAGGCCATTGAACGAACTCAACGATGAGACGTTGCCGCCGATGCTCGGGACCGGGTTTGATGGATCGAATCGATAGGTAGTGCTGGAGGAGGTCTCTGACGGCGAGTTCTCCTCAAGCATTCCGTTGCCGTGTAGGAACAGATTTGTGAACCGGGTACGGGCGAGGGGCCACTCCTGCTCATCCCTCCACACACCGCTGTGGATCAACCGACCCGCTCCATCCTTCTCCCCGCTGCCTCCGCCCATCACGAAAATCCGCACGGGGGCGTCGGGTTGGACCGTGTCGTTCGCGCCCTTCAGGGCCGCATCAAACCAGCCCAGATGTGTCTCTCGGAAGTCCTGAAGCGCCGCGCTTTCCCCAAACTCCACATCACCGGCGTACGTGCGTTCCGGCATCGTGCCGCCGTGAGTCCACGGACCAACAAGCACCCGAACCGGAGCCGATGCCACATCACCGTGTCCGACAAAGCTCTCAAACGTCCCGCGCGTGTACGAGTCGTACCAACCACCGACGTATAGGGTCGCTGCGTCCGGGTACTTGTCCCAGTACAGGCTGGGATTCATGCTCGGGTGCTTCCAGTAATCATCGTAATCGGCAGCTGTGGTCAGTTCGATGGCCCAGCACTCGTAAGGCGGCGTATGCCTTAACTGGGTCTGATCCGGGCGAATCGGCAGCCGGGTCAACCAGTCCCGAAACGAGGGTTCACCTGCCAGCAGGGTCGCGGCGATGTGCGGGTCCGGTTTGAGTCGTGCCTGCGTGTTCAATGCGGAGTGCCAGAACGCCCATGCAAGGAAACGCAACTCCAGCGCGCCGCCATGCCGGACGGAACTCGTGTAGGCGTTCGAGCCGCTCATGTTGGGCACCATTGCGGCCAGGTTGTCGGGACCTAGCGCCGCCATCGAAGTCTGCGTCCAGGCGGACCATGATGTTCCCCATGCGCCGACCTTCTCCCCTGCCCACGGCTGTTCTTTTATCCACGCCAGCGTGTCGAATCCGTCTTCGGCCTCCGGCAATAGGAAGTGGACATCGCCTTCGGATCGATAGCACCCACGGCAGTCCTGGATAACTGCGACGTAGCCGCGCTCCGCGAACCAACGGTTGTAGCCGGAGGCACGCTCATTATCGACCTTGTTATATGGCGTTCGGTTCAGAAGCACCGGCAACCGGCCTTCTACTGCCTTGCCGTCAAGCGCCGGCCGGTATATATCGGTCGCCATCACGGCGCCGTCACGCATCTGCACCATGACATCCCGCTCAACGACGACGTCATATTCCGGGACTGAACGTGGCACGAGATCCTCCAAGTTTATGTGGTCCAGCTAAACAACAGGCCGGGCGACAAATATCCGCACGGCCTGTTTTCGTCTGACTCTAACCAGGCAATCGCTAGACGGTCGGTATCTCCGGCAATGAGGCGAGGATGTCGTCCAACTCTTCCTGGGTCGGCTTGTCGATCGCCGGGCTCGGCGGCCGCGTGCCAAAGGTATCCATCAGCCCGCGCTTCATCATCGAGTACTTGCGAATGCTGAGGCCAATTCCAGGCTGGTTCTCGTACCGGATGTACGGCACCCAGTCGTAGAAAAGCTTGCGTGCGCCAGTAACGTCGCCGGCCTCCAGGAGACGGTACAGAGCTACGAGGACCTCTGGGTACGCAAATCCGGTCATCGTACCCGAGCCGCCTCGACGGAGTTCCTCGAACAGGAACGATCCCCCGAGTCCACCGAAGATGGCCATGTTGTCGCCGGTCAATGCGAGCACCTGCGTGATCTTGGGCGGCGTCGGCGGGTCTTCCAGCTTCAGATACTGAGCCCTGGGCAGTTCCGCGTTCAGTCGCGCGATGAACGCAGGCGACATGTTCACGCCGCTCTCCGATGGATGGTCCTGGACCACAATCCCGATGGTCGCCACAGACTGGACCGTCTCAAAATAGCGATACAGAACTGCGTCGTTCGGCTTCGCCATCCTTCCGGGCGATACCATCACGGCCGTGCCGCCATGTTCTTGCGCGTCTTTGGTGCGGCGTGCAACCAGCGCGTTGCTCTCTGAGCTCACACCTACCGTCACAGTGATCCGGCCATCCGCGGCCGCAACGACGGCGTCCAGGACCGCCAGACGCTCATCGTCTGCAAGCCTGTGTGCTTCACCCATTACACCGAGTACTACGACCCCCGTGCATCCCGTGTCGGCGGCGCAATCAACTAGGCGTTTGAGCGGCGCAAGATCGACCTCACCGTTCCCATCGAACGGGGTCGGCAGCATGAAGTGGATACCATTCAGGCTAGTGTCAGCGGTCAAGTCATCCTCCATGTGGTTCGGCATGTGGTTCGGCATGTGGTTCGGCATGTGGTTCGGCATGTGGTTCGGCATGTGGTTCGGCATGTGGTTTCGGCAGATACGCTTACAGGATTGGGGGTGGCAGGGCTTCATACGCCACAGGCGCGAGAAACCGCCGCCGAAGGTTACCCGAATTTCGTACCCGGCGACGGTTTTTGCCTGAAGCTAATTAGGGACGCTCACAGCTCGTCAAAGATTGTGAAGTATTCCACGACCGACTTCATTCTCTTGACACTTACTATGGGCGTGCCTACGATTCTTTAATCGTGAATCACTTTTATCAAAAGACGCGCGCGTGCGCTTGTTGTCGGACAGCTTTGAGAGCCTGACTGCGCGCCACAAACGTTGCATGGGCCTCATCACGATGGATGAGGCTTTTTTATTTCCAGTTGATTCCGGCCATTACATGGCCATACCGGACCCTAAAAGCGGCTATGCCGGACCAGGGAGCATTAGTTGACTACTATCGAGACTCAGAAGCCCAAATGGACTCCAAACCCTGACGGACAGCGCGTCCTTGAAATTCGCCCCGGCGAGATCGAGGATTTCGAACGTGAAGTAGAGCGATTCCGTAACGGTGAATGGGAAGAAGCCCAGTTCATGGCGTACCGCCTGAAACAGGGCGTGTACGGCCAGCGCCAGGCTGACCAGCAGATGATGCGTATCAAGGCGCCATTTGGTGGACTTACTGCTGATCAGTTGGACGTTCTCGGCAAAGTCGCCGCGGAATACGCGCCACTGAAGAAGGGCCACCTCACTACCCGTGAGAACATCCAGTTCCATCACATTTTCCTGGACGACACCCCGGAAATCATGCGCATGCTCGGCGATGTCGGCCTGAGCACCCGCGAGGCCTGTGGCAACACCGTACGGAACGTAACCGGGTCTGCAGCAGCCGGTGTCGCTATCGACGAAGTGTTTGACGCCACTCCTTACGCCGCCGCGTACGCTCGCTACTTCCTGCGTCATGAGCTTTCGGGCATCATGCCCCGGAAGATCAAGACCGCTTTCTCCGGCGGACCGAGCGACGATTCCGTGGTCGGAATCCACGACGTCGGCTTCATTTCGAAGATGAAGGACGGCGAACGCGGATTCAAGATGGTCATGGGTGGCGGACTCGCCATTCTGCCGAGAGAAGCACCGGTCCTTTACGAATGGATTTCGGTCGATGACTACCTCCACACCGCAGAAGCCGCCCTGCGAATCTTCAACCGTTCCGAAGAAGAGCGGAAGAATCGTATGAAGGCCCGGATCAAGTTCCTGATCGACCGCATCGGAATCGACGAGTTCCGAGACCAGGTCGAGGAAGAACTAAAGGGCGACTGGGTAGAGCCGATCGACCTGGACGCGCTTCTCTGGACCGAAGACGAATCCGTCGATGCAGCACCGGCTGATCTGAAAGCCGCCGCCGAAGTTTCGTTTGACGACGTTTCGGACGAGTTCAAAGAATGGCACCGCACCAACGTCGTTCCTCAGAAGCAGGACGGCTACAACATGGTTCACATCGTGTTGCAGCGAGGAGACCTCTTTGCGCACCAGTGGTCGCCCGTCGCCGAGATCGTCCGCGAGTTTGCGGGCGGACGCGTGCGGATCGACATCCAGCAGAACATGGTCATGCGCTGGGTCCGCACCGAGTCGCTTACGGAGGTCTGGGAGCGTCTTACAGAAATCGACCTCGCACGCTCCGGGGCTCACACCATCACGGACGTTGTGACCTGCCCGGGTACCGACTCATGCAAGCTCGGCATCACCTCTTCGATGGGCCTGAATAAGGCACTCACCGATTTCCTTGATACGTACGACACGTCAGACCCGCTGGTAAACCAGATGCACATCAAGGCCAGCGGCTGCCCCAACTCCTGTGGCCAGCACCACATCGCCGACATCGGCTTCCACGGCGCTGTCATCAAGGGCAAGGGCGGACAGGTCCCGGCTTACGAGCTGTTCCTGGGTGGCGACTACCAGATCGGAGACGGCAAGGTACGGATCGGCACCCGGATCAAGGCGCGTGTCCCGGCAAAGAAGGCGCCGGAAGTGTTGAAGGGCCTCCTGGACAACTACCAGGCTGACCGTGAAGAAGGGGAGAAATTCCCGGCTTACGTACAGCGCATGGGCACCGGCTACTTCGAGGAGTACCTCGCAGACTTCCGGGACGTTGGCCCGCTGGACCGAGATCACATCGAAAACTACATGGACTGGGACAAGACCATCCTCTACGTGCTCGAGCGCGGCGAGGGTGAGTGCGCAGTCTAGGCCCGCAACCAGAAGTTACAAAGAGAGGCCCCGTCTCACGACGGGGCCTCTCTTTGTTTACCGCGGGACGGCGGTTACGTCGGTTCTCGAACGACATCCGAACGGAGCGAGCCCCGCCCCTGCAGCGGTTGTTACGCAGAGGCGGGTCGCCGGTACCAACGCAATAACGATTAATCAGAGGCCGACGCGATCCCAATAAGCCCGGCATCGCCGGCGTGGGCGTCGACGCCTGTCTGAAGCGCCACCTCGATGCTCTTAATAAGTCGTCGAGCTGAATCTGCGCTGATCTCGACCGCCACCCGGTTGCCCGGCTTGGTGGGGTCGGCGACAAAGTCGATGATCAACGCGTGGTCCAGCGGAGCGTCGTATGGGTGGTCGTAGTAAACGTTTGCCTGGTTCATCCTGAACCAACCATCAGCGCCCTTGCCACTGCCGTACATCTCCGCCGTCTCGATAATCCATGTGCACATATATGTGGCCCTCCGAAGTTGAATAGATTTTTTGTTGGTGGCAAGCAGAAACCGTGTGCTGAGGCTCTCGAAGCACAGGCGCTCACACAACGCGCGTTTAACCCCTAATCACGCAGGTACTTGCCAAACCACTTCCACACTTCGCCCCACGCCTCGGTCGCCTGAACCGGCCTGTAGCCAGGCCTGTCAACGGCGAAGAAGCCGTGTCCGGCGCCGTCGTAGCGGTGGAACTCATGCGTTATCCCGTGCTTCTTGAGTTCTTCCTCAGTAGCGTCCACGTCGGCGGGTGGGGGCGACTGGTCGTCGTTGCCAAAGATCCCAAGTAGTGGAGTCTTGATGTTGGCGGTCATATCTATCGGCGCGACGGGATTCTGTTCGGTGAGTTCGTCGGCAGAAGCGATTACCCGCCCGCCCCAGCAGTCGACAGCGGCATCCAGATTCGGGATGGAGCCGGCGCAGAGGTAGACCTGTCGTCCGCCCGAGCAGAAGCCGATGATCCCGATCTTCCCGTTGTGATACGGCAGCGACCTCAGGTACTCCATCGTGCCTTCCACATCGGCCACACACCGGGAGTCTGGCACGCCGCCGGCAGCACGGGAGACGGCGGCCACATCGTCCGGTGAACCCGGGCCTTCCCGGTAGTGCAGATTCGGGTCGATTCCGATGTAGCCATAGTGTGCGAACTTTCGGGTTATCTCTTTGGTAGCGTCGTCCCAGCCGGGCATGTGGTGAAGAACGATTACCGCCGGGTACGGTCCGCCGCCGAGCGGCCGAGCCATGTACGCGCCGATCTCGTCTCCACCGTCGCCGATGATTCTGACGGTCTCCGCCAACATTGCTTCATATTCTCTACCGGTGGTCATGGATCTGGCTCCCTCCATTAAGGCCTGCGCGTCATCATCTGGCGGGCAAACCGGGAGGACGACGCAAACCCTGTTTGTCGAAGGCCGCACGTTAGCACAGGTGGATCGTATTGGCGGCTTGACCGCCTGATACGGGATACTTGCCAGGCCGCACGGATCATCCAGGCTCCTCAACCACAGGAGTTCCAATGAGCCACGCCCATCACGCCATGCCCGCCGGCGGAGACCACTCGGCCGCCCTTAAGATCACGAGCATGGCTCACCGGTATCTACTTCGTCATCGAGCTAGCCATCGGCATTTGGACCGGGTCGGTTGCCGTCATCTCGGACGCCATGCACACCTTCTCCACCGTCGGCGGGATCGTCCTGGCGATGGCCGCCGCCCGCATTGCGCATCATCCGGCCACACTGGCCCGAACATTTGAATTACAACGTGCCGAGATCATCGGTGCGCTACTAAACGGATTCTTCCTTCTGGTCATGGCCGGATTCGTGATCTGGATGGGCGCCATGCGGCTTGACAACCCCAAGGAGTTATCTACGACACCCATGCTGCTCGCTGCCGCCGGTGGGTTGGTCATCGAGGTGATTTCACTTCGGATTCTGTGGGCCGGCGCCAAAGGCAACCTGAACATCCGTGGCGCCTATTTGCACATCATCCAGACTTTTATCGGCAGCCTGATCATCATCGTCTCCGCGGTCGTAATCCTGTTAACCGACTTCCTGGAGATCGACCCGCTGCTCGGTATGGCGTTTGGTCTTGTGCTGATCTTCGCTTCGTTCCAGATCATCCGGGAGGCCGTGCTCGTCTTACTTGAGACAACCCCAAAGGGAGTTGACCTGGAACAAATCAGAACCGATTTCGCAAGACTTGAGGGAGTGGAGGATGTCCATCACACGCACGCATGGATGATCACGTCGGGGGCAAACGTATTCTCCACACACCTCAGGGTTCAGGACCACTCCCGTTCCCAGGAGATACTTCAGGCGGGGCAGAAAATACTGGACAACACCGGCCAGTTTCATTTCGCCGCGATGCAACTTGAGACGGAATATATAGAGTCCCCGGACGCCGACGACATAGACATAGGCCGGCAGTCCGGGTGAGGTGTACAGGAACCTCAGTCGCATCCGCCCGAGCATGAAGAGCGCGGGGGCCATCACGACTAACGCTTCTTGCCGAAGAACCTGCGGAATCGGTTGGACCACGAGTCCGGAAAGTCAACCACTTCTCCACGCCAGCGCTTTTGATATGGCCGCTGTCTGGACCGCGTGAAGTACATGATGTATCCGGCGACGAAAAGCAGCGCGCCGACCGTAGCCAGTAACACGAATAGTGACTTCAAGACGAAGCCAACGACGATCAAGGCGATCCCCGCCATCATCAGATTGCCAGAACTCAGGGTCGTTTGGGGTCGTGAGAATCGGACCCGTCGCGTCACCGTCCGAACACGCTCCGCCCGACGGGCGCGCCGCTCGTCACGATCGATGATGTCTTCTATCTCTTTTTCGTATTTCCGCGGCATTTCGCATCTCCACGGGGCGTGATCCATCTAACTGGATGCTAGTTGTGCTGGCGATCCCGGTCAACGTTCTCAATTTCATACAGATAGTTGGACTCGGGGGTAAAATCGGAATACCATAGCTTCAAGACCCCCACCGGGGGGGTATGGGTTAAGCGAAAATAATTCCGGATCAGATCATGTTCGACGAAACGAAAAAGGATGCCGTAAATCGCATCTCCTACATCGAGGGCCACCTGGCGGGCGTTAAAAAGATGGTCGATGAGGGACGCTACTGCGTCGACATCCTCAAGCAGACCTACGCCATCCGGAAGGCCATCGAGAAGCTCGAAACTAAACTGCTGGATGGACACCTCCATTCGTGCGTCATCGAGGGCGTCCGAGAAGGACGCTCTGATGAGATTCTCGACGAACTGGTAGAACTTTACGGACTGGCAAACAAATAACGATGACCACCTCAGAAAAATCGGCCGCCCCGGAAATCACGCCGGAAGAACTCACCTCCATCACCATGCCTATCACGGGCATGACCTGCGCAGCGTGCGTCGTACACGTTGGCAACGCTCTAAACGAGGTTGAGGGCGTCACAAAAGCCGAAGTGAACCTCGCAACGGAGCGCGCAACGGTCCAGATGGACCCGTCACTGGTGAACCCAGACGACCTCATGAAGGCTGTCGAGAGCGCCGGATATGGCGCCGCCTCGGAACAGATCACACTGTCTATTGGCTCGATGACCTGCGCCGCCTGCGTGGGTCACGTCGAAAAGGCCCTGAACGCCGTTCCCGGCGTCGTGGAGGCCACCGTCAACCTGGCGACCGAACGCGCAAGCGTGGAGTACTTCCCCGCAACCGCAGACATCACGGCGCTCAAAGCAGCGGTGTCCGGC
>JAYGCG010000084.1:0-90689 GCA_046583455.1 Dehalococcoidia bacterium | reverse complement strand
GTCCTACATCGAGTTCGTGTGTCAGCAGTACCCGGTGTTTGGTCGGTGGTTGACGACCTAGGACGGGGAGTAGGCGGAGGCACACCCGATGATCCCGCCTCCGATGATTGCGCATTTCAGGTCGGTGATTTTCATATGAGTCCCTCCGGGACGACATTGATTGCTCGGTGATGATCCCGCGGCCTCATGTCAGAACGATAAATCAGGAGGCGGAGTGCGGGTGCGATATATATGCGTGGCTTGGGCGGTTATCGAACTGCCTGCCTGCGACTCCGCCTGTAATTGTGGCGAACCGTCAACTTGAAGCGGCTGTAGAAAATGCCTGTGTGATTTCTGCGTTCGGGCACCGAAGCACTGTCGTGTTCACATGGAGTAGAGGTATCGGCCAGTTGTCGTTTGGCCAGTGGATCACAATTCCGAGATCAAGCAGTTTTCCGACAAACCGACCCGTATCGATTGCGGAGTCGATCACCAGCTCAAAAATGTTGGAGCCCTGCTCGAACCGGCGGACTTCGATTCCGGACAGATCGTTGATGTCTGCGAACAACGATATGGCCTTGTCGAATGCTTCTTTGTATCGAACTTCAAAGCCGTCGATCCCATCCAGAGCGAGTCCTGCGATTAGATAAGACGACGACAGGCCGCCGCCGAACATGCGCCGGTCATGAAACATGCCCGATATGAATTCACTGTTACCGGCGAGTACCGCGCCGAATGGTGACCCAAAGTACTTGTACATGGAGACGTAAACGCTGTCGAACAGGTCCGCGTATTCCCGGATACCGATGCCCGTCTCGGCCGACATCATGTAGAGCCGTGCTCCATCCAGGTGGACCGGGATTCCCTGCTCCCGACACAGCCGGCTAATCGCCTGCATCTCGTCCCACGGAACCACCTGGCCGGCCTGACGCCTTACCGGGCTTTCGACTGAAACGACGCCGACCGGGTTCAGCACACGACCTTCTACCGATTGATCCAGCGCCGTCTGAAGCTCGTCGGCGGTGAAGTAGGGTCTGTCAGTTGCAAGTGGGATCACGTTCAATCCGCTTAGTCTTGCAAGCGTATCGCCCACATCGTGATAGATATGGCTCTGTTCCTGCAAAACCACCCTCGTGTTGGTCCCACAGTGACGGCGTAGGGCGAGGTGGTTCACCAGTGTTCCCGTTGGCATCCAGATCGCCGCTTCCTTGCCAAGGTCTCTGGCGACACGCTCCTCAAGCGCCTCAACCGTGCCGCCCAGGGAATAGCTGTCTGGCTGCAGGTTCCCTTCTGATAAAAGAACTCCAAGGCGGTCCACGATCGATTGCGGAGTTAACGGTTCCCCTTCACCCGAAAGTACGACCGTATCCGTGGCCTGAGTCCGGGCAACAAGACGGTTAGCGGAGTCGGGTATTCCTGGTTTGTTCACTGTCGAACTTCACCTGATTTAAGTGCCGGGTCGTTATCTGCACGGCCGAGTGTATCTCTCTTATTTCCAAACACGCGGGAGTTGCTCATCGTCGTGGCCATGTGAGTAGTGGGCCGTACTCATCGGCCCACCACCAGTCCGGGCCAGACCAACGGCATACGGAAGGGGTCGCGCTCGATCTTATGAGCTTGATATCCGCCACACGCAAACCGTGACTTGAATCTTTCCAACATCGGGGCCATCATGCCCCCGTACTGGTCGATATCACTCCCCGAGACGTTATCCGGGGAGCGCCATCTGACATTCATTCCTGAAAGGAATAGGTTCAACTCACGTGAACGCTGTTAAAGATCTACTGAAATCTGGGAAGACCATCGTCGGCACGGCCGGCTCCCCACACCCTGAAGTAACCGCCGTATTGGCCGATGCCGGTTATGACTTCCTGCTCTTCGACACCCAGCACTCTCCTCACTACATGAAAGACCTGGCGGCCGGAATCCAGGCGACAAACGGCAAGAAGGCCGCGCCGTTCGCCCGGGTGGACTCCATCCGTGCTGAACAGATCCTCTTCGCGCTGGACGCCGGCGCCCGGGGCATCATCGTCCCGATGGTCAACACCAGGGAACAGGCCGAATACATCGTGGAGTCCTGCAGGTACTACCCGGCAGGCAAGCGCTCCAACGGTGGCATGCGCGGCGAATGGGGCCAGGGCGACGACTACCAGGAGTACATGGACACCGTGAACCGGGACCTGGTAATCATCCCGATGATCGAGACTAACGAGGCGATCAGCAACATCGACGACATTCTGAGTGTCGATGGCATCGACGTCGCACTCATCGGACCGTCGGACTACTCGATCGAACTCGGAGTTACTCTGGACTACACGTCTTCAACGTACGAGGCGGGATTGGACAAGCTTGCCGAGGCCGCCAAGAGGAATGACGTGGTGCCGGGCATGTACTTCATCCCGCCGGGAATGGACCCGAACTGGTTTGTTGCAAAGGGCTTCAAGATGTTCACGGTGCCGTGGGCCACGGCGGCTACAGAGGGTATCCAGAGTGCCCTCAGCAGCATCAACAGGGACTAGCCTTTTCCACAACGCTGAATAGCCGCAGTTTATGAACCAATAGAAGGCCCGTTGGATTAATCCAGCGGGCCTTCTATACAGAATCCATTAGATGAAGATTCAATCGATAGAAGTCTCGGTTTTCGAGTTGCCGATGTACCCAGCGGTCACGCGGGTGGTCGAGTTCGGATCGTCAGATGACCCTCGATGGAAACAGGCGTTCTCACGCAGTGGAGATGTGCCGGTTCAGGTCATCAAGGTGGTCACAGATGATGGGATCGAGGGCGTTTGCACGGTAGGCGACTGGCGGTACACGGAACTTAACTGGCAGCAGGTGGCGACGTTAAGAGAACTCGCTATCGGCGAGGATCCGCTGGATCGAGACCGGCTGTGGTCCAAGTTGAGCGCAGCATCTCGATTTCTAAACCCAGTCTGGTGGGGCGGGTTCGACAACTGTCTCTGGGACATCGCTGGCAAAGTCGCTGGACTCCCGGTAGCGGAGCTTTTGGGCGGTGCGAGGAAGATCGGTACTGCGTACTACAACACCGCGGGAGCTACCGTTGAGGCTTTGATCCAGGATGGTGAGAGGGGGCTGTCGGAGGGATTCACGACGCTCAAAGATCACCTGGCGTTTTCATTCCAGGAGAACATCCGGGCGTTCGAAACATTCAGGGACGCCTTTGGTGACGAGATCGGGCTGATGCATGACGCCGCTCTTACCAGTTACAATTTTGACGAGGCGCTGGAGGTTGGAAAGGCGCTTGAAGCCGCTGGTTTCATCTGGTTCGAAGAGCCGATCGATGACCGACTGCACGCCGAGAACAAACGACTCTGTGAGTTACTCGATATTCCGATAGCAGGCGCCGAGACGTTGATGCACGATCCCGTACTGGGGGAGTTTTGGCTGCGGAGCGGAGCGACCGACGTGATGCGCGTGAACGCACGGCACGGGCTTACCGCAGTGAACAGGCTGGCGCACATAGCTTCCGAACTGGGTGCCAACGTGGAACCGAATTCCTACGGGCCACTTTTTGGACTCGCGCACGCACATGTCGTATGCGGTATCGAGAACGTCGACTGGTTCGAGACGGCCCCTCCGGCGGATGGCGCAGCCATGGGAATTGAAATCGGTCTGTTAAACCCAGTCGTCCCAAAGAACGGAACCGTCACCTACCCTGCGACGCCCGGGTTGGGAGCTGAGTGGGACTGGAAGCAGTTCGAGAAGAAGCGGATTGCCGTTCTGTGACCGACAGTCATTAGGGAGTTGACCTGCGAACGGCTTGTTCCTGTGTCAATAAGAGGCGCTCAACGATACGCGCTGCGGATCGATCCGCTGAATTAGGACCAAATGTTCAAGTCACACGGAGCCTTCCGGTATCGCCGCGGCTACACTTGCCGCTGGCTCCTCTCATCCAACAAACCTACCCTCGAAAGGCTCGCTTAATGCCCTGGGACCCTGCTCAATATCTCAAGTTCGCCGATCACCGAGTACGACCCGCGATAGACCTTCTCAATCGGGTCGATCTGGAGTCCCCGGAAGTTGCCTACGACCTGGGCGCGGGGACGGGCAATATCACCGAGATGCTCGCTAAACGCTGGCCGAGCACGCGCGTGATCGGTGTAGACAACTCGCCTGAGATGATGGAACGAGCGGAAAGGGTCGAAAACCTCGAGTGGCAGCAGGGCGATATCGGGAACTGGCGACCTGATCGGCCGGCAGATTTGATCTTCTCCAATGCAGCGCTGCACTGGGTGAATGGCCACACCGAGTTGTTCACGGGGCTCATGTCCTCGGTGGCGCCCGGCGGTCTGTTCGCCGTGCAGATGCCGCGCAACTTCGGCGCCCTGTCACACACTTCGATTTCCGAAGCTGCCCTTGGCGGAACGTGGCGCTATACGTTGGAGCCGCTACTCCGGCCGGCCCCGGTCGAGCCGCCGCAGTTCTATGTACGAATCCTCTCCCCTCTGGCAAGTTCGCTGGATGTGTGGGAGACGGATTACATACAGGTCCTCACCGGCGACAACCCGGTCAAGGAATGGACAAAGGGCACCTGGCTCAAGCCCCTTCTGGATGCGCTTGAAGAGCCGGAACGGAGCGAGTTTGAACGGACTTACGCTGATCTTGTGGGAAAGGCGTATCCGAAAGAGTCAGATGGCACGACGCTATTCCCGTTCAGGCGCATGTTCATCGTCGCGAGAAAACGCTAGCTGTTCGCGGCTTCTGAAGACCGATTAGACGTTCAGGGATTCGAGAAACCCGCGTGATTCACGGTACATAGGAACTCTAATTGAACGGGAAGACGACATGAATGTCGTAGCGAGTCCCGGAAATCGTTGACCTCATGGTTACTTCCGAGGCCGCAATCAGCCATCGTCATAGCGTTGTCATAGACGGGTTTGTGTGAATCCTGCTAGGTTATGGCGAATTACTTGGCAAAAAAATCCAGGTGCACGGTGTTGCAAACAGTTGTTGGCAAGGATTGGTATGATAATGCGGTTCACTAAATCGTTCGTTCTTATGTTGATCGCGTTGGGGGCAATGACGCTCCTGATCGCTTGTGGCAGTGATGAGCCCCAAGCGATCAAGATCGGCATGCTGAGTCCGGAAACAGGTCCGATTGCGCAGTTTGCGCCTGGATTTGCGGATGCGGCGGATATCGCGATAGCAGAGATCAACGCGGCCTACCCCGATTTCACATTTGAATTGATCGTTCTGGACACGGGATGTGATGGCACGCAGGCGGCAACGTCGGCGCAGTCGCTCATCGATGCGGGTGTTTCCGCCATCGTCGGGGCGGCCTGTTCCGGTGCAACGCTTGGTGCGATCGCGGTTGCCGCCCCGGCGGGTATCCCAATGTTGTCGTACGCCAGTACATCACCAGCAATCACCACGGCAAACGACAATGGTCGGCTGTTCCGGATCGTCCCAAGTGACGCGCAACAGGCTGTGGCACTAACGGACGTAGTCTCCCAAGCCGGAGCGAGTAACCCGGCCGTTCTGGCCATGACCAACGACTACGGCGCCGGTCTCGGCGACAATTTCGCAGAAAACTGGACTGGCGATCTGTGCACTGCGGTCGGTTACGACCCGACAGAGGGTTCATACGACGCTTCGACGCTGGCGCAGGCCGTTGTTGATGGTGGTTGTGACTCGGTGGTGCTGATGTCTTATGGAACCGATGGAGCGGCGATCGTAGAGGCTCTCATCGGGCAGGGCTTCAGTGGCGCTATTTTCGGTGGTGACGGCATTGCCGACTCTGCGTTCCAGAACGACTTCACTGATGTTTCGGCGCTTGACAATGTGGTCGCCACAAGGCCTCGACAGGGCGAAGAATCCAACGTCAAGGCGGACTTCGAGGCTGCTTACTCAGCCGCCGGTGGCGCCGAGGGAGCGATCTACACCCACGAGACTTACGACGCCATCAAGTTAATAGCTGCGGCGATCGTTTCAGACCCTGACGGAGACCTTGTAGCGGCACTGAACGCTATCGGTAAGAACTACGTCGGGGCGAGTGGAACCCACACCTTTGACTCTGCGGGTGACGTGCTCGGTACCGGGTACTCGGTCTGTGAGTTTGCGGTATCAGGCTCAACGGTGGACTTCGAGTGTCCAGGTACGTGGACCGCGGACGGCGGGTTGAGTAGCCAGTAACCGCAGAAAGGTAAATAGATTTGAAGATAGGCCTGTAGCGGGCGTCGTTCCCGCTACAGGCCTACTCATATAAGACACCAGGAGTGTTCCACCCGGTGGCGGAGCTGACCGGACGAGAGCGCCTATGACTGTCATGCGTCAAAGTTGGACAGGCATCCCTTTCTGGCAGCGTCGACTGTTAGTCAGCGCCTTCCTTATATTTGACGCGTACCTCGGGATGATCCACAACGCCGGTGTGATCGGGTGGACTGGCCTGATCAACAACGATCTGAAGTGGTTGGTCCTGGCTCTCGAGATGATGGCGGGCGGACTGGTGTTGGTGAACACCTTTCTCAACCTTGCCAGGGACAGATGGCGGGCGGCGGCCCTGTTATCGACTCCGTTGCTGGTAGCGCTGTTCGGCCTCGTCATACTTGAAATTGCTCTGTCCGGGCTTGGCAGATCAGCCACGATGAATTTCAACGTGGCATCGATAGGGTTGAGCGGGCTCTACTGGGCGGCCGCATATCTCAGCATTGCGATAGGGCTGACGCTCACTTACAAGGTGCAACGATTCGCCAACTTCGCCCAGGCGGAGATGATGCTCATCGGCGCCTATGTCGCCCTCACGTTGATGTGGGCGGACCGGTTTTTCCCAATTTCGGACGCGCCAAAGGACGGGGTGCTCAACTGGGAATTGTTGATCTGGGCTGGCATCTTCGCCTTCGTTATTACCGGTCTGGCTGGCTTGTTTATCGACAGGCTTGTTTACAAGCGGCTCCGGTCAAGGCTGGCGACTCCACAGGTGATGATGATCACTTCTCTCGGTGTCGCCATGGTGCTCCGGGCGCTTCTTTTCATGCGGTTCAGCGCGGGCACCCACCGATTCGTCCCGGATCGCGACTGGAGGCTTGCCACTTCAAGTTTTGAGATACCGACCGAGCGATTACAGCTCCATCTTGGTGATCGCATCAACGCCCCCTTGATGGAGCTGGCCGACGAGGTCAGTCCGTACGCCTTCACATACACAAAAATCGCCCTGATCGTCGGCGTATTCGGCTCCGTGGTGCTCCTCCTCCTCCTCCTCCATCGAACCCGGCTAGGCAGGCAGATGCGTGCTGTCGCGGATAATCCGGATCTCGCTGCGTCCAGCGGAATTCACGTTGAACGTGTCCACGGGACCAGCGCCTTTCTTTCAGCCGGACTCGCCGGGGTTGGTGGCGCGTTGCTGGCGGCGATACTGCCTGTAAACCCTGAGCTGGGACTATCACTGTTACTCCCTGCGTTTGCCGTCGTTGTCCTCGGCACCATCGGCTCCGTCCCAGGCGTGATCATCGGGGCGATCATTGTTGGATTATTGCGTTCCGTATCGGAGCCCGTATTGATCGGTGCCGGAAACGCGCTTGACCGTCCCAACGCGGCGGGATTCGCTGAAGTGATGCCGTTCGTCTTCCTCGTGGGATTGTTGATGTTGGCGCCGCGCGGCATTGGCCATGCGATGCAGAACTGGAACATCGATCGGGTAAGGAAACGGCGGCTGGCAAACATGAGAGATGACCTCCCGGTAACTCATGATATTTCCGACTCGATCCTTGGGATGCCCGATCTGCGGCCGGACGAGCCGACACTCATGGAACAGATCGCTGAGCGAAAAGATCGGCTGTTTGAGACAGTAGAAACCGTGACCTCTATCGCCTGGGCTGTGCCGGTCTACATCGTGGGCCGGATGCTGGCGCCGGTTCACCGGGCCCGCGCAGCAGCCTTTCGGTTTTTTTTCGGTCTGCGTTTATACCCGGGCAGATGGATACGGATCGACCGGGAGACCGAGCGCGGATCATGGATAGCGTTCGGTATCTTCTTTCTGATCTTGATCGTGGTGGTGTGGTTACTGCCCAGCGTCAGCACCCTGACAAAGACCCTCCAGGTCGCCCGAGTCATGACACTGGTCGGTATTTTTGGTCTGATGGCGTTCTCCCTGAACCTGCATACGGGAATAACGGGGATGACCAACTTCGGCGTGATTTTTTTCGTGGGGATCGGCGCCGTCACCGTCGGATTACTGGCCGCACCGGTTGAAACAAATGGCTATGGCTGGTCGCCGTTGGCGGCAACTGTCGTGGCCGTGCTGCTGTCCGCCGTAGCGGGATGGTTACTTGCCTATCCGACAGCCAGGCTTCGGATGGATTACTTTGCGATCGTCACGATATCTCTCGGCGAGATGCTGCGCATATCTCTTCAAGCCGAGCCTTTATTACGGGCCGGGACGGTAACATCTGCCATCGGTATATCTCAGTATTCAAGGCCGTTCGAGAGCTGGTGGAGTTCAGGCCCGTCTGACACCGTTGGAAGCATCCTGGGGCTGCCGAACGGAGCGCCATACGTGGTGCTCCTCGGCATCCTGTCAGTCGTCGCCCTCCTGACCATCTGGTTCGTGCTCAACACCCTTCTCGCATCGCCCTGGGGCCGGATTCTTCGGTCGATCCGTGAAGACGAGGAGGTAAGTCAGCACCACGGTCACAACATCCTGACCCACAAGGCTGCGAGCCTGGCCGTTGGGGCCGCGGTAGCCGGTCTTGCGGGCGCACTGTGGGCCTGGTTAAACGCGAGCATCTTCCCGGACTTCATGAATCCCGTTCGGTCAACCTTCCTCGTCTGGGCAGCGTTCATCGTCGGTGGGCGCGGCAATAATCGGGGCATGATCGTCGGCGCATTTCTTATCGTGATAGTTGAATTCGTATTCAACGTGATGATCGTAGCCAGAGGCAATTCAAGTCTCGCCCTTCATGACCTAACCACATACATGGACAGCATCTTCTCGTGGTTGGTGGTAGATGTCGGAGGTTTGATCTGGTCTGCTCGCTCGATCTCTGAAGCATTCCCGAGGGGAGACGTCACGGTGGCGTTGTCCCACCTGAAACTGGCTCTGATCGGCGCCGTGATCGTCGGGGCGCTGTTGCTGTCGCCGAAAGGACTGCTGCCCGAGGTGCCGGGCAGGCCAAAACGCCCATCCCCTGCCCCCGATTCCGGCAATACCAGGGACGAGTTTGATGGCGGTGAAGGGCGATGACCATGCCTGTGCTGCGTGTATCCGATCTGACGAAGGATTTCGGCGGTCTCAGAGCCGTCGATGGTGTCTCTTTCCACGTAGATGAAGGAGAATTTGTCGGGCTGATCGGACCCAACGGGTGCGGCAAGACGACCACGTTCAACTGCATCTCAGGGATGCTGGAAGCGACATCCGGCATGATCGAAGTACTCGGCCAGGATGCTACCGGCATGCGGCCAGAGCAGGTCCAGAGCCTGGGTCTGACAAGGACTTTCCAACACACCCGGCTCTGGCGAGAGATGACGGTGATCGAGAACCTTCTGGTGCCGCCCCGCCATCAGTTCGCGCCCAACTATCTGCTCTCGTTGCTACGGCCGGGCTCGCGTAGCGCCGAGAAAAAGCGCCTGGATGATGCCTATTCGGTGCTAGACACGCTTGAAATCGCTCACATGGCGCACAATCTCGCGAGCGAGTTATCGGGCGGCCAGAGCAAGCTGGTCGATATCGGCCGAACGCTTATGGGCTCGCCGCGCATCCTGTTACTAGATGAGCCGGTGGCCGGCGTCGCAGGTCCGCTTGCCGAGAGAATCTTCCAATATCTCCGCACCCTGACGTCTGAGAGTAACGTCGGGATGCTTGTCATCGAACACAACATGGATTTCATCCTGCGAACCGGGGTCGATAGAATAGTTGTCGTAGACGCTGGACATGTCCTGATGGAGGGCACCCCCGATGAAGTCAGGCAAAACCAGGAAGTGATCGAAGCCTACCTGGGCAGCTCATGACAGACACGAACCCAAATACGAACCCAGACCCAACCAGCGCCCCTGTACTCAACGTGACAGGCCTTGAGGCCGGTTACGGGTCCGTTCAGATTCTGCACGGCATTGATCTATACGTAGACAAGGGTGAGTTCATCACGATCATCGGTCCCAATGGCTGCGGAAAATCGACGTTCCTGAAGGCCTTGTTTGGGCTTGCTACGCAGTACGACGGCAAGGTTATGCATGACGATACGGACATCTCAGGGTGGCGCACCGACAGGCTGGTAGCACGTGGAATCGCATACGTGCCGCAGATCGACAACGTATTCCCATCGCTCACGGTTCGCGAGAACATGCAGATGGGCGGGATTCGGCTGTCGTCCGGCAAATTGACCGTAGGGATCGACAGAGCCTGCTGGACCTTCCCGGACCTGGAGCCACGGATCAGCGATCTTGCTGCCACCCTTTCCGGCGGAGAGCGACAGATGCTGGCGATATCCCGTGCATTGATCTCAAACCCATCTTTCCTGCTTCTGGATGAGCCGACCGCCGCGCTCTCACCTAAATATCAACAGCAGATCATGGGATGTATAGATTCGCTCCGGGAACAAGGAATGACGGTGCTTCTCGTTGAGCAGAACGCCCGACTATCACTCGCCCGATCCGACCGTGGGTACATCTTCTCCGGCGGGAAAGTGGTTCACACAGGTAGCGCCGCCGATATTCTCGACGATCCAAAAATCGGCGAGTACTTCCTCGGCGTACACCAATAAGACTGGCCATACGGACGCACGAACACGAATCGGGTTATTCGGAACCCGGCGGATCTCTCTAGCGCGCCACCGCCTCCGGTCGTTTTGCAAACCGTCGCGTAATCGGGTTCAGCGGCGGCGGCCCGGGCGGTGGCGCTCCGCCATTGGCGGCCGTCTTTTCGGCGTGCTCGGCGGCGAAACGATCTCGGAGGTCGTAGAGCACCTGCCCCATCCGGGTCTCGTGGAAGAACCAGATCCACATTCGCACGCCCCCCGGCATTGAAGCCCCCGGTTGCTCGGCGGCAGCCTCCATGTAGTACGACTTGACGTCGTCCGCCATGAACCGGATCGCCAGAGGTACGGGGTCGTCCAGGCCCTCTGGAGGATCGGGGTTCTCCCCGGACGCCAGCCCGGCCAGGTACGTCGCTATTTCCGGCATCGACTCCGCGCTAAGACCGCTGAGGCCGAAACTCGTACGCCCCATCCGACGTACCGATTCCGAGTCCCAGGGTGCCAGCAGGCCGACTTCCTGGAGCAGCGATTGCTTGAGGGCTTCGGCAGTCGTGGACGCGGCATCAAGCGGCGGAAGTGGCAATACGCAGCTCCAGGCCACGTCAGTCTCAGGCGTCACTGGCGACTCGTGCGGATAGTCCTCGATGACCGGACCGGATTCCCGGGCGAAAAGCCCGAGGAGCGACCGCAGGACGTCCATCTGGAACTCGGGTTCATTAGGCGCGCCCAGGGGTCGTCCCATCTCGAACGGCACCCAGAGTGTGCGCGAGGGGTTGATCTTCTCTGTGTGTTCACGGACCAGGCTGATCCCGGCCGTGGGTACACCCTTCGGCTTCGATGTGATGCTGTAGCCCGCCAACGGCGCGCGTGCAGTTCGGTCAGACGGGTATCAGGATCGCAGCCGTTACGCCGTCCTCTTTCAGAAGCCTCGCGACCTGTGGCGCCGTCTCGTTCATGCGCGTCGGGTCGGTCGCACCCATGAACGAATAGTGCCAGTTGGCCACGGAGCCTATCTCGCCGTTGGCCTCTAATTTCCTCAACAGTTCCAGCGGGAAGACCAGGTTGGGGTCTTGCTGGAATCCGCTGCGGTCGAAATTGACGCTCACATGGCTCATCGTGAGGTCCGCGTAGTCAAGGACGCCCGGCAGTAACCGGTATTCAGCGGATCCGCCTGAAAATTTTGTGTCGCCTGTGCGGTGCAGACCCGCGGTCGAGATGATCGCCACACGAGCGTTCTTCAAATCCGTGGCAGGAACCCAGGGCGCCGGTCCGTAATCTTGAATCGGGAGTTCCAGGAGGTTGGCCGCTATTTCTGGCGGTAGATCTGCGAGTCTTACCATCGTGCGGGCACCTGCTTAGAGTTTGGAGTGGTTGGCTGAGTATCTGATGCGCACCGAACCGGGGCGATTCCCTCCGGGGTCCAGAACATTCAGGCGGGGCTACTTTACAGGCTTCAACGTGTCGAACCCCTTGATCCATTGGGTCACGCTTTGCCAGTAATCACCATTCGACTGACCGCCGACGGAGTTGCGCACAACCTCCGGTCACGTTACGCCGGGAATTTCGTCGATCAACGGTTTGAGGTGGGAGATGCCAGCCATCTCAACGTTGTGATGCCGGCCGGACTGGATTACGGTTGCACCGGTTCACGGCGACTTCATCAAATGGAACGGAATTAAAAGCAACAAATGGCAGATCTGCGTTTCGGTGCGTTCCTCGCGCCACATCACCCGATCGCTGAGCACCCTGTACTACAGATGCAGAGCGACCTGGAGTTCGTCGAGCATCTCGAAAAGCTGGGTTACGACGAGTTCTGGTGCGGCGAGCACCACTCCACCGGTTGGGAGGTGATCGCGTCGCCAGAAATGTTCCTGGCGGCCGCCGCCGAGCGCACGAACCGCATCATGCTCGGCACCGGTGTCGTCTCACTGCCTTACCACCACCCGTTCATGGTCGCCCAGCGGATAGTGCAACTTGACTACATGTCCAGGGGCCGTGTGATCTTTGGTTCCGGTCCCGGCGCACTGCCCTCTGACGCACACACGATGGGCATCGACCCCATGCTCCTTCGGGACAGGCAGGACGAGGCGATGGGCGTGATCCGACGCCTGTTTGAGGACAAAGAACGGTTCAGTTACAAGTCTGAATGGTTCACCCTCAACGACGCCAAGTTGCAACTGAAACCGCTTCAGAAAAACATGGAGTTCGCCGTCGCTTCCATCGTCAGCCCTTCCGGCATGACGCTGGCGGGCAAGCACGAAGCCGGAATTCTGTCGATCGGCTCGATGACCAAAGAGGGCATCAGGGCGCTGCCGATGCAATGGAGCTTCGCAGAAGAATCGGCGCTCAAGCACGGCAAGACGGTTGACCGGAAGAACTGGCGAATCGTTCTCAGCTGGCACATCGCAGAGACGCGGGAACTCGCCCGTGAACAGGCGCGCGACGGGTTGTTGAAGCACAACAACGAGTACACCGTGGGCACGCTCGCTGGCGGTAACGGCGTGACCTTCAAGACAGGTGACGAAGCGGTGGATGCCGTTGGATTTGCAGACGAAAGCACGGCGGTCATCGGAACCCCGGACGACCTCGTGGCGAGAATTCGCCAGATGCTGGAGCTCACCGGCGGGTTCGGCACGGTTGTCGGCTTCGTTCACGATTGGGCGAACCGCGAAAATATGCACCGAAGCTGGGACCTCGTGGCCCGGTACGTAATTCCTGAGGTCAACAACATGCTCGATGGCTATCTCGAGTCGAACAAGTTCGTTATCGAGAACCGGACCACGTGGCTACGGGCCGGTGAAGCTGTTGCGAGCAAGATTCGTGATAACGAACGCGCTCTTGCCGCCGCCCAGGTGGACGAAGACAGGGGCCGGATGATTCTCAGGAGTGGGGCTCGTCTCACGCCGGGAGTTGCCGACCTTGCGCAGGAAGACAAGTCAGATAACGAAAAGTAAGTCCGGTTAGAGACGACGGCTGCCACGCCCAGCGAACGAATACGACACGATGTAATTCGGCCTGCTTGAGATCATCGGGTGACGCCATGACATATCCGCTGATGGCGTCTAAAGGGACCCGGTCGTGTCCAGGCCAAGGTAGTAGCGGCCGGCTGTTTCAAAGTTTGTCGGCCGGCCCTGGAACTGCTGCACGATTACGTGGATGTCCTGGTAACGCCGTTGCACCGGGTTGCGTCTGAAAATTGCCCCTGCGCCGCAGATCTCGTAGGCGGCGTCGACAACCTGGACCGCCTGCCTGATCGCATACGTAGACGCCATACGGATCTCCGCCCTGATCGCCAGCTCCACCTCGCCACAGTTAACCGCCGCCTCCCACATCTTCGACGCGGTAGTGCGCAGGTAATTGTCCGCCGCCCTGAGGGTCACTTCGTTTTCACCGATCTGGCGGTGCACGGTTGGCCGGTCGATCATCGGGCTCGATACGCCATGCTGCGATTTTTTGGTGGCGACCCCGATCGCATCGTCCAGGCACGCCCTCGCCAACTCTACCGCAAGTGCAGCAAAACCTATCGAGTACATCGGAACCTTGGGGGTCACGTAGAGCGGGCCGTCTTCATATGTTGTAGCCAACGAATCTACGTATGTGTGATTCTCCGGCACGAAATGATCGTCCAGGTCAAAACTCAAACTCGCCGTGCCGCGTAATCCGCTCACGTCCCATGTATCCATCATCGGCACATCGACCTTAGGCACAAGGGACGTTCGTATCTCTCCGGGGCGCCCCTTTACCGGGCCACGCGCAACGAGCCATGTGGCGTGGCTGCTTCCGCTGCTGAAGTCCCAGTGGCCGGTAACCCGGTAACCGCCCTCAACCGGCACGGCGATCGTGTCTCTGGAAGGCGGGCCGTTCGTAATGGCGGCGCGTTGATCGCCCCAGATTTCACGGGCGATCTCGACGGGCATTCGCACCGAATCCGTGGCGGTGATGTTGTTCTGGTTGACGCACCATGCGGTGCTGGCATCAACACGCGCAAATATCCGGACAATCTCCAGTAATTCCGGATGCGGAACCTCCCCACCGCCGAGCGATTTCGGCACAAGTAGCCTGAAAAGGCCGGCGTCGGCGATCTCGGCCGCGAGGTCAGCCGGGATCCGCCGCCCCTCGTCGATTTCTTCCACCCGCCCGGCGACTTTTTCCGCAAGACCCCGGGCGATATCGATGTACTCGGCTGAATCAGGAATGCTCATGCCCGCAGATTAACAATTTGTGGTGTCAGGGTGTGAGGCAAGTTTGACGGCCGGCCGGGCGATCATGCGATCCTCGCCCTGCCGTGTGGAAATCAAACGCTACATATAATGACGCAACCAACCCACCGAGACGCCTGACGCCTGACCCCTGACCCTCACCCAAGACTCCAGGGGTCACGGCGTTCATTCCTCGACGGGACTCTCACCACAACTTGCCTCGAAGTCGCGCCCGAGCATCAAGAAACCCGGCACGTGCCCGGGGCGCAGTGCGCACTCTCCCTGACCTTGTAATTGAGGGCGCGTGGCTCGCCGGCCTGGTGATCGTGCCGCTGGTGATCGGAAAACGAGAGTCGTTCACCTATTACAACGATCCGAAGTACGCGGTGCTTCATCTTGTTGCGCTGGTGATCATCGTTGCGTGGTCGTGGGATCTGGCGATGTCTTCACGCCCTTTTACGGTTCCACGGCCATCTCAACTATTCGGGTGGGGCGGCCGAAGACCTGAGCGATGGGCCGTGGTATCTGCCGGTCTGCTAACACTGGTTGCGGTCATATCGACAGCGCTATCTCCCTTGCCTGCGGTCAGCCCCTGGGGCAGAAACCTTGCCGACCACGGGTATGAGCTGTACTCCGTTCTGGCGTTCCTGACCGTATTCTTCGCCATAGCTTTGCGCCTGTGTTCAGAGGCGCAGGTGCGCCGATTGATGCTTGTGATCGCCGGCATCGGGACCATTCCCGCTCTGTACGGGCTGTCTCAGCATTTCGGTTGGAACCCGTTTGGCCCGGGCGAAGTTGCCGGTCGTGTGTTCTCGTCGTTCGGCAACCCCATCCTTTTCGGGTCGTTCCTCGTGATGTCGGCCGTGATCACCGTATCTGTCGCACTTGGTGAGTACCAGAAGGAAAGGTATGGCTGGCTCGCCCTGGCCATCGCAGCGCTGGGACTACAGCTAACGGGACTCTGGTTTGCCGGTGCGCGCGGTCCGTGGGTCGGTTTTGCCGCAGGCGCAGTCGCATTTGTGGCCATCAGCTACGTGTGGCTCAACCGTGACCTGTTGGTAAAGGGGCTGACTGTGGTTGGCGCCGGACTCCTTCTGGCGATCGTGATCACCTTCATTCCGACACCGGGCGACGAAGGCGGCGGAGGCGCGGGGGGGGCGGCGGTATTGGAAGTAACGCGAGAAGTAACGCTGACCTGACGACGAAATTCGATGAATCAGGCAACGGCACTGTGGGCGGAAGAGGGCCGATCTGGGAATCGGCGCTGGAACTGTCCATTCACAGGGAATGGACGCCCGCGGAACCGGCGGCGATGGCCGTCGTGAGACCGTTCGTCGGCTACGGTCCGGACATGTTTTATTACGCCTATGCGCTTGGCCTTGAGGTGGACATTCTGCGCACGGTCCCCCAGCACGCCCACAACTTTTATCTCCAGATACTGATGGAACTCGGGCTACTGGGGCTGGCGACACTCATTGCGATGTCGCTGCTGGCAATGTATGCCGGCGGGCGGGTCCTGATTCTCGCTAAACGGGCCGATGAACACGGCCTGTGGATCTCGATAACGCTCGTGGGCGTGATGGCGGCTCTGGTGGGGCGTAGTGTGGAACAGCTTCCAGGGGTGGCACGCCTGGGCGACCTCCTCCCGTTCTGGATGCTGATGGGATTGCTTGTCGCGATCGTTCAGATATCGCGCCATGAGGGCGCAAAAAGGCCCGTACCTGTGAACACGGCAAGTCGTGGATCTCGGCGACGAGGTGAGCAGAGCCACGTAGACCGGCGGTACCTGGCTTTTGGAGTTGCCGGGACCATCACGCTGGTCGCGATCGGGCTCCTCTACTTCAGGGATGTCCAGATGCTACAAGCGAGCGCTATTTCGCAGGACGGATTGGTGCTCCAGGCTCAAGGCAGGAACGAAGAGGCACTCGCCAAGTTTGAAAGAGCGGCGGACCTGTCTCCGTACGTCGACAGCTACCATCTGGAGGTCTACGACCTGTACGCAGCGGCCGCGGGTTCGGCTGAATCCACAGGTAACAGCGAAGCCGCAATTCTCAACTGGGAACGGGCCCACTCCGCCGTCGAGCGCTATGAAGACATCAACCCGAGGGCGCTCGATACACAGGAACGGTTGGCCCAGGCTGAGTCCCGACTCGCCGCTTTGGGGATCGACGGAAAGGCCGATGTAGCAACCGAGCGCTATCTCGCAATAGCGGCCTCTCTGCCATCGTTCGCGTCGGCTCAGACCGCAGCGGCTCGTGGACTGCTATCTGTTGGCGAGAACAACCTCGATCTGTTGCACACAAATCGCGCTATCGCACTGGAAGCGCCCGGGGTAATAAATGTCGAGGCGTGGTGGCTCCGGGGCGTCGCACTGGAGAGACTCGGTGACGCGGAGGCTGCAGAAGAATCGTACAAGACTTTGATCGTCTGGTGGTCGGTGTCGATTAGTTCGAGAGGAAATGCTAACCCTTGCCTATCTGCACCCGTGGCGGCGCATTTGCGAAAGCACCTTGGACGGATTGCGATCCGCCCAAGGGCGGGCCACTGCTCGCCCCTACGCCTTTTATGTGAACCAACCAGTGGTGCGGAGTAGGGCACCGCCCCGATCCCCGTTACTTCAACGTCAACTCCGCGACGGCCTTTTCGTTCAGCTCGATTCCGAGGCCCGGCCGGTCGCTCAGGATCATGTGGCCGTTCTTCGGGATGACACCCTCGCCGTAAAGGTTTGCCACGTCGTCCAGCGGGCCGGAGAATTCGGTGGAAAACTCGTGCGGACGGGTGCCGTTCTGGACGGTGGAGAACACGTGCAGCGATGCCATGCTGTTGATGCCCGCCTGCGGACTGTGCGGCATCACCGGCTTGTCCAGCGTGGTCGCCATGTCAAAGATTCGCTTCACCTCGGACGGGCCCCCTGCGCTCAGGATGTCCGGCTGGAGGATGTCGGGGTCGCCAAGCAGAATAAGGCTCTGGAACCACCAGCGGAAGGCGTCCTGCTCGCCTGCCGAAATGGCGACGTCCAGGGTATCTACGATCTGCTTTAGACCGGTCAGGTTCCAGTTGGGAATCGGCTCCTCGAAATGGTCGATGCCAAGTTCCTCGAACCGCCGGCCCTGTTGGATCGCGGTCGATACTGAGTAGCCGTTGTTGGCGTCAAAGCCCAGGTAGTTGCCGTCTGACAGGAACTCCCGGACCAGCTTGAACATCTGGTAGTCCTTCTCCGGGTCTGCGTCCTGTCTCCAGCCCTTCCAGTCCATCCGAATCTTGAAGGCCCGGAAGTTCATGTCCCAGCCCTTTTGCACGAGCGCAAGCATCTCCTCCGGTTGCATCCGCCATCCGGATCCGGTCGACCAGTAGAGCTCGATGTCGGTTCGGGCCGCGCCTCCCATGATGGTGTATACCGGCAACCCGGCCTCTTTCCCGAGCAGGTCCCACAGCGCTACGTCGATCACACCAACGACGTTCGCGGGCAGCTTGAAGAGCCGATCGTCCTTGCCGAGCGCAAGCGTCTCCCAGTGGCGGTCGATCTGTAGCGGGTCCTCGCCTATCAGGACCGGCTTTATAACGCTCTCGAGATACGCCTCAAAAATAGCGCCGTTCTTTCCGGGAACTCCCCGGTTCGTGCCGGGCGATTCCGCCCAACCTTCAACCCCGGCATCCGTCTGTACCCGGAGCAATCCTTTTCCGGTCTTCAACTGCGTGACGGTGATGTCGGTGATTTTCAATGGAGGTTCCTTTGGGATCTGAAACGGGCTCGAAATCTCTGACGCTCGGAGACTTTACTTCAAATCAGGCCAGCGCACTGGCCGTTGTTTCACGATGGCCGCTCGATTCCCACTGGTATCTCTCCTTGCCCATGCCCTCTCTTGATCTTAAAAATCGCGCTCCGAAAATACCGACGCGAACAGATACCAATTCGCCCCTGCGAGGAGTCCCCATAATCAGCCTGACTGCCCGGTCGACAACCCGTGGCCTGAATCTGATCCGTCTCGGGCCAAATTTAGGCGTATGATCCGCCCCATTGCCACAAACCCATGCGTGAAGAGCCCACTCGGCGCGGCCGATGAATCAGAGCTAGCAAGATGGGGAGATTACGTTGAAGGTAACCGGATTTGATACGAAGGTCGTAAGGAACGTCGAGCCGTTCATCGGTGGCCGTTGGTGGCTCTTCATTGAGCTGTATACCGACGAAGGCATCACCGGCCTGGGAGAGCGCATCACCGGCGGGGCTTACTCGAACAGCATCGACGATATGCAGACGCAGGTGCACCTGATCAAAGAGCTGGTCGAGCAGTACGTCATCGGCGAGGACCCGTTCAACGGCGAGCGGATCTGGGACCGGATGTACGCGTCACGGCACGACTTCCGACACCCGAGTCTGTACGCGACCCCGGTCATCAGCGGGATCGACATGGCTTTGTGGGACATCCGCGGCAAGGCGACGAACCAGCCGGTCTATAACCTGCTCGGCGGCAAGTACCACGAGCAACTCCGCGCATACGCGTACATGCCGGGGATGAGGGAGATACAGGCGGACCCGTCGTTGGCTGGTCCGGCCGCGATAAAGCTGCTCGAAGAAGGTAACTCGGCCTGCAAGCTGGACCCCTTCATGCCCATGTACCCGATCCCACGGGACATCACTCTCAAGGAGATCAAGAACGCAGAGAAGATCTTCCAGGTCATCCGGGATGCTGTAGGCGACGACCTTGAGGTTGGAATAGGCACCCACGGGCAGCTATCGACGTTTAGCGCAATCCGCGTGGCGCACATCCTTGAGCCCTACAACCCGTACTGGTTTGAGGAGCCGGTCCCGCCGGAGAATATCGACGAGATGGCCCGTGTTGCCGCTTCCACAAGCATCCCGATCGCTACCGGCGAACGGTTGGTTACGAAGTACGAGTTCTCCAACCTGCTCGAAAAGGGCGCCGCATCGATCATCCAGCTGGATGTCGGGCAGTGCGGTGGGATTACCGAGTCCAAGAAGATCGCCGCCATCGCAGAGGCGCACTACGCAATGATCGCTCCGCACATGTACTGCGGGCCGATAGCGTCATCTGCGGCGATCCAGATCGACACTTGCTCGCCGAATTTCCTGATCCAGGAGGCCAACCAGGGGCCGCTGCACAAGACGATCTTCAAGGAGCCGCTCGTGCTAGAACACGGGTACATCACCCCACCGACCGGGCCGGGACTGGGGGTCGAGTTCGATGAGGATGTCTTGAAGGCACACTTGGTCGAATGAGGATCTTTGGCAGGCCGGCTTATTTTTAGTAAGCATGTCTATCAGAGTCGCTATTTCGTAACCACACCGGTATCGCAATCGGTCCTTTGAATAAGTGTGCCACTGGCACGGGAGAAGCGGATTGGCAGACAAACTGCGTGTCGGGGTCATAGGTTGTGGCGATATGACCGTCAATCACGGCATGGGCTACATGAACTCCGGCAAGTACGAGATCGTTGCGATTTCTGACCTGAGTGATCAGGCGATGAAGGACTACGACGAACATTTCGCCGAGTGGGATGACTACAAGGCAGAACACTTTAACGACGCCCTGGAGATGCTTGAGAAGTCGGACCTGGACGTGGTTTCTGTAGGTGTCTGGGACACCGGTCACAGCGCCATGACGCGGGCTGCGGCGTCTTCTGGAATAAAAGCGGTGCTGTGCGAAAAGCCGATGGCCGACACACTTGGCGCGGCGAACGACATGATGCTGGTATGCCGGCGTAACGGCGTGAAACTTGCGATCGGTCATCAACGCAGATGGCTGCCCGCGTACACGCTTGCGAAAGACCTGATCGCGGACAGCGAGATCGGCGATGTGAGCTTTATCAAGGTCTACGCCCGGGACGGTCTACCCAACTATTCGTCGCACCAGGCGGACCTGTTCCGCTACCTGCTCAGCGATGCAGAGTGCACCTGGGCCATGGGCAACGTCGAGCGCGAGACCGACCGCTGGGCACGTGCGATCCCTATCGAAGACAAAGCATTGGCGGTGTTTGGCTTCGATACCGGGACAGAGGCGATGATCCTCTCCGGGCTCACTCCCAGACACGGATGGGGCGCCGAGATCTTTGGCACCGAGGGCATGATCAACCTCACGCTTGAAGATCTACGGATCATGAACAGCGGCACGAACGGCTGGGATCACCGGGTGCCCAATGGCAAGCACGCCACACCCGGGGACGATAACTTCGAGGTGATTGAGGGCTGTATCGAGCAAGCACACGCATTTGCTGCCTGGGTTAATGGCGATACGGAAGAATACCGTTCGACCGGCGAGAGTGGTTATAAGGCGCTCGAGATGGTTCACGGCATCTACGAATCTGCGCGAACCCACACACAGGTTCAGCTTCCGGTGAAAACGATGGTCCACCCACTTGGCGCGATGATCGACGATGGCCATCTGCCGGTCCGCTACCCGGGCCGTTTTGACATCCGCAACCGCTCGCTACGCGGCGACAACGTGACGCTGGATACCAAAAACGCTTGACGGCCCTGGTGGCTCGCGTGAAGGGGACGAAGGATTCGCCGAGGATATGTTTGACTAGCTGGATGCCGTATCGGTAAAGGTCCCTCGTCTTTCGGAGAACTGAAGGATCGGGATGACGTTTGAGCGTTCAAGACATCGTAGGGGCGTATGGCAATACGCCCTCCACCTCTACTGGAGAAGATTGATTGCCCAATCGGAAAAGGGTTCTAGTGACCGGGCTCAGCGGGGTCGTCGGCAATGCGATGCGTCCTGCGCTTGAAGAACGTTACGAAATCAGCTCCATGTCACGGAATGGGGTGGACGACATCGCTGAAGATCGCAACTTCATCGGTAACGTTGCCGATATGGAATCCCTCCGTCCTGCATTCGAGGGAATCGACGTCGTGGTCAACCTCGCCGCTGCCGGGGGGCAGGGCGATCCCGATGGGATGAACGGCAGCTGGGAGACGATGCTTAAGTACAACATCGTGGGCTGCTACAACGTGCTTGAGGTGGCGAAGCAGGCCGGAGTCTCCCGGGTGATCCTGGCAAGTTCCGGAGCAACGGCCAATGGTTACGAATGGGAAGAGCCTTACAAATCGTTAGTATCCAGAGGAAACGTGCCGCTGCCCCAATCGTGGGAGATGGTCAGCGAAGCGTCTGAGCCGAAGCCGATCCATCTCTACGGCGTGACCAAGCTCTTCGGCGAGGACCTCGGACGGTTCTACGCGGCGACCAGCGATCTATCGGTGATCAATCTCAGGATCAGCAACACCGGCCCAATAGATGCACCCCAACCTGGGCGCGGGCAGGCGAACTGGCAAAGTTATCGCGATCTGCAACAGTTGACGATCAAGATCATCGAGGCGCCGGCCAGCCTCAAATTCGATATCTTCTGGGCGACCTCGGACAACAAGAAGAAGTTCCGGGACAACGCCCACGCCAAGGAAGTGCTTGGATACGCGCCGCAGGACGGTGCGGATTAGGGGCCCGGTAGCCTAACCATCACAGCAATCTGGAGGATCTCTTGAAGCCCAATATCGTGTTCGCGGTTGCCGACGACTGGGGTCGATACGCCAGCGCTTACCGGGGCTTTCCGGGCGAGAGCTCGATACATGAGTTGATCGAGACGCCCAACTTCGACCGCGTAGCCCAGGAAGGTGCGATATTCCGCAATGCGCACGTTCCCGCGCCTTCCTGCACACCCTGCCGCAGCTCGATCCTATCCGGCAGCTACTTCTGGCAGACGGGGCTCGGAGCGATCCTCCAGGGCGCTCGCTGGGACGAGGACATTCCCTCCTATCCGCTGCTCCTCGAGGATGACGGCTACTACATCGGCTACACCTACAAGGTGTGGACGCCGGGTGTCAGCATTAATGCGCCGTACGGAGGCGCCCGCACGGCGTACGAGTCTGCCGGGACAGGCTTCAACAGCTTCTCTCACGAGGTCACAACAATCGGCGCCGACCGGGGCATCGAGAACGCCAAGAGCTATCTTCTGGAAGAAGTCCGCAGCAATTTCGACAGGTTCCTTGCCTCGCGGCCGGACGACTCACCGTTTTGCTACTGGTGGGGACCGACAAACACCCATCGCACCTGGGAGCGCGGTTCCGGAAAAGCACTGTGGGGGCTTGATCCGGACGATTTGAAAGGCCGAATGCCGGCGTTCCTCCCGGATGTTCACGAGGTCCGTGAGGATTTCAACGACTACCTCGGCGAGTGCCAGGCGTTTGATGCCGGGCTTGGCGTGATCCTGGACCGGCTGGAGGCCGCGGGTCAGCTGGACAATACCATCGTCGTCGTCAGCGGCGATCACGGCATTCCCGGGTTCCCGAGGGCCAAGTGCAACCTGTACAACATCGGCACGGAGGTCGCTTTGGCGGTGCGCTGGCCCGGGAAGATTACGCCCGGGCGTGTGATCGATGACTTCGTGAATTTGATGGATCTTGGGCTGATTTCTGGGGGCCTAAATAGGTTCCGTGCTGCCCCAGGCAACACCGAAAAAGGTTGCTCCGAGTTCCGTCTTGACGCTGTGCTCGGTCCCGTTTGGCCTGTAGCTCATGTTGCCGGGCGTGATGGGGCCGGCCTCATCCACGCTGGCTCCCTCGATGACGAAGATCAGCTCGTCGCCGTTATGGCGATGTAGAGGGATGCCAGCGCCCGACGGGAAACGGTTGATCGCCGCGGTCCAATCGGCGGTCTCGTTTGCGACGATTCGCTTGGTGAATGTGCCCCTCGGCGTCTTGACCCAGAGCAAATCTTCCGGAACGAAGATCTGGGACGGCGGCGCATCGCCGATCTCGGTTGCAGGTTCGTTGCCGCCGGCGATGATGGCGAGGGCGAGCGCCCCGTTCGGGCTGGTATTCGAGTGGACACAGCCGTCCGGGCGGTAGGCGATGTTGCCCGGCCTGATAGTCCCATATTCGTCGGTCAGTGAGCCCTCGATCACGTAGATGAGTTCGTGCCCGACGTGTTTGTGGAGCGGCATGTGGGCGCCCGGCTCAAACTCGACAATGTGGGCTTTCCGGTCGGTTGCCGGGTCCTCCCAGATCGGCCGTGTGCGCATCCCCGGCGCGCCCTCCACCCACGGGATCTGATTTATCTGGATGGGCCGAGATCGAATCGGGTCTTGAGAAGTCGTCACGTCAGAAACTCCAATGGTTGGAACTGGGGCAGCCCGCGGGCCGCAAGCTATCACAGGGGCATGGGGTGAACGCAGCCCGCATGATCCAGATCGCGATCAACTCAATCCAGTATCCGTATCACCCCTGCGTCGCCGTCGACGCGAATTCGCTGGCCGTCCTTGATGCGTGCTGTGCCGACGCCGGTCCCAACGATCGCCGGAATTCCGTATTCACGAGCGACTACAGCGCAGTGGCTCAACACGCCCCCGGCGTCAGTTACGACGGCGGCGGCGACGTGGAATAACGGGGTCCACGGGGGCGATATTGTTGGGGCGACAAGGATTTCGCCCGGTGAAAGTCTGCCGAATTCGGAGATGTTTTTGACAATCCGGGCAATACCCTCAACACTCCCGTGTGAAGCCGGATTACCGTTGACCAGGGATGGGTCATCCCCCTGCGTTATCCCGTCGCCAATGAATCGGGTCAGGCCACGTGATGACACACTTTCTGGTGGTCCGTTTGCCGGCCTTACTCCGATTTCTAAATGTCCCTGGATCTGAGACCAGTATTCCAGATCGGCGACACGATCGCGGATCACGTCGCTCTTATCGTCTGTATCACCGGACATGAGCCCGTCCAGTGCATTCAGAACCTCTTCGAAGCTCAGGTGAAACACGTCGGCCGGGTCGTCGATCACGCCAGCTCCGGCCAGTCGCCTTCCAGCCTCCGTGGCCACATAATGCGTTCTTACCAGCGATTGTTGATCGATCCAGAAGGCGTGGTCCTCCTGCAATCGACTGCTTTGCTGGGCCAGAAGCAAAGCCTTGTCAAACTGGTCCCTGACCTCCTGTGGATAGCCTTCTAGATTGCCACGGCCGATTGCGATCACCCGATCCCTTTCAATAATCAGAGAGGCATGCTCTTCTGCGGGATCGGGGCTGTCGGACCGGCCGTAGGCGCGCACCATGGCAAGCACAGGGTCCGGATTCTCGAACCAGCTCAACCCGGCAAATCCACTTCCGTCGCCGCTCCGGTGCCCATATTTCAACAGGAAGTCATCCAGCGAGCGACCGAGTTCATTTCGCAGGTCATCGTCTGACCCGGACTCAACCAGGACAGCCCCATCGTCTGCGTTTCTTAACCGCTGGCTGAGTTTCCACAGCTCCCTGTCTGTCTCCAGGCTTTTGTTGTCCTCCGCCAGGGTTAGCCCGGGAGCCTCCAGGTACTGGCCCTCACCAAACAGATCGGTGTAAAGGTCCATGAATGCGCTTCCGGCACCGGTAATCAACGGCGCAAGTACGAAGTGCATATGCCAGCACCTCACCGATCTCTCAATGGATTCCGAGAGATGGTCACGTAACGAAGTGAAGCTGGCGCCGGGGAGATCAAAATTCTCCCACCATGAAAGGTGGGCCTGCACTTCCGGCATCCACTCCGTCTCCCACCTGTCCCATATCTCGGGCCAGGCTTCCAGGGTGTTTTGCTCACCCTCACGAGCTGCGGCTGCGATCTCGGCCGGAGGTACAACGGTGCGCACGGTGTTGTAGATGTAACAGTTGACGCGAATTCGATGCATACGGATCGGGCGACCGTAATGTTCGAACGCCCGATTCATCCCCCCGCCCTGGCACCGGCTCACGAATTCAAATGCCAGTAACGGTAACGAGGACGGGAAGTGTGTCGGGTCACGCGACCAGAAGCGTCCAGCGTCTTCCGGGGAGTCCCATTCAACCGGAAAATCTGCCGGGAGTGCAATCGGGTCCGGTTTCGCGTCGACCATCAGCCACCTGCCGCTTTGTGGTCTTCCGAACGTGGTGGCTGGTACGTACCCGCCGGGTTAGCCAAATAATGCGGCCTTTGAGGACGCACGATACACCCCGGAAGTCACACGGCATCGCTTCGTCTGGGTATTGTGTACGCGTTCGTCGAATATTATTTTCCGCGGCGCGGCCCCGACACCTTTATCACAAGCAGCAGAAACGCCCGATGACTCTGTCCAAACTTCTCGTAGCGAACCGCGGCGAGATCGCCGTTCGCATCGTTCGCGCAGCCGCCGATATGGAGATTTCGACCGTTGCGATCTTCCCGTCGGACGACGCCGAATCGCTCCACGTCCAACAGGCGGATGAGGCGGTTCGACTCGAAGGCCGCGGCGTGGCCTCGTACCTGGACATCGATCAGATCGTCGGCGCCGCTGTTTCCACGGGATGTGACTCGGTCCACCCCGGCTACGGCTTCCTGGCGGAGAACGCCGGGTTTGCGAAGGCGTGTGTGGAAGCCGGGCTCATTTTTGTGGGGCCGCTTGCCGAGACGCTGGAATTGTTTGGGGACAAGGTGCGGGCGCGGGCCATCGCTGTCGAGAACGATGTACCGGTGCTGACGGGCTCCGGCGAACTCAAGTCTGTCGACGAGGCCAGTGCGTTTCTGGAGTCGCTCGGCGATGGCGGCACGATGATCCTGAAGGCGGTCTCTGGCGGCGGCGGGCGTGGCGCTCGGGCCGTGAACGATGCTGCCGATCTAAAGAGCCTGTACGCGGAAGCCACGGCCGAGGCGATGAACGCGTTTGGCGATGGCACACTATTTGCAGAGCGGTTGATCACGAGGGCGCGCCACATCGAGGTGCAGATTCTCGGCGATAGCACGGGGGCCGTTTCCAACTTTGGCGAGCGTGAATGTAGCATCCAGCGGCGATATCAGAAGGTGATGGAGGTTGCGCCTGCGCCAAACCTCCCAGACGGGTTGAGGACGCGGATCATCGACTCCGCTCAACGACTTGCGGTGGCGGTGAACTATCGGAGCCTGGGGACTTTTGAGTTCCTGGTGGACGCCACGGATCTGACAGACGATTCCGAGTTCTACTTCATCGAGGTAAACGCCCGCTTACAGGTCGAGCACACCGTAACCGAGGCCGTCACCGGAATCGATCTGGTTGAGGCGCAACTGAACGTCGCCGCCGGTTTCTCTCTTGGCGACCTGGGGCTTGAGCAGGCGGACGTCCCGTCGCCACGGGGCTTCGCCATACAAGCGCGTGTGAATATGGAAACCGTCACGCCGGACGGGCGAACGCTTCCGTCGGCCGGGATGCTTTCCGCGTTCGATCCGCCAACTGGTCCCGGTGTCCGTACCGACACCTTTGGATATGCGGGCTACTCGACCAGCCCGTCCTTTGACTCACTGATTGCCAAGGTGATCGGCCACTCCAAATCCAGCGACTTCGGCGACGCCATCCGCCGGACCTACCGCGCCTTGAGCGAGTTCCGCATCGAGGGCGTATCCACCAACCTGGCTTTCCTGCAGAACCTGCTTCAACATCCGGATTTCGCCGAGATGAAGATCCATACGCGTTTTGTGGATGAACAGATCGCAACGCTGGCCGATTCAAGCAACGGCGCGCACCCGAAACGGTTCGCCGAGCTTGCGGCGGCGGAGGTGATTGCGGCCCCAGCGGTGATGGCCGATGTCGAAGGCCCGGAAGGCACGGTTGGCGTGGTTTCGCCGACTCAGGGCATCGTCGCCGAGCTGAACGTAGCCGAGGGAGATTCGGTGCGGGTGGGCGACCAGATCGCTGTGCTGGAGGCGATGAAGTTCTTCCACACCGTGGCGGCAGAGATCAACGGCATCGTCCGAATGGTCGCCGTCGAACAGGGTGGGACCGCGCTCCAAGGTCAGCCGCTTGTGTTTATCGAGGAGCTGGACGAAGCCGACCTGGGCGAGCGAACCGAATCCGAAGATACGTCGTCGCAAAGGCAGATCGGATGGGACGCCGAGCTGGATGAGCTGGCGCTACGAACCAACCTCGCTCACCAGATGGGCGGCGAGAACAACGTTGCATTCCATAAGGGCCGCGGCAAGCTCACCGTTCGAGAACGAATCGATGCGCTTGTGGACCCCGGCAGTTTTGAAGAGATCGGCACCCTAGCGGGTTCGGCAACTTACGACGCAGACGGCAATCTGACCGGCTTCACGCCCGCCAACACGGTAATTGGAGTGTCCAAAATCAACGGCCGCCGGGTGATGGTAAACGGCGGCGATTTCACGATCCGCGGCGGCGCTTCGGACGCCAACGTCGGTAACAAAACAGCCTTCTCTGAACGCATGGCGATCGAGTGGCGGTTGCCGTTTATTCGGCTGCTAGACGCAGCAGGCGGAAGCGTCCGGACGTTCGAGCAGATCGGTCACACCTACCTGCCAAACGGCCCCGGTCATGACGTTTCACCGCACCTGCTTCCGGTTGTTCCCTCAGTTGCGGCGGTACTTGGTTCTGTCGCCGGTCTTCCGGCTGTACAGGCCGCGCTTGCGCACTTCAGTGTGATGGTGAAGGACACCTCCGTGTTGTTCGCCGGTGGTCCGCCCGTCGTCAAAGTGGCGTTGGGGATCGACATCACCAAGGAGGACCTTGGGGACGAGAGTGTGCAGGTGCGTCAGAGCGGCGTCGTGAATAACCTGGCGGACTCCGAGGAAGAGGCGTTCGATATGATTCGCCAGTTCCTCAGCTACCTCCCGGACAGTGTGTACGACATGCCACCGTATGTTGAGCCAGACGACGATCGCAACCGGCGGGACGAGTCCCTGAAGAACGTAATCCCCCGTGATAACAAGACGGTGTTCGACCCGCGGCCGATCCTTGAGTCCGTTCTCGATAAGGGCTCGATCTTCGAGATAGCCCCGGACTTCGGCCGGGGTCGCATCACCGTCCTAGCCCGGGTGAACGGCTACCCGGTGGGCGTGATGGTCAACGACTCCCGGGTGGACGGCGGCGCTACGGGGATGAAGGAGGCCGAAAAGGCCATCCGGTTTATAGAGCTGTGTGAGAACTTCCACCTGCCGATCATCAACTTCGCCGACGACCCCGGATTCATGATCGGACTCGAAGCCGAGAGCGCCGGAATGTTGCGGATCGGGGCACGTTTGCACGCCGTAATGGCCAGCACGGAGACGCCCTGGATTACGTTCGTAATTCGCCAGATCTTCGGCGTCGCGGGTGGGTGCCACATACGTCTTAGCGGCATGCACCGTCGATACTCGTGGCCGTCCGGAAACTGGGGATCGATGCACATCGAAGGCGGAGTGGACGCGGCGTACCGGCGTGAGATCGCAAACGCCGACGACCCGGACGCCAAGCGCGAAGAGATCGAAAACCGGCTCAAGCAGTTGGCCTCGCCGTTCCGGACCGCCCAGACCTTCCTTGTTGAAGAGATCATCGATCCGCGCGACACACGACCGCTGCTGTGCGATTTCGTTGAGTCGGCCCAGCCCGTGATCAAGACGCAGCTTGGCCCGGGTTCAGCGCCTCGATGGCGACCGTGAGCGAACCCGGAATTGGCGCTCTTGCAGAACTGATGGTACTGGACCTCTCGCACTATGTTGCCGGGGCGTATTGCGGCAAGTTGCTGGCGGCTTTCGGCGCAGAGGTAATAAAGATAGAGGCGCCGGGGGTGGGCGACGGCGCACGACAAATCGGCCCGTTTCCTGACGGGAATGCTGACCCTGAGGCAAGCGCGTTATATCTGTACCTGAACACCGGCAAGAAGGGGTTGACGCTGGACCTGGCGTCGGACGGCGGCGCGACAATCTTCAAAGAGCTTGTCGCGCAGGCCGATGTACTGATCGAGAATTTCGCTCCCGGCGTGATGGAGTCGATGGGGCTGGACTACGCAACCCTGAGCGCCATCAACCCGCGCCTCGTAATGGCCTCGATCTCCAATTTCGGTCAGTCAGGGCCGTACCGTGACTACCGCGCCGACACGATGGTGGAGATGGCGCTCAGCGGGCAGATGTACATCAATGGTGACCCGGAACGCGAGCCGCTGAGTTCGACCGGCTACCAGCCGTCCTATCAGAGTGCTCTGTATGCATACAGCGGCATCATGGCGGCGCTGATCGCGAGGGATCGTGATGGGAAGGGCCAGTACGTTGAAATCTCAATTCAGGAAGCCATGGCCTCCGAGCACCAGTTCACGCTGAACGGCTTTACGGCCAGCGGCAAGATCAGGATGAGGTCCGGAAATCGATACGGCTCGGTTCACCCGACGACAATTCTTCCGTGCAAGGCCGGGGAAGACGGCAGACCCGGCCTGGTCTCGCTCGGCATCAGTGACCCGACCCAGTACGTGCTTTTCCTCCAACTTCTCGATCTGTCGGAGCTGCTGGACGATCCGAAATTCTCGAACCCTCAGCTATGCGCACAAAACCAGGTTGAGTTCGACGCGCTGATCCGGCCATGGTTCATGGAGCACACCGCGGATGAGATAGTCCACGCGCTGCAGGACAATCGCATCCCAGCGGCGTTTGTGAACGAGGTCAGCGATGTGCTGGACGATCCGCAGTACGAGTTCCGAGGTTTCTGGAAGGAGATCGATCACCCGGTCTCCGGAACCCGCCGCTACGCCGGTCTACCGTATCACCTGACCGAGGCCCCGCCGGTGTACGAACGGGCCAACCTCCTTGGCGAGCACACCGATGAGGTACTTGCCGGGAAGCTTGGGTACGACGAGGGTCGTCTGGCGGAGCTGCATGAAGGCGGGGTTATCTGATGCCGAGTGATCCCAAAGGCCCGCTAGATGGCGTGCGCGTCCTGGACCTGTCCCGAGTCTGGGCGGGTCCCCACTGCACCCGGATCCTGGCCGATCTCGGCGCAGAGGTGATCCACATCTCGGGACGCCGGCTGGTCGGCCGGCGAGTGGTCACACGCGAGACGGCGAAGATCCTGGGCACCTTCCCGGACAACGAGCCAGGAGAGCGCCACTGGAATCGCAACGTCCTGAACAACGACATGGGCCGCAACAAGCTGGACATCACGCTCGAGTTGGACACCGAGCGCGGCGTGGAGCTGTTCAAGCGGCTGGTCAAGATCAGCGATATCGTGATCGAAAACTACAGCCCGCGGGTGATGCCAAACCTGGGTATCGATTACCCGGTCTTGAAGGCTATTAACCCGGCGATCATCTTTTGCTCGATGCCCGGCTACGGGCCTGATGGGCCGTTCCAGCACTTCGTCTCGTACGGCACGACGATCGACCCGCACTCCGGACTGGCGAGCATGATGGGCTACCCGGGCGAGGAGCCCCATATGAGCGGCAACGCCTACCCGGATCCGGCGTCCGGGATGTTCGCCACCGGGGCGATCATGACGGCACTGTTCTCACGGCATCGGACCGGAAAGGGTCAGTACATCTCACTGGCGCAGGCTGAGTCCGGCGCAGCGCTGACCGGCGAGGCGTCACTGGGATACCAGCTTTCGGGCGTAGTGCCGCCGCGTATCGGAAACGGTCATGTCCGAAAGGCTCCCCACGGGGCCTATCCGTGCAAGGGCGACGACAAATGGGTGGCGATCTCGGTGGGGTCTGAGGTGCAGTGGACGTCTTTCTGTGACGTGATCGGCGATCCAGAGTGGATTAATGACGAACGCTTCCGCACTCTTGAAGGCCGCATGCGGAATCAGGCGGAACTGAACCAGCTTGTCGGCGAGTGGACGCGTGACAGGAACGCCTATGAGGTGATGCGGTTGTTGCAGGACGCCGGCATCGCCGCGGGCGTCGTCTTGAACGCCGATGAGTTGATGAACGACGCGCACCTGAATGAGCGCGGCTTCTTCTGGAAGTTTGATCACCCGGAAGCCGGATTCCAGACGCATGCCGGCCAGCCGATACGGCTTTCTGAGACACCGGCGCGTCACTACCGGCCAGCGCCAACCCTGGGGCAGCACCATCCCTATGTTCTGGGCGAGTTGCTGGGGTTGTCTGATGACGAGATAACGGACCTGGAAGAGACCGGGATCATTGGATACACGCCGCTGGTGCGTGAGCGTTATCCACGCCCGTCATAAAAGCATCTGGAGAGCAAATTGACCGATCCCGGAACTGAAGCTATCGCAGCATTCCAACGATGGAACGACGCGTTCAATGCACGAGACATGGAGACCCAGATTGCACACATGCACTTTCCACATGTGCGGCTGGCCGAGAACCAATTCCGCACGTGGGATTCGGGAGACGATTTTCGGGCGGGGGAGGACAATCTGACGGATCGGCTGAACGCAGAGGGCTGGCACCGCACGGAATCGCTATCGGTGGACGTTGTACAGGCAGGGGGCGACAAGGTTCATCTTGCGATCAGGCAGTCCCGGCGAAGTGCGGATGGCGTCGAGTACAAACCTTTTGACACGCTGTGGATCTTCACCAGGATCGACGACCGCTGGGGCGTGCAGCTCAGATCGTCGTTCCTGGCAAGCTAGGCGTCCAATTGGGCGTCCGCCTCACGCAGATCCGCTGATTGAGCCAGGCGCTGCTCGCGGTCCAGTTCCATCGCCCGGGAGCTTCGCAATATTGGGATCATGACCCCCGCAACCATGACCGTGAACAGCCCGATCCCGCCGGTGATGAGGATGGCGGTCCGGGGATCGATCAAGTCCGCGAGCAACCCGATATTTATCTGGCCTATCGGTCCCAGACCGATGAACATCGCGACCGAGCCCATTACGCGCGCCCTCATAGCCGGTGAAGCGGCGTAGATCATGATGGCGCTCTGCATCGCTGCGAACGAAGCCATTCCGAATCCGCCAAAGAAGACGGTCACAAAGCTGGCCCAGTACCACTCTGATCGGGAGAATACGAGGATCGAGACGAGGAACAGCAGCGACCCGTACAGGTAGATACGGGTGTAGTGCTTTGGGCGGGCGAAGGCGACGATCAGCGCCGCGCCTATGAACGATCCAAGTCCCTCGATCGACTGTAGCGCCCCCACGAGTACGTCGTTGACCATCAGATCTTCCCGCGCCACCACCGGCTGTTGGCTCACGTACGGGAACCCGAACATGTTCATCAGCAACGTCACGACAAGGACGCCGACCATCAATCGGCTGCCGCGGATGTATTTCACGCCTTCCCGGATCTGCTGGAACGCCCCCGATCTCACCGCTTCAACCTGAGGCGGCTGGTACCGCATCGAGATGGCGACAAGGAATGCGAAGGCGTACAGCACAACGCCGACCATGAAGCCACCCTGAGGGCCGATCGTCGCGAACAGAGTCCCGCCGACTACCGGGCCAAGGATGCGGGAGCCGGCGCTCGTGCCGGACTCCAGCGAAATAGCCCTGCCAACGCGGTCCGGGTCAACCACCTCGCCGATCATAGTGCGCCGAACTGGGAACTCGCTCGCCAGGACAGAGCCGGTGACGAACGCTCCCAGCGCGAGGTGCCAGAACTCGATCGCATCAACGATCACGAGTGTGGCGAGAACGGCGGATACGCCGATCTGAACGACCAGCCCGAACACCATCAGGTGCTTCCGGTTCATGCGGTCGGCGATGATCCCGATGCCAAAACCGAAGAGCATCGGGGTGAAACGCAGGAAAAACGTCAGCGAGACGAGGAACGGCGAATCCGTGAGGTCCAGGGTCAAAAGGGCGATGACGAGCATGTCCAGCCACATCATCGTGCTGGTCAATCCACCGATGGCCCACAATCTGACGAACTGTGGGTTTCGGACTATGGACACCGGCCGTGGCGGACCGATGGCGGGGCTGGACTCGCCTACTTGCGGCGGGTCTGGATTCATGTGCGGGACGGCCTCATCGCGAAGGATCGAATTTGATGTTGCCTAGTTTGGTCCACTCGAGTTCCATGCGCCACAACCGGTCGCGCCAGAACGGACTGAATAGCGCTCTGGTCTTGCCAGCCGATCTTCCGGCGATATGATCGCGCGCAGTACATTACCGGCCGATGAATCTCTAATTATCGGCGAACTTTTTCTCCGACTATGACCCGTTCTGGCAGATCGTTCTGAGCCGACTGCTAGATCGGTGAACGCAAGATATTCCAGGAAATATGGCAACCACCGGGCCGCTGCGCCCCGGCGATCCGTCGCCGTCAGAACGCGTTACAGATCTCGAAGTGGATTCGGTCGCTACTTCAGACTCTGGCGCAGCGCGTTCCGCACCCCCGTTGGCGCCCCCGTCAGCACGTACAAACGGATTCTTCGGCCGGACCTTTGAGTCGCTCGGCAACCGCCATTACCGTTTTCTGTGGCTCGGCGTAATGACCGGCATGAGCGGGACGCAGATGCAGTTCCTCGCGCGCGGCATCCTGGCGTACGACATCACGAACTCGTTCACGCTCACCGGGCTGATAGCGGTCGGGTTTGCGCCCGCTTCGTTGTTTGGATCGCTTATCAGTGGCACCGTCGCCGAGCGGATGGAACGGCGCACCTTGATCCAGATCCTCCAGGCCGGACAGGTGATCATCGCACTTGGCGTGGCGATCATGATCATCACGGGCGTTTTGACCTGGCAGTACCTGCTGATCGCCTCGATGGTGCAGGGCCTTTATTTTGCGTTCATGATGCCGGCCCGGCAGTTAATGATCCAGAAGACCGTCGGCAAAGAGTTGATGTCAAATGCGGTGTCCCTCAACTCGGCGGCTATGAGCCTGACGACGATGGTCGCCCCGGCGATAGGCGGAGTGCTCTATGGGTTTGTCGGACCGGAGGGCGTGTACCTGGTGGTCGCTGTTCTCAATGTCGTCGCGATCATGTTCATGACCCAGTTGCCTCGTTTCGAACCCGACCCCAACGCTCCACGGCCATCTGTGGCGTCGAACGTGATCGATGGTTTCAAATACGTCCGCCAGTACAAGGAGCTGCTGTCCGTTCTGGTGTTTGCGGGAGTGGTGATGGTGCTGACGATGCCGTTCCGAATGCTGCTCCCGGCGTTCGCAAAGGACGTGTACGACGCAACCCCGTTCCAGGTCGGGGCGTTAACGGCGATGACAGGGATCGGATCTCTCTTTGGGGCGCTCGGCATGGCGTCGCTGCGACGCGGTCAGCGCCGGGGAGCGGTCCTGATGGGTTCTGCCTTCGTCTCGGCGATAGCGATGGCGGCCGTCGCCGGGCTGCCCTACTACTGGATCGGACTGTTCCTGATGCTGTTTGTCGGCATTGGCGAGGCCGGCCGGTTTGCGCTTGGACAAGCGCTGGCGATGGAGCTGTCGGACGATGAGCACCGCGCACGGGTGGCCAGCATCTTCGAGATGATCTTCGGCTTCGTCCCCTTTGGAATCCTGTCGGTGGCAGCGGCCATGGAGATTTTCGGCGCCGAGGCGGCGATCATCGGACTGGCGACGGTGCTGCTGACCATGGCAACGATATTCGCGGTCAAGTTCAGCCGATTGAGGAACCTGGGCTGACGGCTTCATCAACGTCCCTCAGCCTGTCAGGTTTGGATTAGGAGCGGTTGCGCAGCAGGACGCCGACAACTGCCGGTAGTACGGCGAGTCCTAACACGCCGAGTACGATCCACGACCGTGTAAGCCATGCGAGATGGTTTGTCGCGGAAAAGCTAAATATCAGATTCGGCCCAGGTCAATTTGTGAAGTAACATCCCGGCGTGCTCGTTATTAACTTCGCAATCGCTGTCGACTGCCCCCGATGAGCGCGTCCCGGATTGATGACGCCGTTACCTCAAGTGGCGGCGGACAACCCGCGGACCCCTATCGGTGGAAGGCGTTTGCGGTAATCGCCATCCCGCTCACCACTTCCGTGATGAGCATGTCGATGGTATTTCTGGCCCTTTCGGCCATCGCCGAGGATTACGGCGTCACCCTCCGGTCCGTCACATGGGTAGTAATCGCCCAGGCGCTAACCATCAGCGCCTTGATGATCCCGATGGGCAGATTCGCCGACATCATCGGACGAAAAAAAGTTCATCTGAGCGGCCTTGCGATATTTGCCGCTGGGTCTTTATTTACGGCGTTCGCGCCGACCTTTGGCCTGCTCATCCTGGCCCGCGTAGTTATGGCCGTCGGCAATTCGATGCTGCAGGCGGTGGGCACGGCGATGGTGATCTCGGTGTTCCCGGACGACCAACGCGGTAAAGCGATCGGTAGCCAGACCACGGCGGTAGCGGTAGGCGGTGCATCGGGCCCGATCATCGCCGGGATCGTCCTTCAGTGGTTGCCGTGGGAGACGCTATTCCTGATGATCGTCGTCCCGATCTCGTTAGCCTTCATCGCCGGATATTTCATCCTTGACGAGGAAAAGGTGAGTCGAGGCCGCAGTCTGGACCGGCCCTCGTTCGACTGGATCGGAGCCTTCCTGTCTGCGTTTGCCGTCATCGTACTGGTGATAACGATCAACAACCCGTTTGGCGTGAGCTGGGTCTCTCCTTTCATCATCGGCGGAATACTGGGTTTTGTTGTCCTGATGGGCGCATTTGTGTTCTGGGAGCTTCGCATAGAGTCGCCCATGCTCGAGCTCAGGATGTTTCAGAGCCGCTTGTTCAGCCTTGGCATTTCCACGCGATTTCTGGGATTCCTGGGGACGACGGCGACCCGGTTCTTGTTGCCGATTTTCCTGATCAGTTTCCGCGGGTTGACGGAGGGTGTCGCGGGGTTGGTGCTGTTCCTTAGCGCCCTCGGAATGGGCGTTGCCGCGCAGAGCAGCGGCCTCCTGGCTGACCGGTTTGGGGAGCGGCCGTTCATGATTTTCGGGTTCGTGATTCTTACCGCGACGGCGATCGCGTTCGCGTTTGTGGATGGAGCCACGCCGATGTGGGTGGTGATGCTGATCGTATTCTTGAACGGCCTGGCCATGGGGCTCTGGAGCGTGCCCAACAGCAGCATGATCATGGGGTCGGTTCCGCCTTCGAGGTTCGGAGTTGTCGGCGCTCTACAAAATCTCTCGCGGAATGTCGGAAACGTGGTTGGTCAGGCGGTAGCCTCGGCGGTTGTCGTCGGTGTGATGGTCTCCCGGGGATTCGACGTCGCGCTTGATGAGATCGCCGATACAGCGGGCGCGGGAGATGCGTTTGTCGATGGCTGGCGCGCTGCCTACATTTTCGTCACCGTTTTCTCGGCAATGGGGCTGTTACTGGCCTTGTTGACAAGATCGAGTCGTGAATCTCCCGAGGCGTAAACGCAGGTGAGAAAAAGGCGCTGCTTGCGTTTGGGAATGGCCGGATTCTTCACCGATTTCTGAAGTACTATCGCCTGCGTGCCCGAAAATAACCCCGTCGCCGCCATCATTTGCCGAGGGTGAATGCATCTCAAGCAGGTGATCCCCCTTCGCTAAATAGCCGTTTGCAGACCGACCCCGCCTACAAATGGAAGGCATTCTGGGCCATCGCCATCGCGTTCACCACCATGGTGATGAGCATGCAGATGACGTTCGTCGCCCTCTCGGCCATTGCCGAGGATTACGGGGTAACGCTCCGGGCCGTCACCTGGGTGGTAATCGCACAGGCACTGACCATCAGCGCTCTGATGATGCCTATGGGCAGGTTCGCCGACATCATCGGCCGGAAAAAGGTCCATCTGATCGGACTTGTCCTGTTTGCAGGCGGCGCGGTCTTTTCCGCCTTATCGCCAACGTTTGGGATCCTGATCGTGGCCCGCGTCATCATGGCGGTCGGCAACGCGATGGGTCAGTCGGTCGGCATGGCGATGGTGATCTCCGTGTTCCCGGCCAATGAGCGCGGCAAGGCAATCGGCAGCCAGACCACGGCGGTCGCTGTGGGCGGGACCCTTGGCCCGATCGTGGCGGGACTGATCCTCCAGTGGTTCCCGTGGCAAGTGATGTTCCTGATGCTGGTGGTGCCGATCTCGATCGCCTTCGTCGCCGGTTATTTCATCCTGGACGAAGAGACGGTGAGCCAGGGTCGCGACGGCGACAAACCGCCGTTTGACTGGATCGGCGCATTCCTCTCGGCGGCGGCGATCACCCTGCTGGTCATCACCATCAACAACCCGTTCGGCGTTAGCTGGATATCGCCACTCGTCCTTGGAAGCGTCGGCGGGGTGGTGATCCTGATGGCCGGGTTCGTCACATGGGAGCTGCATTCAAAATCGCCGATGCTCGATCTCCGGATGTTCAGCAACTTAATGTTCAGCCTGGCGATCACGACCCGCGTCCTAGGCTTTATGGGAACGACCGCGACACGGTTCCTTTTGCCGATTTTCCTCATCAGTTTCCGCGGGCTGACCGAGGGCACAGCCGGGCTGATTCTCTTCCTAACCTCACTCGGCATGGGGATCGCGGCTCAGACCAGCGGGCGGCTGTCTGACAAATTCAGCGAGCGCCCGTTCCTGATGCTCGGCTTCACCGTCCTGATCGCCACGGCGATAGCGTTTGCGTTTGTGGACGGCGAAACGCCCATGTGGATCATGATGATCATCGTGTTCTGTAACGGGCTGGCGATGGGCTTGTGGAACGTCCCGAACAGCAGCGTGATCATGGGATCGGTGCCGCCGTCCAGGTTCGGCGTTGTCGGCGCTCTCACCAACCTGGCCCGGAACTTCGGCAATGTGACGGGACAGGCGATGGCGTCTGCGATCGTCGTAGGGGTGATGGTCTCTAGCGGATTCCCTGATATCGCACTGGACAAGATCGCAGACACACCGGGCGCCGGCGACGCGTTCGTCCAGGGTTGGCGCGCTGCTTATGTGTTGGTCACGATATTCTCAGCGCTTGGACTGTTACTGGCCTTCTTTACGAAACCGAGACGCGAGACAGCGGAAGAGGACGGCTAGCGGTCGGGGCCCGAATCGCTACACGGCCACACGTTGGGCCACGAACTCCGTGATACTAGCTCGGATGCCCGCCTCGTCCAGTCCGTGCGCTGCGAAGTGTTCCGCGCCCGTGCCGTAGTGCCGATTTTCTCGCCGGGATGTCCCGAGCGAGAGGACGCGGTGCGGTGTCGCCTGCAAGGCCAGTGAGACTTCTGCGGTAGATGTGCCCTCAAGGTACGGCTCCACCAACACGACCTCGGGCGCTTGCAGCACCGAGCGCAGCGTCTCGCTATCGAAGGGACGGATTGTGTTTACGTACAGGACGGTGACGTCCAGGTCTGCGGTCGCACGCGTCACAACGTCGAGCATCGGTCCGACCACGATCACGGTTGGCGCGTCGCCTGAACCGGTCCTGATTGTCGAGAAGCCGGGACCTCCGGTTAGATGCGCCTGTTCGTTGGTAGCGGTGGACATTCGGATGTAGACGTTTGAGTCGTCCGACGCCGCAGCACGTAGCTGGGCTTCGACCTCGTCCGGGTGGCCGGGGACGTGGATGCGCCAGTCCGGGAGTGTTGCGATCAGTGGCACATCCTCGGGCGCCTGGTGAGTGCGGCCCCAGTCGGCCTCGTCGAAGGTTGCGCCTATCGACACCAGGATTCCGGAAACGCCCTGGTGTGCAAAATCGAGTTTGATCTGTTCCCACGGACGCTCTGTGAGGAAGGGCGCATAGGAGTGCACGATGGGCCGGAATCCCTCTTTGGCCATGCCGGCCGCGAAGCTGATTAGGAGTTGCTCACGGATGCCCATGTTGACGACACGTCCGGGGTGACGGTCGACTACTCCGGTCTCTTTGAACTGGCCAACTCCGATATCCGCTAGGATCAGGGCGATGTTGGGATCGCTGTCCAGCAGGTCAGATGTGACGGCGATGAAACGCTCTCGCATTGTTGGCATGGGTTAGGCCTTCGGCTCGACGGACGCCACAACAACGTGAGGTCGGTCACTGTGTGGGATTACAAGTGCTTCGTGGATTGCGCCCTGGTCGCGTCCGTCTACGTCCGAGGTCGACCAGCCTTCGACGGCAAATCTGGAGCTGATGCCGCCCGGCCATCCGTTCGAGTCAGATTTATTGTCGATCACGATGGCCGTGAGATTGCTCAACTTGAGCCTGCCAGCCATCGCTATCGCTTCAAATCCACTGCCTTCTCCGGATTCGGCATCGCCGACCAGGCAGAACACCTGTGAGGCGGAACCCCTTGCCCTTAGCCCATTCGCAACTCCGGTGGCTATCGGTAGGCCGTGGCCCAGGGAGCCTGATCCGATCTCTACGCCCGGTATCAGTTGGCCGTCCGGGTGCTTGCCGAGGATCGAGTCGTACTGCGCAAAAGTCGGCAGCGTCTCTACGGGGATGAAGCCCCTCGCCGCCAGTACTGCGTAGTAGGCCATCGGGCCATGGCCCTTTGAAAGCAAGAAGCGGTCGCGGGCCGGGTCCTCTGGATTGTTGGGGTCGATTTTGAGAACTCTGCTGTAGAGCACCCAGAGCACGTCGAGCGTGGAGGTAGCGCTGAAGGAGTGCTTCTCGTCGCCGGTCATCAGCGTAATCAGCCGGGGCAGGTCTTCGTAGCCGAGACCGGTATCTGGTGATGTGCCGTTTGAGGAAGTTGCGTTAGTCATTCAGAAAATTTACACCCGTGGTCAAGTGATCGGCGCCGGTCGGCGCCTCCATATTTTTCATCAGTTCGTTGTTACCGAAGAGCGGCCCACGACGAGGTGAACCGCTTGTAATTGTCACCATACAACTTCAAGTACACTTTAAGTCAAATGACGGTCCCGGAGGTCTCGCATATGACAACTCGATCCACCACATATCTGACAATCGGCGAACTTGCTAACCGCAGCGGGGTTGAGACATCTGCCCTCCGGTATTACGAGTCTGAGGGGCTGATCTCGTCCGGCCGTTCCGAGGGCAATCAGCGACGTTACGCGCGAGAAACGCTCCGACGCGTTGCCTTCATTCGAGCGGCCCGGGTAATCGGGCTATCACTCCGGGAGATATCGGCGGCGCTAGCCAGTCTGCCGGAAGGGCGAACGCCAAATGGGGACGACTGGGAGCGGTTGTCGGGCACATGGCGGCACGCGCTCGATGAGCGCATTTCTGAACTCGAACGGCTACGAGACAACCTGAACGGCTGTATCGGGTGCGGCTGTCTTTCGCTGGAGACGTGCCGCCTGTTCAACACCGATGACGTGTTGGCCACTCGAGGCCCCGGTGCCCGAAGATTGCTTGAGGATGTGACCGCCGATTGATCCCCCGGGCCCGGTCAGCGCCCTACTCGCCCGCCAGCGACTCGCCTCTATGCAATCGTGCAGCGATCTCAAAGGTCTGGCCGCGCTGCCGCACCGTTGGCGAATGTGCCGAGAGGAAACGAGATACGCCGATCAGGATGTTGTCGCCCTCGGGTGTTCCAACAAAGTTGCCGTACTGGCGCACTCCGGCCTCGTATACCTGGAACGAGTGGAACCCTGCGTCCTCACGCAATAGCGCGTGCCCGAGCAGGCGGATAACTGCGTCGCGATCGCCTGCCACCAGCATGTCGGCGACGAGCTGAGCCGTCTCGTCCACCCCTCCCTGCACGTCGAACGTCTCAAGAACGGCCTCTCGTGATGGCGTGTCACCGGACGGCCTCGGGATGGCCTGTTTTGGCACGTTGAGGAATCGCTCCAGGTAGACCGACATCGCTCCGTCAAATATTCCACGCGCAAGAGGATTTGACGGCGCCCGGCGCATCGCCTGGTCCACGGCGTTGGTGTAGGTGAAGGTGTGGTGGACGGTGTTCCAGTCAGCAAACTCGTTGGTCACCCTGAAATGCACGAGTCGCATCCCGGCCGCATAGGCGACCGACGCAGACATGTCCTGAAGCGGCACGCCGCTCCGGACTAGCTCAGCCATAACGCCGAGGGTGTCCGTAGGCTCGCCGTCTAGGATCTGGTCGGCCAGCGTCGCATGACCGTCCCATTCGGAAAGTGTGCCACCTCCGACCTCGATCAGCTCGTCCAGCCCCTCGTACAGCCCGGATAGCAACTCCGGCAGGTTGACCGGGTGTTGCCACGACGATGTCTCCTCCATCCGCTGCGCAGTGACCAGGTTCGGTACCAGCGAGGTCAGGACTTCATCGGCCTGATCCCATCCGATGTGGTCAAGGAGTTCGAAAGCCTTGTTCGAGAAGTCGAGGGTATGGCCGATGTCCATGAAGAGATGGTCGGTACTGGCGCCGAAGATGGCGTCGCCCACCGACGCCTCCGGGACGCCGATGTCGATCATCGTTGCCAACGCCCGTTCGGTTGGCTCGGACGCCCGGACTTCCACGAATCGACGAGTCCACTCGACGTAGCGCTCGGGCCGTGTCTCGTCGGTATCCAGTGGCAACAGGTCGAAGTTGACCGACTGGCCCGCGGTAGCGCGCGCAACATGTACAAGCGCGTGGAAGAGCGCTATCGGTCGGTCATCGGGGTCTAACGACGGCAATATGTTCGACATCGCCGTCAGGATGGATAGTCCGTCGCTCCAGCCATCGTCCCGGTTGCGGACTCCGAACAGGGCGGCCTTTGTGAGCACTTCCCGTGTGTCGCCATCCTCGAGCCCGATCATGGCCTTTGCGAGAACCAGCGGCACATCGTGCTCCAACCCCTCGTCCACTTTGCGCAGCCAGTGGGTGCGCGGATCTTCCTCCAGCGGCGTCGGATCCAGCCAGACATCGCCGTCCCGGATCTCCGCCCGGAAAGACGTGACATCGTCTGCAAAAAGATCGAAGGTGCAGCCGCCTGCGAGATCGAACTTGGCATGGTGCCAGTGGCAGGTGAGGATGCCGTCCTTGACGGTGCCCTGGGCCAGCGGGAAGCCCATGTGCGGGCACCTGTTGTCGACGCCGTAGACGCGCCCTTCGTCGATAAACACGGCGACCGATCTACCGGAAGCAGCCACGACACGGACCCGATCGTGCTCCAGTTCTTCTACCGAGCAGACCTTGATGGTTGCGTCGATCGTGGTGGGTTGTCCGGTAAGCGTTGCCATGTCAGAGCCTCCGATTTCGCGGGCGCGAGTTTCAGGCAGATTCGAGACGTTACAACTTAAAGTGCACTTTATGTCAACCCCCTGATCGAGGCTTCAATTTCGGGCGCAACGATGAGCCATGAGCTGAGTGATCTCGTCGCGTCGCTCAGGTGGGTACGCGCATCCAAACAATTGATACCCGGCGATCTACCTCTTCGAGTCCCCGCATATGATCCTCTACCAACAGACCAGCTCAATTACCCGTTCGGGTCTCGCTCAACTGGCGACGGCCGCGATCCTCTTTACCTTCCTGTCGTTCACCTCTGGGTGGCGGGAGCTTCTGGTTCTGGAGTTGGGCGTTTTCATGGTCGTTAGCGGCACCGCGCTAGTCGTGTGTTGAAACGCGCGTATACACGCGTATTAAATGGCGGGCCCAGTCACATGATCGAGCGTCGCAGCCCCTAACTTGCCCCTAGTACCACTTGTCCTTATCGACGATGTTGATGAACTCTCGGCCGTCAAGCATTCGTTTTACGTTCTCCAGGATGATCTCAAAGCGTCGCTCCGGAATGTTCTCGGCATCTGAAACGGCCACGTGCGGCGTTATCAGGACGTTGTCCATCTGCCAGAGCCGGTGATTGGCGGGCAGTGGTTCGATCTCGAACACGTCCAGCCCTGCACCGGCGATCTCGCCTGACTCGATGGCGTCTGCCAGATCGTCGATCTTCGTCGTCATTCCTCGCCCGATGTTGATGAAGTAGGCGGTCGGCTTCATCAGCTTGAACCGGTCTGCGTTCCACATGAGCTCGGTGTCGGGCGTGTGCGGAACCGTAGTCACCACGAAGTCGGCTTCGGGTAGCAGGGCGTCCAGCTCTTCCGGCTCGTGTAGCTCCGCTGGGGAGTCGATCTCGGATCGTGGCTCGATGCCGATCACCCGCGCTCCGAACTCGCTGCATAACCGTGCCGTCTCGGCGCCGATCCCGCCGACGCCGTTTATCAGCACCGTCGAGTCCGGCAGATTGACGTACTTGTGCTTGCGGGCGTCCTTGTCCCATTTCGACTGCTTCTGCGCATTCACCCAGTCCGGCAAACCTCGAGACAGCGCCAGCATGAACATCATGATGTGGTGGCTGATGTGGTCAAAGTAGATGCCGCGCGGGTTTGAGATGACGACCGGGTGCTCGGACAGTTCCTTGTAGTAGTAGCCGTGGAACGGGCCGGCGTCGGGGTTCTGGAGCAGCTTGAGCTTCGTTGCACTGGCAAGCGCTGCCGGTGGGACCCAACCGTACGCGCCGTCCGCGTCCTTAAGCTCCTCGGCTGCCTCTTCATCGGTCTCAGGCGCGGTCACGTCTAGTTCTGGCACAGTGTCCGCAAGGCGGCGTGCGAACTCTCGTCGCATGTCGTCGAGCGGCGGCAAAATCACGTACTTGGGCAAAGGTTTCCTCCGATGTATTTCGAATGTCTGCGTTCGTATGGTTATCTGGGAAGTGGGATTCGACTCGTCGTCGAAATATTTGTCTCGGGATCGTGCTCGAACAGGGTTGGAGACGACAATCTACACCGCGGATGGGCAAGTGCGATGAGCGCCTAACCATGTGTGTTAGCTTCGCTCCGCAATCCAGAGACGACTTAAATGTTCGGGCCGACATGGCGAAGGGGGCGAATCGATGCCGCGACTTACACCGATCACGGAACGCAGCCAGGTTTCTCCGGAGGGGGCGGCCGATTTCGATATGGTCATCGGCTCCCGGGGACGCATTAACGCTCCGCAGTCGATGATCATGTACTCCCCGAAGATCGGCTCCCTATCAACGGCGCTGAACGATCAGCTCCGCGCCAACATGTCGAAGCACGATTACGAGATCGCCGCCCTCGTCGCCTCCAGCGAGTTCCATATTCCATACGTCTGGAGCGCACACTCCGTACTGGCACTCGACGTCGGCGTCTCTCCGGATGTGATCGAGGCGATACGTTCCGGTGGCGACCTTTCCGCGTGCAACGACCGGGAACGGGTCATCGTCGAGATGGGGCGTGAACTGGTCATGAATCGCGCCCTCTCGGACGAGACCTTCGCCTCAGCGCTGGGCGAGCTTGGTGAGCAACTTCTGATCGAAACGCTAATGACCATCGGCTACTACATCATGATGGGCATGGTCCTGAACGGCTGCGCCATGGAACAGGCAATCGTGGGCGTCGCACCCGAACTTCGGGCCCGTTAATCGCAGGATATGCAAGCTACGCAAATGCCCTGAAACCGGAACAGAACAGAGAGAAGAGTGAGCAGAATGAGCATTGAACTAGGCAAGGACTCCATCGATATCGGCATCGTCGTCCGTGATTCGGATACGGCGCTGAAGTTCTACCGGGACACGCTCGGATTTGAGCATGTCGCTGATATTCCGATGCCTCTGGGCGACGGGACAATGCACCGGCTGATGTGCGGCACGACGCTCGTCAAGCTTGTGAAGTTCGAACCAGTGTCCGAGAACGCCGACCACACCGGCGGGCCGGGCGGCGCCACCGGCATCCGCTACTGGACGATCACGGTTCCGGATCTGGAAGCGATAACAGACAAGTGCCGGTCAGCCGGCTACACGGTGGCTGTGGAGCCGCGCGATGTACGGCCGGGTGTACGAATCTCGATGGTCGAAGATCCGGACGGAAACTGGGTCGAGTTCCTGGAGAATAATGCCTGAATCATCCAGGCTCACCCCGAACCTCTCGAAGGGCGGTTGCCGGACAGGAATCTTATGGCCGACCACACGATAGTCCTTGAGAACGAATACGGCCGTGCGGTGATCTCGCCGTTCGCTGGCGCGAGTTTGCGGTCGTTACAGGTAGTTTCCGGCGGGAACCGGTTCGAACTGATATCGGGCGGTGACGGCGAGTACGACCCGCTCCACGTCGAAAGTGGGACCGGTTGTTTCATCATGGCGCCGTGGCCGAATCGAATCCGGGACGGCGAGCTGTACATGGACGGACAGGTGGCACACACCCTGCCAATCAACAGCGGCAGGCACGCCATGCACGGGACGGTTCATGAGCGGGCGTGGAACAACCTGGGCTACACAAGTACGGTCGCGAAATTTGGCATTGAGCTGCTTCCTCCCTGGCCCTATCCGGGACTCCTGGAATATGAGGTGAAGCTGGAGGGCCCGTCGCTCGTGCAGTCGTTTCTGGCCACAGATAGAGGTGGATCCAACTACCCGTTCGGGATCGGCTGGCATCCCTGGTTCCGGCGCGATCTCGGTTCCGGGCCTGTAATCGCTCACATCCCCGGTCAGGAGATCGTCTGGGAGCTGGACGAGGAGATGGTGTCGACCGGCCGGCAGTTCGCGCCGGAAGGCTCGACTGATTTGAGGTTGCCGATAACGCCCGAGATCGGGTCGCTTGATCACTGCTTCCGGGTGTCCGTCGGATCGACATCGTTCCTGGGCTGGCCGGACGGTCCGACTCTTGCGATCACTTCGTCGGACAACGTTTCGCATCTACAGGTGTACACGCCGGAAGACGCTATCTGCGTGGAGCCGCAGACCTGCGCCGTGGACGCTTTCCGACTGGCGGCGGAAGGGCACGAAGGCACGGGCACGCTGGTGGTCACGGGTGCGGAGCCAGCAAGTGGGTGGACGCGCTGGAGCTGGGGGTAGGCGAGGTCATCTTTCGCACCGGGAGTGGGGGCGCATGCGGTCGGCATAGAAGGACGTGGTGGAGTGCTGGCCGGGAGATCCTTCGCGTCGGGCTCAGGATGACAAATTTGCCGAACTTTCATGCCCTGAGGTTCAGGAAAAATCGGTGTGTGTCGATGGAATGCCACGCTGCGACACTGTCATCCCGAGCGAAGCCGAGGGACCTTTACCGATCGGCCGAACGAAGAAGACACCGTTGATCGCGAGGATCATTGTCCTCCCTCACCCCAGCCCTTTCCCATCGGGAGAGGGGGCAGCCAGCGGCGCAGTGCCTTCCACCGTCATTCCCGAGTAGTCGGGAATCCAGATAGGGTTTCTGTCCTTGATGGGCCTATTGATCACCCAGTGTTTCCTGGATTCCCACCTTCGCGGGAATGACGGATTGGTACGAGTATGCGCGATTGCAGTGAAAGCTGCCCTACACCGCCGGCAGCCGCGCCGTGTCACCCGTCTTTTCTTGCCATGCTCGCAGGCGCGTCGCCATCGACTGGATTCGCTCCAGCTGAGCCGGCTCACCAAACAAATTCGTAAGCTCGTGCGGGTCAGTTGTGAGGTCGAACAGCTCTCCGTCGTCGCCGTCGCAGAGGTTCAGCTTCCAGCGATCGCTGCTGACGATTGTCCGGCGTGGGAGGGCGATCATTTCGTTGATGGTTGGTGTGCCGAGGTCACGGTCACCTTTTCCGTTCCACTGCACGAACACGTCGTTGTTTTCGAGCGTCTTCTCGCCTCGCAGCACGGATGCCTTGCTCTCGCCCTGCAGGTGGTCTGGAATCGACTCGCCGACCAGATCAAGCAGCGTTGGTACAAGATCGATCTGCCCTACGCTGCCCGGTATACGGGTCTGGCCTTGTGACAGCCACGGCACTCGCATGAGCAGCGGCACCCGGGCCGATCCGTCGTAGAACGCCCGTTTCTCCAGCAGGCCGTGGTCGCCAAGCATGTCGCCGTGGTCGCTTGTGAAGACCACGATCGTGTCGTCGGCGTGGCCTGAGTCCTCAAGGGCCTCCATAATTCGGCCGATCTGCCGGTCTACCAGCGTGATGTTGGCCATGTAGTTCGCGCGCAGCGCTCGCCACCCGGCTTCGCTGTGGAGGTCGTGATGGTCGCATCCGGCGACCGAGTCCTCACGGTGCTCGCCCGCCAGGTAGAACTCTGACCGAGACCGATTAAATAGCGAGTGGCCGTTGGGGGTTCGCATGAAGTCGGGCCCAACCGGCAAAGTCGCGGGATCGTAGAGATCGCCCAGCGGGCCGCTGTAAGGCGGGTGCGGCTCGAAGAAGTTGGTGAACATCAGGAACGGTTCGTCCGACTCTTCGCGCAGGAATTTCGTGGTGATGTCGCCGACGAAGCTGGCCTGCGTCAGCTCTTCGGGTAGGTTCGCCTGCGCCACGGCCCTCTTTGAGCCGGCGCCATCGCCGCCCGGACGAACGTAGTGTTCGGGCAACTCGACGCCCTGCTCCTCAAGCCATGCGTGGTAGTCGGACTGCCCGGTGCCGTCCGGCCCGGGAGAGACCTGGCCAGTGCTGATCCAGTCCTGAAACCCGTGCTGCGCGTTGGCGTCGTTGCCTAGATGCCACTTGCCGTAATGAACGCACCGGTATTCCGGAGACACCATCTCGGCGATCGATAGCGCGTCGGGCGCAAGGGCGATGTTGTTACGAACGAGTCCGTTCGTATGCGGATACGTGCCGGTGAGCATCGTTGAACGGGACGGCGTGCAGACCGGCTGTGTGACGTAGGCGTTTTCAAAAACAAACGAGCTCGCCGCCAGTGCGTTCATATTCGGAGTCTGGATCCAGTCGTTTCCGTAACAGGCCATCGTATCTGCACGTTGCTGGTCCGTGATGATGACCAGGATGTTGGGTCGATCTGGCGTCTGCGGCATGTTCGATATCGTCTCGATGGTTAGGGTGGATGGTGGTCTCTGGGGGCGGCCTATTTTTGCGACCGCCTTCCGTCAGGCCAAAGGATGACATACGATTGGCCGCGTTGCTCTTCTCAGGAGCAGTTCTTCTTACGCTTCAAGAAATTTCCGATATCGCCAGTCAGGAATTGCAAAACGTGACCACCCTCGCTCAGGTACTTACCCCGAACGCCACGACCGACAACGCCATCGTCATCCCCGGTGGACCGACGCTCAGCTACGCCGCCCTGTCCGATGAGATCGAGCGTGTAGCAGGCGTCCTGGCCGCTGCGGGTGTTGAGGCCGGACGGCCGGTCTCGATCGTCCTGTCAAACAACCTTGAGTTCATGATCACCTTCCTGGCGGTGACTCGGGCAGGCGCCATCGCCGCCCCGCTAAACGCCGCATACACCCTGGACGAGTTCAAGTTCTTCATGGAGGACGCCGAAGCGCAACTGGCGATCGTCCCACCGGGTGATCATGCCGGACGTGACTCAGCGAACCAGCTGAACATCCCGACTATGGACGCCTCCTCTACCGGCGCCCATGTGGTGATCGCCCGTGACGGCAGCGAGCTCACTCTGACGAAGGATGTCGCGCCGCCGTCCGAGGACGATGTGGCGCTTTTCCTTCACACCTCGGGCACGACCAGCCGGCCCAAGGGCGTGCCGCTAACGCACAAGAACCTGTTGACGTCTCTCGGCAACATCAAAGACACGTACGCCCTGACACCCGACGACGTGGCGATGGTGGTGATGCCCTTGTTCCATGTTCATGGACTGATCGGCGTCGCGCTGTCCACCCTGAACTCCGGCGGCTCGATCGTTATCCCTTCCCTTTTCTCCGCAAGCACCTTCTGGGCTGACCAGAAGAGCACAGGTGCGACCTGGTACTCGGCGGTCCCGACGATCCACCAGATCCTGTTGATGCGTGCCGACGACGACAACGCCCCTCACGAGAGTTTCCGGTTGATCCGTTCTTGCAGCGCTGCCCTTGTGCCGTCGGTGTTCAACGACCTTGAAGCTCGCTTCGGCGCTCCGGTGCTGGAGGCTTACGGCATGACCGAGGCGGCACACCAGATGTCGTCCAACCTGCTTCCGCCGGGCGAGCGCGTACCGGGCTCGGTCGGCATGGGTACCGGCGTAGAGATCAGTATCATGGACGAGGCCGGCAAGATGATGCCGCTTGGCGAGCGCGCCGAGGTCGTGATTCGTGGCGACAACGTGACCCACGGTTACAACAACAACCCCGAGGCGAACGCCGAGGCGTTCACCAACGGCTGGTTCCGAACCGGCGACCAGGGAATCATGGACGCAGACGGCCGACTCACCTTGACGGGTCGGTTGAAGGAGCTGATCAACCGCGCCGGTGAGAAGATTTCACCGCTCGAAGTGGATGCCCTGCTGCTCGACCACCCTGCCGTGGCAGAAGCGGTCTGTTTTGCGGTTCCAGATGTGAAGTACGGGGAGATCGTGCAGGCGGCCGTGGTGCTGTCCGGCGACGCCGATGAGGCTGAGATCCAGGCGTTCTGCCGTGAGCGGATGGCTGAGTTCAAGGTGCCGGAGCGGATCTACATCGCTGACTCACTCCCGAGGACGGCGACGGGCAAGATCCAGCGCAGACACGTCTCGGCGGCGTTCGCACCGCAGGATTAAATGCGACGGGTGCAAGGCCCCGTGTCACGCCGGAATCCCTATTTTTGTAGACCGATTCTCGATGTTCGGAAGTTGAAACGCGTCTAAAGTCAGGAAATGACTTTCCGAAATCCTTGGTTCGCTGTCCTGCTTTCGATCGTTGTCGCAGTTTCCGCCGCGTGCAGCAGCAGCGGAACGTCGGACCCGGAGCTAGATTCGACCAGCGAACCCGGAACTCCGGGCGCGGTTTCGACCAGCGCACCTCAATCTGGCGCCGGTGATAGTCTCGGCTGGAAGCGCGCCGAGCAGCGCCTGCTGGACCGGCTCGCTCAGTTCCGCAACGACATCCGCCTGGTCCGGGGCGCGTAGCTCTTCAAGCTCGGCCGCGGCGATGTCAGGAGCGCCAGCGGTCAGGTGGGCCTCGATGGTCGCCTGTAGCTCTTCAAGGGCCTCGGGCGCGGGGATAGAAGAAGTCCGCTCTTCGGTCATGCGGCGCCTCCTCCCTCGTGGTGTCAGCTGGACGGGTCACGCCCTATGCCCGTCGCGCAATTGTCGTCATCCCCCGGGCGCGACACAAGTTGGTGGCCGAAAGAACACCGATCATGTGCCCGTACCGGAGCCTACGGCACCAACTCGACCGGCGTGAACCGGATTAATACGTTTTTCTCGCTGTCCGTTACCCAACCGTGTTCGCCATCATGAGCGATACCCGTCGGACTTCCGCCGATATCGTGCGTTGCGATGATCGTTCCGGTGCTGGATATTCGGGTGATCGTTGCTGCGTCGGTCGATACCACCCACAGCTCGCTGCCGCTCCACGCTAGCGCCAGGGGTCCCGTAGGAACACGGGTGAGGCCGGAGAAGGTGCCTGCGGGCGTGAGGCGCGTCACCTGGCCGATGCCGCCGAAAGCGATCCACAGCGCGTCCGGGGTGGACAGGAACGCCGTTGGGGTCCCCGGAACATGTTCGAAGTCCCCGATGTCTATCTGATCCGGGTACTCGAACGAGCCGACAATATTCCCACCCGGGTCGATTCCCGTGACGGTGAGCGTATCGCCGTCGACCACAAGCACCTGTTCCGGGGTTTTAGTGATCGCCCCGGGAGAAACGCCGATCTCGAGTAGCTGGGCTAGCGCGCCCTGAAGCGATATTTTGGACACGGAGCCGCGTATCGGGTCTGAAACCCAGAGGTGATCGCCAAGAAATATGAGTCCAGCGGGCTCCAGCCCGACCTGGAATTTCCTTACGACGTTCGCATCGGCATCCAGTTGCGTCACGGAGCCGTCGTCTGCATCGAGCGCCCAGACGAATCCCGCGCCCGAGGCAAGTACGGCTGGTTGGCCGCCCACATCCGCCGTGTCCAGCCGCTGGCCTTCAAGTCCGTAGCTCGTCACGGAACCGAACCCGGTTTCCGCAACCCACAACCGCTCGCCGTCAAAGATGACCCCAGTCGGTTCTTGGCCCACAGCCCATGATCTGGACTCGATCGTTGGGGTGGGCACGTCGACTATCAACTCTCCGCCGACGTCCCGCTCAGAGACCATCTCCGAGATGATGGCGATCGCTGCGACGGTCGCGATCCCTGCGATAAAAACGCGCGGTAGCTTGCTCCGCCATCCGCGGACGCTCATAGACCGCACGCCTGATCGATATCACGACGGCTTTCCGCCACTGTCTGCCCCGTCAATTCAGCGTTCAATCAGGAACCACCGTGGCCGACTGAACGGTGTACTCGACAAGCCGGTCCGCGTCCGGTTCAGGCAGCCCGTGCATGAACGGTTTGAATGTATGCGCCTCGGTCAGTTCATTGTCCGGTTGGCTGAGGTCGCGCTCATAAAAGCGGGAGGATGGGAACAGGTCGCCGGGGTACGTGAAGTTGGGAAGGGTGGCCAGCTCCACGCAGATCGCGGCGCCGAGCGCGCTTTCCAACATGCCGCCGACCCAGACGGGCACGCCGGCATCCCGGCAGATGTCGTGGATGGCGATTGAGTTCGCCAGCCCGCCAACACGGCCCGGCTTGATGTTGATGTAGCTTGCCGCGCCGATGCGCAGGGCCTGTTCGACGGCCCTGATACTGATCGCGCTCTCGTCCAGGCAGATCGGCGTCTCGATCTGCTTCGCTAGCTCCGCATGGTCGAGCAGATCATCAAACGCCAGTGGCTGCTCAATAAACGCCAGCCCCAGCTTGTCGACCTCCCTGAACATCGGGAGGTCGTCCAGTGTGTATCCGCCGTTGCAGTCGATGTGGAAGACGGTGTCCGGGAACGCACCCCGTACGGCCTTCAACATGTCGAGGTCCCATCCCGGCGCGGCCTTCAACTTGACCCTTGGGAACCCGGCATCCACGGCGATCTGGATGTTGCCGAGAAGCATGTCGATCGAGTCCTGTATGCCGAAATCGGCCCCGGCCACGACCTCACGCGTCTCGCCCCCAAGGAGTGTGTGCAGCGGTATTCCGGAAGAACGGACGAGTAACGCCCATGAGGCAATTTCCAGCGCCGCTTTGGCGAAGGTGTTGCCCTTGAATACCGATAGCATCCCGTTGAGGTCGTCAGCGTCCTCGAACTCACGCCCAACAATCTGCGGTCCCATGATTTTCGAGAGCAGGTAGAAGACGCCACCTGCGCTCTCGGTGAGGTATGTGGGGGCGTGGAGGGGTGACGATTCCGACCATGCGACGTTGTCGCCGTCCGTGACTTTCACGAGCACGGCCTGGATGTCGTAGTCCTCGCCGTAGGAAGTCCGCCACGGGTATATCAGCGGCATCGCGACGTGATAGATGTCCAACCGGTCAAACTTCATGGCGTTTCTGATGATCCCGTGGGAGATTTGGAAGTGTGCTGGCTTTGCCCGGTCGATCCAGTTCCGGGCGTGGTTCCTCTATATTGCAGTGAGTTTAGCGTGCCGGGCCGATGTACCGGGAGGTGTCACATGTGAACAACTGTCACAAGAGTGCGCGTCACGCAGTCCCGTGACGTGTAAGATCGGGACAGTCGCCCATTGTTCAGCGTTCTGGAACGTACGCTCACGTTCAGATGGTCTCTCGGGCTAATCGGAGTTGCATCGATGGTTGCCGTGAACCCGCCTGTGAACCCACAGGGAAGATCCCAGATCCAGTTCATCAGGGATAACGCCCGGGACAGGGTGTTGTGGTTGGCGACGGCAATCATTCACTGGGCCAATAACGTCCGCGAAAGCAAGGACGGATCGAAGGTCGGCGGTCACCAGGCTTCCTCATCGTCATCTGCGGCGATCTTGAGCGCTCTTTACTTCGAGACGTTAAAGGCGGAAGACCGGGTAGCGATCAAGCCGCACGCCTCGCCGGTGTATCACGCCATCCAGTACCTGCTCGGCAACCTGGACGTGAAGTACCTGCCGACTCTCCGGGAGTTCGGCGGACTTCAGGCCTACCCGAGCCGCACCAAGGATCCGGATCCGCCAGATTTTTCGTCGGGTTCCGTTGGGCTGTCTCCCGGCGCTGTCACGTTTGGCGCGCTCGTGCGGGACTACCTTGACGGCCACAATCTCGAACCCACATCGGGCCGATTCTTCGCCCACATGGGCGACGCGGAGCTGGACGAAGGCTCTATCTGGGAGACGGTGACCGAACCCGCTGTTCAAGGTCTCGATCGTTGCACATGGATTGTCGACCTCAACCGCCAGAGTCTTGACCGCGTGGTGCCGGGTATCCGCGTCGCACGGTTCATGGATATGTTCCGAGTGAACGGCTGGAAAGTGGTCGTCGCCAAGTACGGGGAACAGCTTACGGAGCTTATGGAGCTGCCGGGCGGTGACGCGCTCAGGACTCGCATCGACGATATGCCGAACCCGGAGTACCAGGCGATGCTGGTCGCTCCGGCGGCCGACGTTCGGGCCCGGCTACTCGAGACGACACGCGGCCAGAGAAGCGATATCGAACGCTGCGTGAGCGATTTCGACGACGATGAGTTGCAGCGGCGCATAGCCGGACTCGGCGGGCACGATGTTGGCACGCTTGCACGTTGCTACGAAGAGGCGTCGAACGCCGATGGCCCGTCTGTTGTGTTTGCGTACACGGTGAAGGGCTGGGGGTTGCCGATTGCGGCCGACCCCGCCAACCACTCAGCGTTACTGACGCTGAACCAGTATGAAGAGCTGGCCGATCATTTTGGCGTTGAGCCTGATTACCCGTGGGATCGGTTCCCCGATGGTAGCGACGAGTCGGTCTACATATCTCATGCCGCCGAACGACTGACTCGTCCGGTTGTGCCGGAAGAGCCGCCGCTTGCGTTCAACGACACAGATCTCGGGTTGACGAGCGCCGCATCTACGCAGGAGAGCTTCGCACGCATCCTCCTTGAGATCGCTCGAACGTCTCCTGACGCATCTGAACGCATCGTGACTGTGTCTCCGGACGTCGCGACATCGACCAGCCTGGGCTCCTGGATTAATCGCACCGGGGTGTGGCATCACACCGAAGCAACGGACTTTTTCGACACCGAGTCCCGGGTTCTCAAATGGACCGAGGGGCCTCACGGTCGCCATATCGAGCTGGGGCTGTCCGAGACGAGCCTGTTCCTTTTGTTAGGCCAGCTCGGGCTTTCGAAAGAGCTTTCCGGGCGACGTCTGGTGCCGATCGGCACTCTTTACGATCCGTTTATTGTCCGCGGGCTGGATCCGCTCGTGTATGGCGTGTACCAGGAGTCAAAGTTCATCGCCGTGGCGACGCCTTCCGGCGTGACTCTCAGCCCGGAGGGCGGGTCGCACCAGGGGATGCTTTCTCCGTCTATCGGTATGGAACTACCCAACATCCGCTATTACGAGCCGACCTTCGCTCGTGAGCTCGAGTGGATCTTGCTTGAGTCCATACGCGGAATCGGCACGGGCGAAGGTGAATCCGTATTCCTCCGGCTCAGCACCAAGGTGATCGATCAGTCCCTGTTCAACGATCCTCACGACGAGGCGGACATCATCGCGCTCCGTAAGGCGGTGCTCGATGGCTGTTACAGGATGCGCACGGCAGATCCTGAAGCCGACGCCATCGTCAATCTATTCGCGACCGGTGTGATGGTCCCGGAGGCCCTTGCGACGATTCCATTATTGGAGCGTGAGGGGATCGGCGCCAACGTGTTTTCGGTGACAAGCCCGGACATGCTTCACAGGCGTGTTCGTGCCGCCGAAAAAGAGCAGGTGACGGGCCAGGACATCGGGCTTTATGACCCGACGGGCTTGCTCGAACCGCACGAGGTCGGCAGCCCTGTCGTGACCGTGATCGACGGGTCTCCTCACACGTTGGCGTTTATCGGTTCCGCGCTCGATAGTCCTTCCATCAACCTTGGTGTCGACACGTTCGGTCAGTCAGGCTCGCGGGACGATTTGTATTCGCTGTTTGGTATCAATACCGATGGCATCTACGCAGCCGCGCTGGGAGTAGTGGATCGTGAGCGAAGGCGACGGACTTAGACCTCGCGTTGTCGGGCTGGAGTTCTTCACTCGTTACTCGGATAGGCGACCGGCGGTCAGGGATTCCACCGTTGATGAACGTAGGTTACGAGAGTAACTTACGTATAGTTAGTTTCTTCTGATACAGAAGTGAGGCGTCTAACACTAACCTGAAGTGCCCGTAAGTCCGGCCACTGGTGTGCATTCAATTTCTGCGAGTTATCCGCCGAAATAGTCCAGACGGACGGCCTGACCCTGTCTCAGTCTCGTCGCTCACATCCAACGACTGACGCCCATCGACGGCCGGGCTTAAGTCGGCAGCGGCCTCAGACTCGTCCTCCACAAATTCGTCTTCACCCCCATCCGACAGCATTCCGCATATGAGGTGGGTCATGCGCCAGGCCGTCTTGTAGGTCACGCCCAGCTCCCGCTGCAGCTCCGTTATCGGAATGTCAGGGTCGGCGCCTGAGAGCAGGTAGGTGGCATAAAACCACGTAGACCTGGACGAGCGCGGGCGGGAGCACTCATGGGTAACAAAACCGGGTGTTTCAAATATTCGGCTACCCCAGGAAATCGAGCCGACACCGGGATTTCAGACTGACTTCAAAAAGGAACGCGTCAACATGCCAGCGGAATCCTTCATGAGCTAAATGTCGGGGTGGAACCGGCATCCCGAAATCCCAGGGACCGTCAGCCAGTCACTTAGTTGGCGGACAAGTACTCCATCGCGGCGGCGACACCACTGCCCGATCGCGGAATCCCGGCGATATCCAATCCCATCTCAACGCCGACAAGCGTACCCATCAGCGTGAGGTCGTTGAGATCTCCGAGATGTCCGATCCGGAACGACCAGCCCTTCACTTTTCCGAGGCCGGTTCCGAGTGACATATCGAAGCGATCGAGGATTACTTTTCGTAAGTTGTCGGCGTCGTGCCCTTCCGGAGTGACGATCGCAGTCAGAGAACTGCTGTATTCACGTTTATCCTGTGCGAGAAGCTCATACCCCCATGCCGAAACGGCATTACGTGTCGCAGCGGCAAAACGATCGTGCCGTGCGAACACGTTATCGAGCCCTTCCTCCTCCAGCATCAGGAGCGCCTCACGAAGGCCGTAAAGGAGATTTGTAGCCGGTGTATACGGGAAGAATCCCTGTGGGTTGGTCTCAAGCATGCCCTCCCAATCCCAGTACGACTTCGGGAGAGCTGCCTCCTTTGAAACTGCCAATGCCCGTGCGCTAATGGCGTTGAATCCGAGACCGGGCGGAAGCATAAGCCCTTTCTGGGAACCGCCCACGGTGACATCGACACCCCACTCGTCGTGCCGATAGTCGATCGACCCGAGCGACGAGATGGTGTCCACCATGAACAACGCCGGATGATTCGCCGCATCGATGGCCTGGCGCACCTCCGGAATGCGGCTGGTGACCGCGGTAGAGGTCTCGTTGTGCACCACGGCGACCGCCTTGATCTGGTGCGATGAGTCCTCGGCCAGACAAGCTTCTATCTGCGCCGGGTCTACCCCGTGACGCCAGTCTCCGGGAATGAAATCGACCTCGATCCCCAGCTTTCGGGCCATCGCACACCACAGGGTGGCGAACTGCCCCGTCTCAAACATCAGGATTCGGTCGCCCGGTGAGAGCGTATTGACCAGCGCAGCTTCCCATGCTCCTGTCCCCGACCCAGGAAACACCAGGACGTTGGATTCAGTCTTGAACACCTTCTTCAACCCGGCCAGCACTTCAAGGGTCAGGTTGGAAAAATCTGGTCCCCGGTGATCGATGGTCGGTCCGGCGATCGCGCTGAGCACGCGGTGCGGCACATTCGTCGGTCCGGGGATCTGGAGGAAGTGTCTTCCGGCCGGAGGCGTCATGAAACGGAGATCCTTTGCGCTGAGAGCGCATTGATTGTCGAAGTGGTTATGTAGATTACGGCGATGGCTCCCTGAAACGCCTGTACGGCGATCATAGAGCGGTTTTCAGCCGTTTCCGCCTAAACGGGGGCGATATGCTCATTTAAAACGCCAGCGTGGGTGCGTCGCAAAATGAATCCACAATTTACACCAGAGCGCGTGACCTGTCGCGGAACAGTTTCAAAGGTTGACCGGCAAATGTTGTCCACGGACCTGAAAAAAACGGTCAGAGAATGGCAGGAGGAGCGACTTGGAGTGTCGCTTGAGGAGGCGCTCTCAGACTCCGTGCCGGTGATGGCCCGGCCTGCTCGCGGGATCGATGCATCGACCGGGGATGACGCTGGTCTCACTGGCGTAAGGATGGATGGCCGCAGCATCCTTGTGGCGCGTGAGGACTGGGTCGATCCGCTGAAATCGATAACGAGAAGCATTCACCCGGACCTGTTGTTTACGCCATTCGGGGCATATGAACTCTCTCGGGTTTCGTTGCCTTATGGGGTTTCTGTGTGGGGGCCGAACTGGTTCATGTTTGCAGACGCTGAGTCCTGGCGTGGACGCGCCGATGATCGCGTCAGGCCACTAACGGCTGGCGAGCTTTCGGCGGTCGACTTTAATCTGTTCTGGCACTGTTACGGTCCCGGATCTATCGCCGCGTTCGGGATGTACCAGGGGGATGACCTCGTCGCCCTGTCCACAGTGAAGGACCATGGACATCCGTTCATGGAGATCGGCGTTGATGTGTCACGAGACGCTCAGGCGTCTGGACTTGGAAGCGCCGTCGTGTCGACCGCGGGGACGTGGATCCTGGAACAGGGCCGGCTTCCCCTGGCCACGGTCGCCCCGTTCAATGTGCCCTCCACCCGAACTCTCCGTCGCGTCGGGCTGGCGTACGGGATGACCGAGATGACCGGTGTGAATGGCCCGTTTCGGGTGCCGCCTCAGCCAATAGGGAAGCCGCTTCCGGACGCCGAAATTTACGACTACTACCCTGACTGGGCGATGAACCGGAGCATACGACCGCGCACCGAGATGTAGCGTGCGGTGCTGAACGAGCGGGTGGCCGATGTGACGTTTCCCTCAAACAAGTCCTGTCCCGTTGGGAGTGGGACGCCCCTACTCACCTGGCGCCTCTGGCTCGGCGAGCAGTCGGTGGATCTCGGCGTTCACGGGGTCGCCTAGTTTTTCGTAAGTGCGCGCCAGCCCACTGTGGGCCTCGATTGCGTAGATCGAGCCCTCTCCGTACGTGATTGATTGCAGGTACGCGTCGACGGCATCTTCAAACATTCCAATCCGCTCCAGCGCGACCCCTTTCACCCGCCAACCGCGCACGGTTGTCCCATCCAGATCAATAGCGCGGTCGGCGTAGAAAAGTCCGAGCTCGATGTAGGTCTGTGCCAGAACCAGGTCGCCTGCTCGCCTCATTCCATCTCCGGCGGCAACAATCCCGTCCGCCGCAAGCGCCTGGATCGTCGGGAACGACCGCATCGCTGCGGCCAGTTTTGTGTACCGATTGACTGCGCTTTCGAACCGCTCCGTCTGGCCCAATCGCCCGAGCGCCAGCTCCGTTTTGGCTATTCACCGCTGAGTTGCGGTGGCAAACGGGTCGCGATCCTCATACTTTTCGAGGATCGCCAGAGAAAGCTCGTTTAGAGCGATCTTATCGGCGGGATCCTCCCGGATTTCCGCCTCGCCGCGGATCATGAAGTCCACCTGCATCACATACAGCTCAACCTCGGGGTTCAGATCAAATGCCGTGGGACGGTCCGAGAGTGATTATCGGCCAATCATTTGGTTCCAATCGGGGCCGCTATCGGCATCATACTTGCCTCAAGATTGCCGAACCGAATGTGGCTGGGATAACCCCTGCCCGGCCGAGTCTTGCGGCCGGGGTGTATCTCAGGAGATGAGCACCACGAACTCGACCTCACCGGTTGGGCTCAATGCGCCAGACACCGTCACCGTTACGGTGAACGCGCCACCTGTGAGGTAGGTGTGCGATGCAAACACGGACCCGCTACCGAACACCTGGGCGCCGTACACACCGTTTTTGTCGATAAACCCGGCCTTCTGGCTAATCCCGTCACCCCATTGAACGTCGACCATGATTGGTTCGGCAAAATTGGACGATTCCGCCGTAACGCCAAGAAGTCGAAAGGTGGACCCGGAAACTCCGAATAGCGTCTGGGTCCATGCCACGACTATTGCCGGTGGCACCGGTGTGGCTGTTGGTACGGGCGTTGGTGTCGGAACCGGAGTAACGGTTGGAGTAACTGGAATCCGGGTTGGAGTTGGCACGGCTGTCGGCGCAGCGGTCGCGGTGGGCGGAACCGGTGTCGCAGTCGGGGTGTCGGGGTGTCGGGGTGTCGGGGTCACCGTAGCAGGTCTCGGTGTTGACGTTGGCAACGGCATTGGTGTTGGGGTGCGTGTTGGCGGGATGGGCCCCGGGCTTATCGAAACAACCGGAGGGTTTGAGGTGCCGTAGCCGATCCCGGCAGTTATTGGCACAGTCAGTCCGAATGGCTCGCTTTTTCCGATTGCGTTCTCCGCTATCACTCGAAACACATAGCTGTCGCCCGGGTTGAGATCTGGCAACACCACCGCGAACCGGACAGGCGTCCCCGACGCGGACGCGCGTATCGAGGGATTTGTGGCGAGGAAATAACCGGCGCCGGGGTTGCCGATGAATGTGTACGACCGCCCGGTGGGTTCGACTTCGATGACGTACCCGGTGATCAAACTTCCGCCATCGTTTTCCGGGGGAGTCCACACAATCTCGACGAACCCGCGCAAGTTACGCGCCTCGACGATTGGTTGGTCCGGAGCCAGTGCCGGTCCGGGTCTTCCGGTAACCGCAATAGGCTCGCTGGGATCGCCTATACCGTTACCGTTTGCCGTTTCGGCGCGGACGGTGATCTCATAGATTACGCCAGTTGAGGGTTGTGGAAATGTCGCCCGAGTCCTGCCCGGAGGGGCAGATAAACGAGCCCCGAAGCCGTCAGTGATCAGATACTGGATGACGAGCTGATCATCCGGAAGCGAGGGCGCGTTCCAGGTGACCAGCACCTCGGCGCCCCGTAGTGACGCCTGAACGTTTCCAGGTACGCCGGGAGGCTCGGCGACATCCTCCGACCCGCCGGAAGAGCAAGCGACCAGCACGGTCGCGGCAAACGCCAGGAATTTCCACATGTGGCATCAAGCACACGGCGGAAAATACGTGATCCCGCATCGTACGCTTGTGGTTCGGTGTGGGGAGAAATTGCCCCGGAATTATGAGCATTTTGCCCGGACAACGGCAGGTCAAGCCTTAAACGCGGGAGATCCCTCCAGCGGGGCGTTCTACCTGCGTGATTCCGGGCCTGAACTCCGCCATCCGTGGAGCGCCGCCGCCGTGGGCGAATACCCTTGTCTTGCCAATACCCTCGACTTCAATCTCCGCAACATCGCCGTCGTTCAGCGGCCCCAGACCTATGTGGTAAGTGCCGGTGGCAACGATGTTACCGGGATGCAGGTCGATGAAGCGGGAGAGCCATGCGATCTGTTCCGGGATCCTGACGGCCATGTGTTCTGTGCTGTAGTCCTGACGGGCTTCCCCGTTCACCCATGACTTCACTCTGATGTTGTGGGGATCGGGTATCTCGTCCCGGGTGGTGATCCATGGCCCGGCAACGGCGTAAGTCGCCTGCCCTTTGGGGACCAATTGTGATCGCCTGGTCAGGCCCCGTGCCGAGATGTCAAAGAACCCGATGTAGCCGAAAACGTGATCCATGGCATCGGCCGGACTGATGTTTCTCCCGCCGCTGGAAATGACGTATGCGAGCTCCGCTTCCGGCTGGTGGACAACAACGCCAGGCAGATCTGAAAGGTTGACTGAACCTTCCGGTCCCACTACGTCCGGGTCTTTATAAAAGAACTCCTCGGCAACGTCTTCCCTCTTGCGTTGTGGTGTATCGAGATAGTTTGAGAATGCGGCAAGCACACGGCTGGGCCTGGGAATCGGCGGCAACAGCGTCAGGCCGTTGAGTGGCACACCAGTCTCAGAGTTAACGAGACTCTCTATAGCGGAACGATACTCGTCAAAGTTGCCGATCAGCTCTTCCATCACGGCCTGCGGGCTGATGGATTCGCTGCCATTGATCACGCCCGTCACATCGACCACCATGTCATCGTTCTTGAATACGCCAACGCGATCGTCACCAAACCTGAGAATTTTCAATTTTTTGCTCCATACTGTGGCCGGACGTAACGCTAAATCGATCTCGTCATCTGCATTTATTCGGCGTTCAGCCGGGATGTTACATCGACTTCGCTTTGGCCTATACCTGATCGGACGTTGACCTGTGGTTGATGCCAATCCTAGAATCACGGCGCTGGGACATGGCTTACTCGACGAGAGCAGTGCCTGATAGTTAGTCCGCGAGAGGTTTTCCGATGACAACCGTTGCGCATCCGACGGAAACAGATATCGACCTTCTAGGCCATCTGTACCGACGCGCCGGATTTGGAGCGACCCGTGAGCAGCTCGAAAGTTACACCGAACGTAGCTACGAGGACACGGTAGAAGCGCTCTTGAATCCTGACCCGAACAGGGACATCCGTGACGATGTACTGGAACGCTACATCCACGGAGAGGGCCCGCCGATCTTCATCGCCGGCTGGCTGTACCGGATGATCAACAGCGAGGCCCAGCTTCAAGAGAAGATGACCCTTTTCTGGCACCACGTATTCGCAACCGGGCTTGTGAAGAACGAACACGTTCTGTCGGCGAAAAACCAGATCAAGATGTTCCGGCGGAACGGGATGGGTGACATGACCACCATCCTGAACGATCTTTCCCGCGACCCGGCGATGTTGTTCTGGCTGGACAATAACGAGAACCGGAACGGCGAGCCTAACGAGAACTACGGCCGAGAGTTGCTAGAACTGTTCTCACTTGGTGTAGGCAATTACAGCGAACAGGACATTAAGGACGCCTCTCGCGCGTTCACAGGCTGGACTTTTGAGCAGCCACCTCCGCTTTACCCTCACGGGTTCTACCCCGCGAAGTTCGTCTTCCGAGAGGACGATCATGACGACGGGGAGAAGACCTTCCTGGGCGTAACCGGCAACCTGAACGGCGGTGACATCATCGACATAATCGTCAAATCACCGGCCAGCGCCCGGTTCATCTGTCGTCACCTGTACAACTTCTTCGTGGCGGATGAGCCGCAGGTTCCGTCCTGGAACGATGTGCCCCCACTTGACCCGGAAGGCATCGCCATGATGGAGGCGAAGTTCATCGAGACCGGCGGCGACATCCGCTCGGTACTGCGTGTGATGTTCAACTCAGACTTCTTCAAGGCCGCAAGGTACAAGAAGGTGAAGAGTCCGACCGAGTTCATCGTCGGCGTGCTCAAAATGGTTGGCTCGCAGACCGAGATGGCTCCGGGTATGACCAAGTACGCCGGTGCTATCGACGTGATGGGCCAGAAGCTGCTGGACCCGCCGACGGTCGAGGGCTGGCACACCGGCGGCGAGTGGATCGATGGCGGAAATCTGACGGAGCGGGTCAACTTTGCGGTCGACGAGATCGGCGAGGGGCTGGCCCCGGGGATTCAGTCGCTTATACAGCGTATGAAGGATTCCGAGGCGCTCGGGTCCGCAGAGAGTCTCGTTAACGCGGTGCTCGCCGAGTCGGGTTCCGGTGAGGTAAGTGATCAGACACGCGAGGCGCTGATCGATTTCGCCAACGACGCAGAGGGCGAAGACGAGGCCACACGTGTAATCCGGTTGTTGCGACTTGCCGTCGCAACGCCCGAGTACCAATTCGCATAACCAAGTCATGACCGATTGACCTGAGATAAGGTCGCCAGAACGTACCGAGACCGGCGGTCGCCGGGAGGAGCTCTTAAATGGTTACGATCACGAACGGCAAGCCGCCCGTACTGGTGATAGTCCAGTTAACCGGCGGAAACGACTTCATGAACACGATCATCCCGTACACCAGCGGGCTTTACCACGACGTTCGACCAGTCGTGGGCGTGAGCGAGGATCGCGTTCTGCCGATCAATGACGAACTTGCCTTCCACCCTTGTGCCGCTCCGCTTAAAGAGATGTTTGACGCCGGGGACGTGGCCATCATTCAGGGGATCGGCTACGAGAAATCTAACCGCTCGCACTTCCGGGCGATGGACATCATGCACACGGCGGAGCCGAACAGCATCGCCACCGAGGGCTGGCTGGCGCAGGCGCTTCGTGAGATAGACCCGGACACCAAGAATGTGCTGACCGGCATCAGCTTCGGTCGCGGATTGCCACGTGCGATGGCCGCTCCGGGTGTCTCGGTGACCTCGGTGGGTGACCTGGACAGCTACGGCCTCCTGACCGGTGTCGAGATCGAGGAGCACCGGGCGCGGGAGCTGGACATCTTCAAGCGAATGTACACGCCCGCCATCGGCTCCGGGCCCGTGATGAGCTATCTCCACCAGACCGGCGGGGACGTGATGACCGGTGCGGATTTACTGAAGAAGGTGCCGGCCAACTACCGCTCGACGGTTGAGTACGCAGACAACCCGATCGCCAAGAGCCTTCGTGATGTCGCACGCGTACATACTTCAGGGCTCGGGACCCGCATCTTCTATACGCAGCACGCGGGGTACGACCACCACGCGATCGAGGTGCCGAACCACGAGCGGCTGTTAACGGAGCTGTCCGGCGCGCTCAGGGACTTCATGGCGGATCTGCGAGAGCACGACGCCGCTGAAGAGGTGATGATCTACGTCTTCACCGAATTCGGTCGACGTATCGCCGATAACGGTTCAGGTACGGACCACGGCTCAGGCGGGGGCGCGTTCATCATCGGCGAACGGGTAGTTGGCGGACTCTACTCCGAGTACCCATCTCTCGACCCGGCTGACTGGGCGAACGGCGAGGACCTGGCGCACACGATCGACTTCCGAAGCATTTACGCCACTTTGCTTGAGCAGTGGATGAGCATCGATTCAACTGAGATCGTACGTGGCAAGTACGAGCAGATCAATCCGTTCGCGGCCTGAGAGCCGTCGCAAGAATCTCCTCTCCCAGCGGGAGAGGGTGAGGGTGAAGTTCGTTGTGACAACTCACCCATTTGCGGAGTCCAGAACCGTCACTTAATAGCCCAGATATTCGGAACAACAGGAGCGGAACCCGTGGCACGACCTTATGGACTGCTGAGAGCAGGCTTCCCTTACGTCAAGACGCTGGGGATGAGACGGATAACCAATTTCCCGATCGATATCGCACTCGGCAAAGAGGATCGTGTTTACGTCCTGTGCCGGCAGGAGAACGCGGCGCTAATTCGGAAGCTCAACTACGCCGACGAGGATCTCGAATCGATCGGTAGCTGGGGCACCGATGAAGGCCAGTTCCAATGGCCCGTGGCGCTAATCGCTGATGCGGACGAGAACCTGTTCGTTTCGGACGAAGCGCTGAACCGGATCACGCAGTTCGACAAAGAGGGCGAGGTGCTCGGAACCTGGGGCGAAAAAGGCTCTCTGGACGGCCAGTTTGACCGGCCAGCCGGGATGACGTTCGACCTGGACGGGAACATCCTGATCGTGGACTCGATGAATCACAGGATTCAGAAGTTCACCACAGATGGAAAGTTCCTCGGCAAGTGGGGGTCGCGTGGCTCCGGCGATGGCGAATTTGAGTCGCCCTGGGGCATCACGGTGGACGAGCTTGGCGATGTCTATGTTGCGGACTGGGGCAACGACCGCGTTCAGAAGTTCAACAGCGGCGGCGAGTTCATGTTCGCCTTCGGTTCTTCAGGTGACGGAGACGGCCAGTTCAATCGGCCGACGGATGTCGCAGTGGACCTTGACGGTGATATTTATGTTGCCGACTGGGGCAACAACCGGGTCCAGCTCTTCAACTCGGAGCCACGATTTGTCCAGAAGTTCCTTGGCGAAGCGACGCTGTCACAGATGGCACGTGACTACATGATGACGAACGCTAGCCCGAACCGGCTGCGCGACATGGCAAAGCTGGAGCCGCAGCGGGCGTTACGACGTCCGAAGTCTGTGGTGATCAGTGAGGACGGGCGCATGTATGTGACGGATACAGATTCGTACCGTGTGCAGGTGTACCAGAAGGAAGTAATTCCGCTGGACGCCACTCAGATAGCACCACCAATGCGGTCGCCCACGCTCCACCAGGAGTAGCCCGGCTGGGCGGCTATTGGGGGGCCCTCTCCCAGCGGGAGAAGGTGCAGGATGAGGGAGAACGTTATTCCGCAGTACCGCTATCCCCGCTGGCGCACGCTACTCAAACACCGTCCGGTCGGTCTGGTTTTTCTCGATAAAGGCCCAGTCGATCTCAACGCCGATCCCGGGCTTTTCCGGCGGTTGCACGTTACCGTTGCTGTCGATGGCATCCAGCTCGTCTGAATAGCCGTCGAGGTAGATCGGCGGCGCGGCGCGACCCATCTTCGGGTGTACGAGGCCCAACTCGTAGTAGTTGGTGTTTCGGATGGCGGCCATGACGTGGCGTCGGGTCGGCCCCGGGGCATGTAGCTCGGCGTCGAGGCCGAAGCCTTCCGAAGCGTGTGCGATCTTCATCACGCCGGTGACCCCGCCGTCGTAATCGTTGTCGATGCGCACAAAGTCGGTGCCATCTGCCACGAGGAAATCGACGTGCTGTTCCAGCCCGCGAACGTGCTCCGTCTGGAGGATGAGCGTGCGGATCATCTGCCGCAGCTTTCGGTGCCCAAAGGCCGAAACACCGCCGTCCCGGTAGGGGTCTTCCAGCCACAGATATCCAAGATCGTCACACGCCCGACCGATCTTATATGCATCGGCAAAGGTCATGAATGTGCTGGCGGGACCCAGCATCAGGTCCATCTTGCCGCCAACTCGTTCGGCCACAGCGGTGAGCATCGCGATGTGCTTGGACATCGGCGCCTCGCGCCAGGTGTGGATCTTGTACGCCGGGTAGCCCATCTCGAGACACTGCTCTGCGAAATCGGCATAGGCCTCCGGGGTCTATAGCCCGTCTGGGTGATCGTCTCCGGGGGTTGTCGAGGCGTAGGTCGGAAGGTCCTTCCTGAACTCGCCGAGCAGTTCGTAGATAGGAGCGTCGTAGTACTTGCCGGCGATGTCCCACAGGGCCATATCGATCTGTGAGAGCCCCATCCGAGCGTGCTGTTTGAGGGCCTGTTTTGCGGTCGTGTAGAACGCCTCACGCGCCAGCGCGTTCTTGCCGATAAGCGCGTACGCCACCTGCGGAATCCCGGCGTACTCGGTCGCGTTGCCGCCAACGTAGCCGCCGATGATGCCGGCATCTGTGTAGATGCGGATGGCACGAGCTTTTAGCGTACTGGTCGCTCCCGGCGAGTAGAGCATCGCCCGCGCCTTCTCGTGCGGAGCGACGTCCTGACGGGTGTAGCTGAACTCAAGCAACTCAATGCTCGTGACGATAGGTGCGGGCATAGAGGATTCCTACTCTTCCGACGATAAGCTGTTGTCGGCGCCACTAAAACAGCAGCGGCGCGATTGGCGAGTCCGCAGTATGCCCTGTAAGGCCTTCTCCCACCGGGAGAAGGAATTCCGGAATGGGGTTTTAGCGATCGATAACCCGGGCGGAGTGCTAGGTCGAGCTCAGGACGGGAACTTCGCGGCGGCTCAGGGTGACACTTTGCTGAGTGTTGCCTGACCTCGCCAAAGCAGTACCTATCGCAGCGGCAGGACGGTGAATTCGGAGTAGGCGCTCTGGCTGCCGTCCAGTAGGTCGGTGCCGAGGAGGCCGGACATCACTCGGACGTCTCCGGGTCCGAGAACGTCTTGTGCGCTCAGGTCCAGGTCTGCTACGAACTCGTCGTTCAAGAAAAGCTGTCCCTCGGTTTGGTCGAACACCAGCGTCAGGACGTTGGCGGCGCCCGGCGTGCGATTGTTCAGGACGGTTCCGGTTTGCAGGTCGGTTGAGGAGTTGAAGGTTCCGGATCGGACGAAGTGGCCCCATGCGCCGCTACCGGTGAAGTAGACAGCATGGAATGTCTCTTCCGTTGCCTGCCTGAATGTCACGCCGTGGCTCCATCGCCCGCCTGAAATATTCGGGTTGGTGAACTCAACCCGCACGACGCCGGTCTCTACACTCACGCCACTAGAGAAGTCCGGGATCTCGGTGCTGCCGGGGTCAAGGTGCAGGCTCCCGCTCATAGGTCCAAACAGCGGGATGAATCGGCCCGCGTCGGGCGGAGAAGGCAGCCGTTTGGCACGAATCAGGGTGAGGGCGGATAGTCAGCCGCCCCTACATCGCAACAGCACACTCCAAATTGAACCCACCCTTAGGCTCTCGAAGGATCCGATTAGCAGCGACCCTAACTACCCAAACAAACCCTCGCGCTGGAACACGTCCGCCAGGATCTCGATGCCTTCGCCGATCTCTTCCGGCGAGTTGTGGCTGTAGGTCAGGCGCAGGAAGTTTGCGCCGTCTCGTTTGGCTCGGAACACCGGGCCGGGGTTGTACTTCACGTCCGCCTCGACGGCCGCCGGGAGCGCCGCAATCGTGTCTGCTCCCTCCGTCAGCTCCACCCACAACATCATCCCGCCGTCCGGCGTGCTCCACGAGGTGTTTGCCGGGAAGTGCTTCGAAAGCGCTCCGAGCATCGAATCTCGGCTGGCACGGAGGGACGTCGCTACGTCCGTCACGTACTCCTCGCGGTTGTCGGTCATGTACTGATAGACGGCCATCGAGGCCAGGTGGCTGGGGGCGCCACCGAATCGGATTTTTTTGAGAGTCTCCATTACCGGCTCCGGAACGACTCCGTATCCGAGCCTCAGGCCGCAGCCGAGCAGCTTTGTGTAGGCGGAGACGTACATGACGCTGTCGGTGTCACCCATGCCAAGCATCGCCGGCGGGAGCGGGTCTCCGTCGATCCTGAAGTCTGCGTACGACTCGTTCTCGAAGATCGGGATGCTGTACTTCTGTGAGATCTCGAGCATGTGCCTGCGTCGATTGAGGCTCAGGGTCACGCCCATCGGGTTCTGGTAGACGGAGATCGTGTAGATCAACTTGGGGCGTTTGCCCTCCGCGATCAACTCTCCGATGATGCGGTCCAGGGCGTCCGTGTCCATGCCCTCGTCGTCGGTCGGGACATGCCGGACGTCGGCGCCGCGCTCCAGGAGCATCTTCAAGGTGCCGAGGTAGGTGTACTCCTCGACGAACACCACGTCTCCGGGGTCGATGAAGACGTCGAGGATTGCGCCGATCGCACCGCCGGCGCCGCTGCTCAGGAATATGGAGTCAGGGTCGATGCCTGCCGCTCCGCGCTGCCCGGCGAGTGTTCCTGCGATCATTTCGCGCAGGCCGAGATGGCCCTGCGGCGGCGGGTACTGGGAGAGGGTCTGCCCCTCACGTCGGAGGATGACGCCGAGTGCGTCGATGAGGCCTTCAGTCGGGAACACGCCCTTGTCGGCGTACGTGACCGAGAAGACGTACTTGGTGTCCGCCATGAGGCCGACCGGCATATCGACCGGCAACGGCATGTTTGAAGAGAACAGTCCTGAATAGTCCATCAAGTGAACCCCCTCGTCCACGACCGACTCCCGACGTCAGCGTTTGTCGTGCGCTTGGATTGTGCATCACGCGTGTGCGCCGGGGACAGTGTAGTGGGGTGGGAGAGGGCACGTTGGGCGGTCCCTGTCACGATCAATCAGATGTTGGGGTTTGTACGGACTGAAAACGCATCAATTGTGGAAATTCCCAGCACCCTTCCAGAACAGGGGCGCCGTCGCTCAACGTGCGTATCTACAAGCAGTAGGAGTCACCACAATGACGAGATAGCGAAGTCCACCGTGATTTACGCCAGCAATATCTCCCGCAGCGCCAGGATGCGCTCGGTAAGTGGCCGCATCCCCAACTCGTTGGAGATGGCCAGTGACTCGTCCAGCAGTGCCATGGCATTTGCGCCGTCTCCGTCACCGTCCCGTTCCAGCATCGTGGCCCGGTCGCGATGATTCGAGGCTTCCTCAACTTGATCGAAGAGCAGGTCTAACCGCGTCTGCATCCGTTCGCTTGGCATGATGAGCGGATGATACACACCTGATTCAATGATCGTGATGACGCTTACGCTTAGCGCACCTTCTTGGGGGACAGGAGGTCACAGGTTCAGATTTCGCCCACCACACCCAACCTACACCCCCGCGGCAACGCTCTCTTCTGCGAAGTGCGGCATTACCTCTTCGCTGAACATTCGCATGCTGTCTAGCATCTTGGTTTGATCGAGTCCGGCTGCTCCGAAGGCGCATCGGATTGAGTTGATGCCGAGGGATCGCAGGGTTTCGATTCGCTCGATCACGACTTCGGTCGTCCCTATCAGCGGCAGGATTCCTGCATCGCGTGCGATTTGTCCAGCCACAGACCGGTCTCGGTCCCGGTGCTCCCAGTGCTTGTAGTCATCGGGCGTCTTGCCATCGGCCGTTCTCGGGTTGCCGACCCGTGCGAAATCCTTCTCGATCACATCTTCCAGCCCTGCGATATCGGACTCCGCCTGCTCCTGAGTCGGAGCGACGTAGACGTTCACCGCGACCGCTAGATCGATGTGCTCGTGGGGATTACCGTAATGCTCCATCCGGTCATGCCATAGCCGGAGCACTTCCGGAACCTGCCCCATGGTGGCGGTCGGGCCTCCGACGATGATCGGCATGTTCTGGCTGGCGGCGAAATCGACGCTTTCGGGGCTCGTGCTGACCGCTATGTGGATCGGAATTCCGCCCTCTTGAAGCGGCTTCGGGAGCACGTTGACGTCCTGGACATCGATAAAGTCGCCCTTGAAGGTCAGCGGTTCCAGCTTCCAGGCCTGTTTGATGACCGCCAGGTACTCTTTGAACTTCGCACGGGCCTCTCCAATGTCCAGCCCGTAAGCCTCGAACTCCATGCGCTGGTAGCCGGCGCCAACCCCAAGGGTCAGCCGTCCGCCCGAGAGGATGTCGACGGTCGCGGCTTCCTCGGCAACCTGTATGGGGTTGCGGAATGGCAGCACGACGATCGCGGTGCCGATTCGCGCGTTCTTTGTGCGTGCGGCGACGTTGCCGAGCAGGGAGAAGATGCCGGAGACGAGGCCGTGGCGTGAGAAGTGGTGCTCGGCGAGCCAGATCTCGTCCATTCCGATCTCGTCGCCGAGTTCGATTCTCTCCATGGCGCGTCTGATGCTGTCTTCAGGGGTTACGTCCTGGTGCCACCGGACGAGTTCGAACTGGCCGAATTTCATGGTTGCTTTGCCCTTCATGCCCCTTGGGCGTCTATTTCCATCAGGCGGCACTCTGGCCGATTGGCGCGTGTGGAAGTGACCTGGCCGTTTTGGCGGACCGACGTTTTATGGTCCCGTGTTGCCGCACATCTTATGCTCGTCTCGCCACTGCCGCTGTGGTGACCGCGTCGGGCGCGGGATCACGTGAGGGCGATGAACCAGACGAGTGGCGACGTATCACACGTCAGGAGGGGAGTATTTTGGTGGAGCTGGCGGGATTCGAACCCGCTACCTCTTCAATGCCATTGAAGCGCTCTCCCGAGTGAGCTACAGCCCCACAAGCACCGCTCGATGTGGATCGGCGCACTGCGTCAGGAAATCGTATCACGGGGTTTAACGTGTTGGGGGTTGATTGTTGGTGGTTGGGGCTACTGGTGGTCACTCCGGGTTTCGGATGATTGCAGGAGGGGGGTTGGAACGCGGCGATGCTGTTCGGGAGTGATTAGTCAGGAGATCCCTCGCGTGCGGCTCAGGATGACGAGAGTTTGTTTCGCTCGCCTCCCGACGTGTTTGAAAGACAGGCGTGGGCGGATGGTCAGCCGCCCCTACGGTGTTTTCGCTGGATCGCCTTTATCGGTTGAATCGACTGTTTTCGTGGGATCGTTGTCGCGATTCTTGCGTTTTCGGCCTGATGTTTCTTTTGCGACGAAGGCGAGGACTATTCCTATGCCGACCAGTAAGACGACGTTGATGTGGAGGGCGGTGGCCATGCCTGATGTCTCGGCGATGAAGCCGAGGGCTATCGGGCCGATGATGAAACCGAGGTCGCCGAAGGTTCGGTAAAGGCCCATCGCCAGGCTGGTCTGTCCGGGCGGCGCAAGGTCTGCGATGTAGGCGGCCGGAGCCGGGCCCGCCACGCCGGTGCCGATTCCCATGATGATCGCCGCAATGAACATCATCGTCACGTCTCCGGCGAGCGCGAACAGCAGCAACCCGATCCCGGCAAGCAGAATCCCCGGCACCATGACGGGCTTGCGTCCGAACCTGTCAGCAAGCCATCCGGCCGGGAACACGATGAAGAAGTTGATCGTAGTCATCACGAACAGCATCACGCCCAGCATCGTGAGACTCATCTCGATCTCGTCGACGGCGATTATCGGGACCAGCGTCTGGCGCGATCCGGTCCGCGTCAAAAACACCATCATCGTGAACAGCCCGACCACGACGAAGGTCGGGTTGCTCAGCATGGTCCTTGTACCTGATCTGGCGCCGGGCTGGCTCCTGACCTGTGACGCCGTCACAGAAACGGCGGGCGGGGCGTCGGGGGTCCAGCCTGGCGGTCGGTTCGGCAGCCGGAACGCCGTCCACACTGCGGCGGCGGCGGCCAGTCCGCCGGCCATGAAAAAAGGCCAACCGAGCCCCCAGGTGTCCGCGACAAAGCCGCCCAACGGCGGGCCGATGTCCACTCCAAGCAGTAGCGCCCCCTGCTGGATGCTCATTAGCTGACCGCGATTTTGTGGAGTCGATATATCAGCGACGTATGCCATCGCCCCGGTCATGAACATCGCAGAGCCAGCCCCCGCGAGCACCCGCCACGCTATGAGCTGAATGATCTCAGGCGCGAACCCGCTGCCGACGTTGCCGATGGCCGTAATGGCCAGGCCGATGGACATAAGACGGTCCGGCCATATTTCGCCCCGAGCACTCCGGACGGGATATTCAGGAAGAGGCGGGAGAAGCCAAATGCTGCGACGACAAAACCGATTGATGTGGTCCCAACATCAAAGTCGCGTGCGTACGCCGGGAGCACGGGCGCAATCACGCCCTGCCCCATCATCGAGATCGTTGTGGCGAGCGCGATAGCCGTCATCGTCCGGTTTTCACGGAAGAAGCGAACCGTCCGGGTGACAACGCCCGCAGGGCGGGGATTATTGGGAGTTGTGTTCGTACTCAGACCGGTATTTGCATCGGTTCCCGTGCTATCGTCGGACCTCAATCTTGGTCGATGCCCAAACGCTCGGATTCAGGTCCGAACTCTACGGTCGACCCGTTGCCTCGCTTACCGCGCCGGACAACAAAGGTCTGCCAGCTGACGAACATTGTGCCGCCGATAACGATGATGCTGATCCAGCTGATGGACCTGTCGACAATGGTCAGTGTCAGCGCCTGCGTGTCGCCCAATCCCAGGAAGATCAAAACGCCTGTGAGTCCGCCTTCAACGAATCCAAAACCGCCCGGGGTCGGGATCGTGGAGAGAACTGCGATGGTCAAGGCGGCGGACATTATTACGAAGAAGCTGATGTCCAGACCAAGGCTCTCGGCAACAAAGTAGACCCGGCCGATCTCAAGTGCCCATCCGATCACACCAAGAAGGAACTGCAACGGAAGTTGGCGGGCCCTGAAGCTGCCGAGCGCTCCAACTTGTAAAGGGTGATAAATCTCTTCGATACGGTCCGGGAGGTGGCGCGCCAATCGTTCGCCGTAGTTGCGCATGATGATGAGCGCGAGGAGTGTGGCGCCGGATACGACGATGGCGGCCATGAGCAAGTAGATGGGCAGGGTGACCTCGCCCGTAACCAACAGGCCGATTGCCCCGGCGACCAGGAGCAAGAGCACGATCAAGACGTCCTGGGCGCGCTCCCCGAGCAGCGTGCCCAGGCTACTGGCCAGCGGGATTCGTGTTTCTCGATGCAGGGCGTAAGCGCGGTAGGCGTCACCAAGCCGGAAGAAGGCGACGGAGTTTGCGAACCATCCCATGAGGATGATCGCTGCATATTTGGCCGTACCGATCTGGACCACGCCCGGCTGGTTGTTGAGGCCTGACGCACGCACTATCAACCTCCAGCGGATCCCGCGGAACCAGAAGCTGGTGTAGTAGAGAACGCCTGCAAACAGGTAGGTGAGCGGATCGACGTCCTTCACCTGGTCCCACATCTCGCCCCAATCGATATCAAAAACCCTGAACGCCACAACTGCGAGAACGCCGATCGCCACGACGCTGACGGCCAGAGTCTTTTTGGAGAACATCCGGTCGCCGAGCCGGGGTCTGTCTCCGTTTGCCCCGATTTCTGGGTTCGAAAGCGAGGGTTCGTTCTGGCCTGGTGTGTTGCTCAAGCGCCGCCCTCGTCGGTGTCGAAGACGGGCTTCTTTACGCTGGAAGGGTTTGGTACACCAAGGGGCCGCTTGTGAGGGATGCCCGTGCGGCGAGGAAAGCGGGTCGGTGTGTTGGAGACTTTGCGCCATAAGACCGCGGTGTCGGGTTCGGGTCGTGGCCCGAGAGCAACCGGTCTCAGAAGCGCCGTTGAGGCGCCCAACTGCGCTGCGGCAGATGCAGCGCTCTTCGCCTCTTCATCTACGTTTGCGCCCTTCAGGGCTAGCGACATTCCACCGACTTTACAGAACGGAAGCGTTAGTTCGGCCAGTTCCGGGAGGGCGGCAAGCGCCCTGGAAGTGACGATGTCGTAGGACTCGCGGTGTGCGTCATTACGGGCCAGCTCCTCGGCCCGACCGTTCACGACTTCAACATGCTCGAGGCCCAGCGCCTCTACGACAACGGCGAGAAAATCGGTCTTCTTCCGGGTCCCGTCGAGCAAAGTGACATGTGTGGCAGGGAACACTATCGCCATCGGGAGGCCCGGGAATCCGGCACCGGTCCCTACATCAATCAGGCGTTTGCCGTCCCCCAGGTATCGGGCGCGTTCAGCTGGCGTTAGCGCCGCTGCGAGCTCTAGCGATCGCGCAAACAACTCATCGCGAACCCGGTCCAGGCCCGTGATGGACGTCAGGTTAGCCCGTTTGCGATGCTCTTCCAGTAGCTCGTGATAGACGGCGAACTGTTTGCACTGATCCTGACTGATCTGGATTCCAGCACGTCCGGCCTGATCAATTAGGCGTTCCAGATGGGTTCTCCCGGGGTGTTTCTCGTGACCGCGTCCAAAGATTTTTTCCCGTCATTCCAGAGCAGTCGGGAATCCAGACACGGTCTTCGCCAGGAAAGCCCGTGACCACCTGCCGCGCGCTTCTGGATTCCCACCTTCGTGGAAAGACGGTTTTTGCCATGAAATGTCTGGATCAAAGAATCGTTTGTTAATTCCGACAGCGGTTCAGGATACGCCCGCGACGCCGTTAATCCGTGAATGAAGTGGGCCGTCATTAACGATATCGACGTCGGTAGCAGGTAATTCAGGGACATTCGGACACATACTCAGCTTGCCATCCCCGATTGACTGACCTTAAGTCCGGTGATATTTTGGAGTCATTGAAAGTCGCTTATGCGGCTGTCACGGCACGACCTTCACCCGGTGCGATCGGCACCGCGGTTAATTACCATGAACACGAGTTGGAGAGGTGCGGTTGGCGCTTCGAATCGCAGTTTGCGTGAAGCAGGTACCGGACCCGGAAACTCCCGCATCGGCGTTCAAGGTTGACGAATCCGTCAACCGGGTCGTCCCAGCACCGGGTATTCCCCCAGTTGTCAACGGCTTTGACCTTCACGCGGTCGAGGCAGCTCTACGCATAAAAGACGCCGGAGACGCTGAGGTCATCATCCTCGCCGTCGGGAACGACTTCGTCATGGACGTGATGAAGAAGCCACTGTCCATGGGCGCTGATGCCCTGGTGCTGGCGGAGGACCCCGCTCTTGAAGATCTTGACGCCCCAGCCACGGTCAAAGTGCTGGCGGCCATGATCGAGAAAACCGGGCCGTTTGACCTGATCCTCGGCGGACGACAGGCGTCCGACTGGGACCAGGCCCACGTACCGCTTGGACTGGCCGAGAGGCTTGGCCTCCCGTCAGTGACCCTGGCGCGTAATGTTGAACCGCAGGACGGCAAGGTGCGGGTCGAACGTGCGTTGACCGACGGATACCAGGTTGTCGAGGCGCCGACTCCGGCCGTGGTCACCGTGAGTAACGAACTTGGTGAAGCGCGCTACCCGACCCTACGCGGCATCATGGCGGCGTCCCGCAAACAACCGGAACGGCTGACGTTGGACGATCTCGGCCTGACCGTTGATGACCTTAAGCCGACTCTCACACTCCGCAGGTTGTTCATCCCGGAGAGCGAGAGCCAGGTTGAAATTATCGAAGGCGAAGACGAGGCGGACGCAGGCCGGAAGCTGGCCCTCCGTCTCCGAGAGTTGAATCTTATTTAAATGGCTGGAATTCTCGTAATAGGAGAGATTCAGGACGGCGGGATTTCCGCCGTTTCTGGCGAGTTGCTGACGGCGGCCGGCAAACTTGTGGATGAAGGCGTTAGCGGAGGCGTGAGCCTTGCCGTTATGGGCGACGATCTGTCGGCCGTTACAGCTGCTCAAGCGCCCGGCGCTGAGCGCGTGATCCGCATGTCTGATCCCGCCCTCAAGGACGAGGGCACCGGCGGCTACGACGCTCCGGTGCTTGCGGTAGCCGCTCTCAACGAGAGCATCTCACCGGACGTCATCCTGTTCGCCAAAACGGACTTCGGCGCAGTCGCAGGACCACGGGTCGCCTTCAAGCTGGGCGTGGCTGTGGCACAGGACTGCATCGACGTAGCGCTCGATTCCGAGACCGGACGCGTTGCGGTCACAAGGCCGGTATTTGGCGGCAACGCGCTTGCCATATATGGATTCAACGGGGATGGCACGCAGATCGCGACGATCCGTCCGGGCGTATTTGATCCTGTAGAAGGCGAAGGCTCCGGCACGGTCGAAGATTTCGACGTGTCCGACGCTGTTTCAGGAGTGCGTACGATTCTGGTCGAGACGGTTGTCCAGGAGAGTGAGGGTGTCCGACTTGAGGACGCCGACGTAATCATCTCCGGCGGGCGCGGACTCGGCGGCCCGGAGCCGTTCGAGCAGCTTCAAGAACTGGCAGACCTCCTCGGCGGAGCGGTGGGCGCATCTCGCGCTGCCTGCGATGCGGGCTGGGTCGACCACAGTTACCAGATCGGCTTGACGGGGAAGAGTGTCAAGCCGACCGTTTACCTGAGCGTCGGGATTTCCGGCGCTTCACAACACATGGCTGGTCTGTCCGGGGCACGCAATATCGTGGCCATCAACAAGGACGGCGATGCCAACATTTTTAAGTCAGCACGGTTCGGTGTCATTGGAGACTGGGAGAAGGTTCTTCCAGCGTTCACGGCCACCGTACGGGACCTCGCAGGTTAACTAACCCTAACTAACCCCCAAGCACCGGTGGTGGGCCGCAGGGCTTCGACTCACCGGAGAAACTCGAAAGGTAGGGTGGCGATTTGGACCGCGAATTCGGTTTGGATATCGACGCCATCGTCAGGCACATCGACAGCGCTCCGACGCTTTCGTTCTTTTTCCCTCGTCTGAGGCGATCACTCGTTCTGGACATGAGGCAGGGGCCTGAAGACGGCCCGTACATCAGGGTGCTGCCGATGGCACGCGGGTTGCATGAACGGCTCCGCAGCCTGAAGCGCGCACGCCCTCACCTCCCGAAGGCGACCGAGATCGTCGCCATCCCGTGGCCGATCTATGTCGAGAACATGGTGCGGTCCGGAGTATGGGCGCGGGTCATGAAGCGTATCGGGTCGACCGGCTCACAAGACGCGGTAGCGTCAGCAGAAGCCGCTCTTAACGAGCTCCGAGCACTTGAGAGCCAGGAACTGACGGCGCTGATCAAGGGCGGCCAGTACGAGACGATCTGGGCGCGCGAGTAGAGCTCGGTTTTCGTTTAAGTATTAGCAGAAGAGGCCGGTCCTGATTGGGACCGGCCTCTTTGTTTGTCTGCGGTTCGGCGAATAAAAGTAGCCACGCTAGTACCGTCATCCTGAGTCGAGCGAAGGATCTCCCGGCTAGCGCTTCGACCGGCCAATCTAGCGCAACCGCTTGATTCTGGATTCCCGACTACTCGGGAATGACGGTACTTGTACGAGCGTGTAGGGGCGGGCAGCAGCCCGCCCGCACCCGTACTTCGAGAGCCTCAGCATCGGTGCGCAACATCTGCGTTAGCCGCAGACTCCCTTACCCCAGCAGTACAAGGCCCCACGTCACCGGCACGGTCAAGAGCGCCACAAAGACGGCCGCTGAGGCCAGGTCCTTGGCTCGGCCAGATAACTCGTTGTGCTCCGTCCCTATGCGGTCTACGACCGTCTCGACAGCGCCGTTTAACAACTCAACGAGCAAGACCAGCAATAGCGGCAGGATGAGAAGCGCGCGCTCCACCCCGTTGTCACCTAACCAGATGCCGATCGGCGCCAGAATGAGAGCAGCCACGAACTCCTGCCGGAACGACGTGTCGTGGACCAGCGTGTGCCGAAAGCCGCGCGCCGTATAGCGCGCGGCTCTGACGATCCGAAGGAGGTTGAAGAACCCCTTCCCCTGGTTTGGACTGGGTTCAGGCACGTCTCAACACCCTACTCGTACGCCGTCACGATGGCTGCTTTGAACGCGTCTTCCTCGATCACCAGTCCGTGGCCGGGTCGATCTGGCAGCGTGATCGTTCCCGTTGCTCCATCAAACGTGATCGGGTCTTGAAAGAGAGCCTCAAGGTCACTACGCGGGCCCGTGTACTCGTGCGGCCGTTCCGGGTGTCGGAGCGTTGAGCAGAACGCCAGCGACGCCGCGTTGCCTATCGACGGCTGCGTCATGTGCGGGATGATCTGCATATCTACTACCTCTGCCATCGCCCCGATACGTAGGATCTCGGTGATGCCGCAGCACTTAGTCACGTCCGGCTGCAGGAGGTCAGGCCGAGCGACCTCGATCAGGTCTCGGAACTGCCAGCGCGTGTACTCCTGCTCGCCCGCAGACACCGGCACGTCCAGAGCATCGGCCACCTCTCGCATGCCCTTGTAGTTGTAGGGCAGCACCGGCTCCTCGTAGTGGTATATGCCGAGCTTCTCGAACTCCTTGCCCTGCGAGATCGCCGCGCTCACGGAGTAGCCGTTGTTGACGTCAAAGCTCAACGGCACGTCGTCCGGCAGCCACTCCCGGCAGAGTCGGAACATCTCAAGATCGCCCTTTAAACGCTTGTCCTGTTGGTACTTCCAGTCCATTCGAATCTTGAAGGCACGGAAGCCCTGGTTGTAGCCGTCCTCGACCTTCTGGCGCATCTCTTCGGCCGTGAGTCCGGAGCCGCCGCCGATGCTTTTGTACATCTTGAAGGTCTTCTTCGTGGCGCCGCCCATCAGCTGGTAAAGTGGCATTTTGGCCGCCTTGGCCTTGATGTCCCACAGCGCAATATCAACACCCGAGATGGCGTTCGGTCCGGCACCCATTCCGCCGATCTTGAAGGTGCCGAAGTACATTTCGTCCCAGAGCCGGTCCGTGTCCCGCGGGTCTTTGCCGATCAGCCGGGGCTTGAGGGCCTTCTGCACGTAAACGGCGGTCACGTCCGGCTGCACGACCGGGCTGCATTCGCCCACGCCCTCGATTCCCTCGTCCGTGTAGATGCGGACGAAGACGCTTGCGGTGTTGAGAACATAGGTCTTAACGTCTGTGATCTTCACTGCGATATTCCCCTCAACGGTGTGGATGGCCTGGCACGATTTTTGGCGGCGCGGCGCAAGGTTAATGCAATCACAGAGAACGCGCGCCTCAGGTCCTTTAAGGCCTGATTAAAGGTCGCTTCGGAGGCTCGTGATAGAGTGCGGCGTTCAACCGAAAGCCGGAAGTTGAGGAGATTTTCAATGCCAGCAGACGCAGTAGACGCGGCGGGAGATTTCTACAAGGTCATCGTTGAGAACGACACTGTGAGGGTGCTTGAGTATCGCGGGGGCCCTGGCTCAAAGACGCCGATGCACGGTCACCCGAACGCAATCGCTTATGCGGTCACGGACTGCAAAGTCCGTTTCGATGACCCGAATGGTGAGTCGATGGATATCGAACTCGAGGCTGGACACGGGATGGAGACCCCTCCGTTCGAGCACGCCACCACCAACATAGGCGACAACGAAGCCGTGGTGATCCTTATCGAGATGAAGGGCTAGCCTCGCTCGACCCGGACCACGACCAGAAATAGACAGTTGAGTAATTTGCCGATCGAGAACTCGTTCGCTTTTGTTCCCGCGCATGAGCTTGTCCGCATGGTGTCAGCGCGCGAGGTGTCGCCGGTCGAGCTGGCCGAGTGGACGCTGCGTCGTATCGATGAGACAAACGACACGCTGCACGCCTACCTGACGGTCGTGGCAGATCAGGCCCTGGATTCGGCCCACTCAGCCGAGGCCTCGGTGATGCGGGGCGACGATCTAGGGCCACTTCACGGTCTGCCGTTTCCGATCAAGGATCTTGTGCCGACCGCCGGAATCCGCACGACATTCGGATCGGCCGTGTATGCCGATAACGTCCCTGACAGAGACGACATCGTCGTGCGCCGTATCAAATCGGCCGGCGCCGTCATCATAGGTAAGACCAACACGCCGGAATTCGGGCATCTTGGTTACACGTCCAATAAGCTCGGTGAGGACTGCCGGAATCCCTGGGATGTGACTCGTGAGAGTGGGGGATCGAGCGGTGGAGCGGCGGCTTCAGTAGCGGCGGGGATTACGCCACTTGCGCAGGGCGGAGACGGCGGCGGATCGATACGAATCCCCTGCTCGCTCTGCGGCCTGTACGGCATCAAAGGAACCGAAGGACGTGTGCCGCGTTCCGGCGGCGGCGATGCGGCGTGGCACCCGTATAACCTGGCGCAGAGTGGACCCCTGAGTAGAAATGTGCGCGACTCAGCACTCTTGATGTCTGTGCTTACCGGTCCCGATGAAAACGCGGCCCCGGGGACGCTTGATGGTCCGTCGCCAGATTATGACGGCGCGCTTAGACGTGGGGTTCAGGGGTTGCGCATCGGTTGGACTCCCGATATGGGAGGCAACGCCGTCGATCCGGATGTGGCTGAAACGACGGCGCTCGCTGCGAGGTCGTTTGAGGGAATAGGCGCGAGCGTCGAAGAGTTTGAGTTCGAGATCGACCCCGACGAAATGTGGGAACGGTTCCGCAATTATTTCGATCTCAAAGCGCTCGTTGGTTACGGCAATCTCCTCGATACGAGCCCGGATCTTTTAACCGATGTAGTCCGAGAAGGGATGGAGCACGCCCGAACGCTTACGGCGGTGGACCATCACGAGACGATGGCGTTCATTGCAAAAACGCGTGACTACTTTCAACGTCTTTTCGAGCGCTATGACCTGGTCTTGAGTCCAACGCTGGCAACCACGGCGTTCAAAGTGGCCGACGGCCCGCCGCACGAAATTGGCGGACGCGTGATGGATGCGGATCGTGCGTACTGGACCTGGAGCCCGTTCACGTATTCGGTGAACATCACGGGGCACCCAGCGGCCACCGTGCCCTGTGGGTTCGACCGCAACGGGTTACCGATCGGTCTTCACCTGATCGGCGGATTCGGGGAAGAAGAAACTGTGCTTGCCGCATCAGCTGCGTTCGAAGAGGCGCACCCATGGTCTGATAATCGACCTCCAACGACCTGAACGTTCCCTTGGAAAGGAGGGGCATCATGAATCTGATCGATCGCAATGAACTGAAGGTGAAACTCGACCGCGGCGACGATTTCAAGCTGGTAATGACGCTCACGGACTGGGCGTTCCAGACCAAGCACATCCCCGGTTCATTGAATCTAGCGAACGCAAAAGATGTCTCCACCCTCCCGGAGAAGGATGACGAGATCGTCGTCTACTGCTCTGATGAGAACTGCATCGGCAGCAAAGTCGCATACGACCGGTTGACCCGGGGCGGTTACGGCAACGTCCGGCGATATGCCGGTGGAATCGCTGACTGGGAGGAGCACAGCTTACCGCTGGAAGGCGATTCGGCCTGAGCGGATTCAGCGGGCCAGCTACCCGCCCATATCCTCGATGAACTGCTGCTCAACCAGCGTGGAGAACTCAGCCTGGCGCGTCAGGGTATCGTCCGGCCACTTTGACTTGATGTAAGCGAGAACGGCGTACACCTCGTCGTCGGTTAGCGTGCCTCGGAATCCTGGCATCACCTGTGCGAGCGGCGGGCCGTCCAGGATCCACTCAAACAGGTGCCGATCTGCGTGGTGCCAGTGTGCCCATCGTCTGCGTGAGACGGCGCTCCGAAAAGCGTCAGCGTCTCACCGATCTCCCCGTGGCAGGAGCTGCAATTGGCGGCGTAGACCTGCTCACCTGCGGTAATTCACTCGCCGGTGATTTCGACCGGGAACTGGGCGACACTGTCAGATTCTCCGTTGCCACATGCAACGAGGGTTACGACTACCAGAGCTGCCGTTGGCCATACAAGTCGTTGAATCCAACTCCCTGTGAATGACAACGTCAGATACATCTATTTCCAGGCCCATCCATCACGATGTCCATGGCGTGAATGATATGGCGTAACCGGGCTGGAAATGGCGACCACAAGAGCGCTTCAAATGATGTTTTTGTAAGCCACACCGAGCAGCGCGCCACCCAGGACGATCCATGCCAGGTTCACGCTCGTCTTCCAGACGATAAGGAACGTGCCGCCCGCCATCACGCCGGTAAACGGATCCACCACGGCGGAGTCAGCGAGTCGTACCGAGACCGCCGCCATCAGGCCGAACGAAGCAGCGTTGACGCCATCCAGAGCGGCCCTCGCCCACGGCGTTCGCTGGACGATCGGGAGAATCTTGCCGAGCAGAGCGACGAACAGAAACGAGGGCAGGAATATGGCGACCGTCGCCAGCAGCGCCCCGTACCAGCTTCCTTCCAGGTATCCGATAAACGTGGCGGTGGTGAACACCGGCCCCGGAGTTATCTGGCCGATGGCGACGGCGTCCAGAAGTTCTTGTTCCGAGGTCCAGCGGAGACGCTCAACGAAGTCAACGTTCAGATAGGCGAAGAGGACGTAACCACTTCCGTACAGGATCGCGCCTATCTTGAGGAATGTCAGGAACAATGTCAGGGCGCTGTATTCGGAGGCGGTAGAAACCACCATCTGGAAGGATCCGACTATCGGTGCTGCGAAAGGTGGCACAACGATCAATCCGGTGGTGAATCGCCCGCCGCCGAATATTTGACGCCGAATTATTACGATCAGTAGTCCACCAGCCACCAGAAGCAGAAGTTCGTTCACACCGAAGAAGAAGAGGACGGCCACTCCGACTCCAACGACGCCCGTGGCCGGGCCTTTGATAGCCGATCTGAGCAGGCCGAGCACAGCGAACGCGACGATGCCTATCGCCACGGGCTTGATGCCGTACAACACCCAGAGCAGTTCCGGCGTCTCGCCCCAGCGTTTGTAACCCCAGGCAATCGCCAGTACGGCTAGCGCGGCGGGGATGATAAACAGCGCCCCACCGATCAGGAGTCCCCGCCAACCAGCGCGTTGGTTCGACAGGTGAATCGCCAGTTCCGTGGAATTCGGGCCCGGGATGATCGCGGTTGCGCCAACCAGGTCCATGAACTCGTCGTCGGTAGTCCATTTCCTGCGCCTGACGACTTCTTCGCGCATCATTGCGGTATGCGCTGCAGGGCCGCCGAATGCGATCAAACCGAGCTTGAAAAATAGGCGCGCAACTTCGCTTAGCGCGCCGGTTTGAATGGGCGGCAATCCATCCTCCAGTTGGGACATTTAGGGGGCAATATCAACCGATCGGGCGGATTATTGCATGTCCCGGGGAAGACAGCCGAATACTTAGTCAGCGGGCTCAGGAATCCGACCCAGATCACGATCTGAGCCTGGTGCGTCTTTGGAATCCCCGCTCAACAGGGGCAGATCGGTCGGTATAGCCGTGAACTGTTCTTCGTATAACTGCCTGAACAATCCGGACCGCGATACCAATTCGTCGAACGTGCCCCGATCTACGATGCGACCGTTCAGGACAACAAGGATCTGGTCAGCCGCGATGATGGTGGACAGGCGGTGGGCGATGGCGATGGTAGTACGACCCTCCATCAGTTCGCCGAGCGCACGTTGAACCATCCGCTCTGATTTCGTGTCCAGGCTGCTTGTGGCCTCGTCCAGTAGTAGAACCCGTGGATTGGCCAGCACTGCGCGTGCTATCGCTACCCGCTGGCGTTCGCCGCCCGAGAGGCGATAACCACGTTCTCCGACGATAGTATCGAACCCCTCCGACAGGCCCGCGATCGTGTCGTAAATCTGTGCCGCCTTGGCCGCCCGCGCCAGATCAGCGTCCGTAGCCGTGGGATCGCCGTATCGCAGGTTGTCAGCGATGGACGCGTGGAACAGGAACGGGTCCTGACTCACCACGCTGACGAGCGTCGAAAGATCAAGGAGCGCCATGTCACGGAGGTCCACGTCATCGATGCTGACGCTTCCGCTATCCACGTCGTAAAGCCGTGACATCAGGTAGCCGATCGTGGTCTTTCCTGACCCGCTCGGGCCGACCAGCGCAGTCAATCGTCCGGCGGCGGCCGTAAATGTCACATCCTCCAATCCGAAACTGTCCTCGATGCCCCGCGCAGCGTCGTACTTGAAGCCGACGTTTCTGAATGCGACTTCTCCCTTGACCGTGGTCCGGTTGACCGGGACGGGATCCACCGGATCCTTGATATCAGGGTCCAGGTCAAGGTACTCAAATATTCGCTCGAACAATGCCAGTGCGCTCGTCACATCGACGCCGCGGTTCAGCAACCCTGCGAGGGGGAAGAGCAACCGGGTCTGGATGGCGGTGAAAGCGACGATTTCGCCGACGGTCAAGCCACCGCGTTCATTGAAAAGCAGCCAGCCCCCGAAGGCCCACACAATTGCCGGCGCCATGCCGAAGAAAGTCTGGACGAGGACGAAGAAGCCGCGCCCAGTCATTTGCTGCCGCACTGAGACCCGCGTCAGTTCCTCGTTTGTGGCGTCGAAGCGCTCGAGTTGTTCACGCTCCCGTCCAAATGTCTTGGCGAGCATTACGCCGGACACTGACAGTGTCTCCCCTGCACTCGCCGTCAGCTCTGCGACGGCCTGCTGCGCCTCACGGGTCAGTCGGCGGCGGCGGCGGCCTACCTTGACAGTGAAAAAGACGAATATGGGCGTTACGCCGAGCGCGACCAGCGATAGTTGCCACGAGATGATCACCATCGCAATTACAGACGCGATCACGATGGCGGCGTTCGACACGATGGTGCTAATCGTGTCGGTGAGTACCAGCTGGGTGTTGGTGACGTCGTTGGTCAGCCGAGACTGGATCTCCCCGGTCCGGGTACCGGCGAAGAACGACACAGGCTGGCGCTGGAGGTGGCTGTAAAGCCTGCCCCGAAGATCCCGCATCACCGACAACCCGACTCGTGTGTTCATCTGGGCCTGCAACAGATTGAAGCCGCCGGACGCAGCGGTCAGACCGAGCATGATCGCAACGATGTTGAAGAGCTGGCGCGTATCGCCGTTGGGGATCGCATCGTCGATGATGGTGGCGACGAGGAGCGGCGGTATTACGCCAAGACTGGCGTTGACAAGTACCGAGCCGATGACGCCCGCAAGGCGACGACGATAGGGCCGATACAGGGCGATAGTTCGCCACAGCGTATCTCGTTTGACCGGTCGTTCGGGCGCGTCAGGCGGAGGGCGATTGAATCCCATCCGGTCTCCTCCGCCTCCGCCGCCGTGTCCTCTATGCATCGTCATAGGCGTTTATGGAACGCCGATGAATGGTCAGTAACGGTAGTCAGATATACGGCGTCCATACAAGCGTAACCGCGCGGCGGGTGTTGGGGGCGGCCTGGGATTCATCCAGCACAGAGCAAGGTCTTCGGACCGACGACATTTCCTCTTCCCGAAATGTGGATCCATCAGGATTCAGGCACAAAAAGTAACGCCCGTTGATCACACTGATTGCAACCACCGGGCGTCTGTATCCAGTTTTATCGGCTGTAAAGCCTGCCGGTCTACACCGTCATGTCAACTATCGGGCGGTGATACCAATCTGATCAGAAGGCGAGAGCGAATCACCAGTGCCCGTAGCGGTGTCTATCGTGAACAGGGCGCCGCCTTCGATGGTTATTGCGTACACGTAGTCACCAATCAAGTTGAACTGCACACGAGCATTCGCCAGGGTGAGCAGATCGCCGACGGCATTAATCGTCTCGCCAGAGACATCGTTAGCCGCGACCAACTGTCCGGCGGTTGTGGTGGCAGAGTATGGTCCAGATGAACAGTCAGATACCGAATCACAATAGACGTACACACCGAACGTGCGGTTCAGGTACGTGTAGTTCTTCACGAGCTCGTTCGGGTTCGTGTTCAGAACTTCTACGAAAGCAGAGTCTCCGCTTGTGAGGCCCTTCAAGTTGATGATAAAGTCGTTACCCGCCAACACGGACGTCGCTGAGTTGAGCGCCGGTGTCCATGTTGAGGCTGATCCACTTGTCGAGTAACCGCTAATCCCGGCCTTCGTGTGGCTGGAGTCGTACACGGTCGGCTCGTACAGCACATCAGTACTCACAATACCCGCAGCCTGAGGGTCGGTCGTGCCGTCCGCTTCCACAAGCAAGGTCATGCTGTCCGTAGTGGGTTTCGCCGTGACGGTGAACCACCCACGCTGAGTCCCAGACGTTGGATCGCCGTCGCCGTCCGTTTCGATCAGGATGTGATCGCCGACCGCGAACGTGGATCCATCTGAAACCGCAATCGACGCCGTGGTCACGCCCGTCACCGCCGTAGTAGCGGTCTCGTCCTGGGCGACAGTAAATCCGAATTCAACCGAACCACTGGCGATGTCGATGGAGGTCGACGATGACGTATTCGCGAATGAAGTCACAGACACTATGAGTCTGGCAACAATCCCGAAGAGGGCAAGGATTAGAGCTTTTTTGTGGCTCAATCCTGAAATCTTGATGTTCACCGTTAAATATTCCCGTACTGGAGAAAGCGGGCCTGCATGTCATCGGGAACCGCTTGAATTCACCCATCGGGATCAGGCCAGACACGCGTATGGTGCCTCCACTCGACCTCGTCTGGGTGCGCACTCACATCGTTGATTGGAGTGGGCACAGTGCGTCGCACCAAATGGCTCATCTGGATGCACTCATCGGGTCAGATCCATGAGCCTTTTGGCTAACAGATGCTTTCGCCGGTGTCCGGAGGCACGAGTTGGTCCTGCCGGCGGGCCAATGGCTCTCCTGTCAAACACATTGGCCGCCGGTCTGATCCGCCCACTGGTTCGATCCTGGCTGTGCGCGTATATCCGCGGCCCGGTCACCGCGCTTGCGGCCAAATTGTGGTCGTGGGCGCCGGATCAAACATCCAGGGGTTTAAATCCGTATCGTAAAATCATCGTGCTCGGTACGTAGGAAATGGTAAGCTGCGGGTCGTTGTGTCCAGGAACAGACAAGTGGATACCAGCGGGTAATTGGCGCCCGTCGGAAGTGAACATGCATGCATTGCGCACATTGAACGATGCCGCTAAACCCGCCGGAATAGGCGGTCGAGTAGCGTCATGGCAGGGCTCTTCTCACCTGGGAGAATTTGCTCTGATCGGTGGCGCTTACCTTCTTTACATGCTGATCCGGCAGATAATTGCAGCGGATATCAACGCCGTTGCGTTCATCCACGCCCAGGACGTGATAAACCTGGAAAAAGACCTCGGTTTCTTCTGGGAACCCACCTTACAGAGCTGGGCGATCGAGACATCTGACACGATGGTGGTCTTCTTCAACTGGGCCTACATCCTCACGTTTTACCCGATTATCATCACGGCATCGGTCATCCTGTATATGAAGTCCAGGCATCGTTATCGGTACTACCGCAACGTTGTCCTTATCTCATTCCTGTTCGCTCTTGCGGCCTTCGCCATATTCCCGCTGGCCCCGCCCCGGATGCTGGCAAAAGAATTCGTCGACACAATGGCGATATTCGGGCCTTCGATCTACTCCGGAGCCGAGGGCGCCAGTTTCTACAACGCGTTCGCAGCAATGCCCAGTCTGCACTTTGGCTGGAGTGTCCTGTTTGGGTTGATATTTTTCCGCTCCGGTAGCTATTTCTTGCGGATCTTCGCTTTCATCTACCCGTTAATAATGCTGTTCACGATTGTCGTCACAGGTAATCACTACTTTCTGGACGCCATCGCGGGCGGAATTGTGATCGTCATATCGTTCGGTACGGTTAACGCAATTAGCGCAATCCGACGTGGCGATATAAGCACAAGTCAGCTCATTCCAACAACAAGCCGGTCACTGGCGGCTATCGGGGAGATGAGTCGTCTGCATCCAGACCGGAGCGTGTTGACCCGCGGGTCGCAGCCAGAGAGACAGGTCACCGGCCAGCGACGGTACGATCAGGACTACCAGCACTCCGTCTACGTCTCTACCCTCTGGTAGTCCCAACCGATACCAGCTATCCCGGGATTTCGGGCGACCCTACGCCTGTACAGGTCTTCAAAACGTTCTGACTCGCTTACCGCTCGGCCTATCTTCGCCGGCGCTGTCCTATCGCGTACCACACGGTTCAAGTCATCGGTCGAAAAGAGTTCTCCCGAGTAATGCTTTTCATCCGTCACAAATAGTGCCATTCATCCAACCCTTCGAAACCTGACGCCCGTGTCACCCCAACACGTGCCACTCACCGCCACCACATACCTTGACGGGCAACGCACTCCCTCGGCCCTTTCACTTCACTGGTTTCGATGGCGCCCCGGTTTTGCCTCGTGATGACTAGCCCCCAAACGGGTGGACAGGAACCCCGCCCTTCTTGGTGGACGGCATGGTTAACGGCGTCAAACAATGCGCAGGAATGCCTACGGTACGAGCCAAAATAAAAGTGCCCTCGACTTTCCCGAAATTAAGTGTGCACGAACAGCGGACGATCCAATTCGCGGAGGCGATCTATTATCAGGACGCCAACAAAAAAGGCCCCCGCCGAAGCGGGAGCCCATATTAGCTTGGTAGCCCCTACGGGATTCGAACCCGTGATCTCCGCCTTGAGAGGGCGGTGTCCTTGGCCGCTAGACGAAGGGGCCTTGTGGCTGGCGATCCAGGATTCGAACCTGGATTGGCGGATTCAGAGTCCGCTGTCCTACCGTTGAACGAATCGCCATCGACTCCCTGATTTTATCAGGCACAGACGACGACGGACATCGTTATTCCCGCTAATTCCGACCCGGATCTTGATTATCCGAGTCCGCGGCTTACTGAATCATCACCAAATCTATCTCGAATTCGGTCAAGTGTCGATGATAGAGCCGAGTCATCTGTTACGGCTGAATCAAGCAACGATAATTGGGCCGCCGGTTCCGTAAGGTTCTCCACGCCCACACCAATCAGGCGCACCGGAGCGTTGCGTTGCTTCAGCGTGGAGTCCAGCAAAGCGGTAGCGATCTCCACAATACGTGCATCGCCATCGAACGACACTTGAGGCGTGTTGTGCCGTGTGAGGGTCGTGAAATCGCTGTAGCGTAGTTTCAAGCTCACGCTGCGGGCGTGTTTTCCGGTACGCCTGAGTCGTCTCCCGACCCCCTCGGCCAGGTCGGCGACCGTCTTGTCCAGGAATGTCCGGTCTGTCGAGTCTTCGTGAAAAGTCGTCTCTGAAGAGATCGATTTAGATTTGGTCTCCGATGACAAATCGGAATGGTCAATTCCTTTTGCCCGTTCGATCAATCTGGAAGACTGGTTCCCCATCTCGCGGCGTAGCGGGCCTTCAGGAAACGTCGCAAGCTGCCCGAGTGTCTGGATGCCCAGCCGGGCCAGCTTCTCCGCGGCGCGAGGGCCGATTCCGGGCAATTTCCGGACCGGCATCGGCGCAAGATAAGCAGCCTCATCGCCCGCCGGTATGGTGAACATACCATCCGGTTTACGTTCATCCGACGCGATCTTGGCGACAAGCCTGGAGGGAGCGATGCCGATCGAGGCCGTCAGCTTCAGTTCTGCACGCACACGGTCCTTTATGACCTGTGCGGCCTTTTCAGGTGGGCCGTACAGGCGCTCGGTGCCGGTCATATCCATGTACGCCTCGTCAACACTCATCACCTGCACATCGGGCGTGTAGTGCCGGAGAATGGACATGAATGATTTCGAGATCTTGCCGTAGAGGCCGTGACTGCTGTTCATGACCAGCGCATCCGGGCAGAGCCGTAGGGCACGGGACATCGGCATGGCGGATCGGACCCCGAAGGGCCTGACTTCATAAGATGCGCACGCCACGACGCCACGCCCGCCGGTACCCCCGATGATCAGCAGCTTTCCGATCAGGTCCGGGTTAACCGAGCGCTCAGCGGCGGCGAAAAATGCATCGATATCGACGTGGAATATGGTCCGCTCGGCGGCCATATATGGCCTCCCATGCTCGTGGCGGGACGTAGTACCGCGCCGTTTCACTCGACACGAGCGTAGCACCGGCGCTTCCGCGCTCCAAGTCCGCGTGTCCGGGTTTTCGCGTCGGGGCAACCTACACCGGCGGCGAGCAGTCGCTCACTTCAAGCCAGTCACGACTTCTATGAAGGTCGTTGTTGCCGGACCAAACAGACGACGGGTTCGCTATAACTTCGCCCGGGATCACGAACCTGAGGCCATAACGCTTTCCGATCGGACCTTCCGGGAATATTCCGGTGGCGGTGACAGAAGATTTCTCTCCAGGCGCAAGGTCAATTTCACTCTCGAAAAAGATCGAAATTAGACGCTCCTCTTCGACGAGCGCTATGCAGTACGGGGTTTGCCAGTCGACGCTGTCCAGGTTTTCAAACTCAATATTGAAAGAGCTCAGCTCGCCGCCGACGTGTAGGTTGGACTGTCCGGAAATGTTGACGATTCTGTCCGTTTCGTAGGTCCATCCGAACTTGAAACTAGCATCTATATTTGCGCAGGACACTGCCAGCAATATCACCGACATCGCTGTCACCATAATGATGCCCCGGGTTCGAATCATCAGGCGTCGTTCAACATACGCAACAGGTTTGCCATCTCCACAGCGGCTTCTGCGTACCCGGAGGCGTGGCCAATACGTGCGAAGGCCTGGTCCGTGGTATACGTGGTCTGGACGCCAAATATCACCGGAATTCCGGTATCGACGGACAAACGGGCGATCCCGTCTGCAGACTCTTTTGAGACGTACTCAAAATGCGCCGTCTCGCCCTTGATAACTGCGCCAATGCAGATCACGGAGTCGTAGTTATCTGAGCGCGCCATCGCTGCCGCTGTGACCGGAAGCTCAAACGCCCCGGGCACGTGGACGACGGTGATATCCGCATCCAAAACGCCGAGGTCTACAAGCCTGGCAAGCGCTGATTCCAGCATGCGGTCCGTGATGTAGCTGTTAAAGCGCGCCACCACGATGCCGATCCGCAGACCGGACCCGTCGCTGTGGCCGTTCAACTCTCTTGGCATAACGCCGGGTGCTACCCGTCCAACCCCGCGCCGGACAGTGTGTGGCCCATGCGGTCACGCTTCGTCTTCAGGTAGCGTCGATTCTCGGGGTTGGAAGGCGCCTCCAGGGCGACCTGATTGATCTCAAGTCCGTAGCCCTGCAACCCAACCACTTTGCGGGGGTTGTTGGTCATCTGATTGAACTTCTTCACGCCGAGAT
>JAYGCG010000076.1:0-13602 GCA_046583455.1 Dehalococcoidia bacterium | reverse complement strand
TCTGACATGCCTCATGTCATCCAATGACATGAGGCCGCGGGATCATCACCGAGCAATCAATGTCCCGGAGGGACTGATATGAAAATCACCGACCTGAAATGCGCAATCATCGGGGGCTCTGCAGTTATTCGGATAACCACCGATGAAGGCATCGATGGTCTGGGCCAGGGTGAGACCTCTAAGCCTTATCTGAAGCCGATGGTGATGTTCTACAGGGATATGATCATCGGGAAGGACCCGACAGACGTAGAACGGGTGATGCTGGGCATCCGGCGTATGGGCGCCTTCAAGCCGTGGGGTACGGCGGTAAGCGCTATCGAAATGGCGCTGTGGGACATCGCCGGCAAGGCGCTTGGCGCACCGGTCCACAAGCTGCTGGGCGGCAAGGTCCGGGACAAGGTGCAAGTCTACAACGGCAATATTCGGTTCGAGATGAGCGGGAACGAACCGGAGGACTACGCCGATGAGATACGGAAAGAGATCGACGCGCCCCAGGGGTTCTCCATCGTCAAGCAAGCGGTCGGATTTCATAACGGCTGGGCCGGAAAAGTCGATGATTTCTACTACGGCACACCGGAGACTCGCCAGCGTTACCCGAACAGGGGCACGATCACCCGCAAAGGCTTCAATCACTTGATGGCGTGCATCGAGGCGATGCTGGAGGTGTGTGGCGACGATGTAGCACTGGCCCTTGACTGCGGGCCGGGTATGACGGTTCCCGACGCTCTGAAACTGGCGAAGGCGCTTGAGGGCGAGAACATCATGTGGCTTGAGGACATGGTCACGGGCGATTACACGCCGTACGTGCTGGCCGATCTGTACAAGCAGGTCACGCCGTACACGACAACGCCGATCCACACGGGAGAGCAGGTCTATCTCCGCCAGAACTTCGTGGAGCTGATTGAGACCAGCGCCGTCAACATTCTCGGGCCGGATCCGGCAGACGTTGGCGGGCTGGCTGAGATGAAGTTCATCGCCGAGTATGCCGATCTCCACGGCCTCATGTTTGCGCCGCACGGGAGGTTTGACGGGTTGATCGGCCTGGCCGCGCATGTGCAACTGGCAGCCGCTTTGCCAGACAACTACATCGCGTTTGAACTGCCAAACGGTGACCCCGACTGGTGGTATGACATCACGGAAGGCGTCTCGGCGGACATCGTCAAGGACAGCCACATCGAGGTGTGGGACCGACCCGGACTGGGCATCACCTTTATCGAGGACGAGGCGAAGAAGTACCTGAGCGAAGAGGACGCTGACTTCTTCGACGTGTGAGAGATCGAATGACTCATCTGCAAGGGGTTCAGGTCAGAGCCAAGTCTGAGATGATTGCCGCCTGGTTGGGCAGTAAGAAGGCGATGACGGACAGAATCACTGGAGACAAAATCATGAATTACGTGGTCCATCAAGAGATCGATTACAACTCTTCGCCCGAGGACATCTATGCCGTCCTCACAGACCCCGGCAAATTCAGTGAAATGACGGGCGGCGCTCCCGCCGAGATCGACCCGGCGACCGGCGGGGCGTTTTCACTCTTCGGGGGCATGATCCTTGGCGTCAACGCCGAATGCTCTCCCGGCCAACGACTGGTCCAGGCGTGGCGGGCGGCAAACTGGGATCCTGGCGTCTATTCGATCGTCCGCTTCGAGCTAACTGCCCAGAACGGCGGGACAAGGGTCGTTCTCGATCACACCGGATACCCGGAAGACGAAGGAGAGCACCTCGACAAAGGCTGGCACGACAACTACTGGGACCCGATGCGGAATCTACTTTCGTCCTGATTCGACGGGGTCTAAAAGTCGGCAACAAATCCGCAGTTCCATGTGGCCATAAAGCACAGGCTCCCTTAGTGGCGACCAACGTCGCCGACGGCTGCCTGTAACCGGTCGAGTTCGGCCGCCATCTCGACGACCACATCGGCGTACGCGGGGTCCGAGTAGACGTTGTTCATCTCCTGAGGATCGGCCTTAAGATCGAACAGTTCCCACTCCCTGGCGAAACTGGCGCCCCTGGCGCCCATATTGGTCAGCTCATCGCCGAAATAGATCAGCTTGTGCCGGCCGTCCCGGGCGACGGTGACTCCCGTGCGCTCTATCTCAGCGCTCAAACTAGCGACGACATCCGCGTACGCCGGATCTGAGTACACGCTTTCGTGCTCGGTCGGATCGAGCTCAAGATCGTAAAGATCCCACTCCGGCGGCACGCCGATGTCCAACGTGCCGGACGATCCCAGCGCTTCGCCGTAATAGTAGATCAGCTTGTAGCGATGATTGCGCACGCCGTAATGCGCCACGATCTTATGGCGGGGCGGCATGTGCATCCAGTACCGGTAGTACATGCTGGTCTGCCAGCCCTCTGGCGTATCGCCTCTCAACATCCCGCGACCGCTGGAACCCTGCATTTCCGATGGGGCCTCGATTCCTGCGTAGTCGAGCAGGGTCGGAGCGAAGTCCACGTTCAGGAAAATTTCGTCCGATACCGAACCGGCTGGAATCTCCCCCGGCAGTCGGGCGACGAACGGCATCTTCAATGAATCTTCGTACATGAGCCGTTTGTCGTTGTAACCGTGCTGGCCAAGAAACATGCCCTGATCTGAGGTGTAGATGATCAGGGTGTTCTCTGCGAGACCGTGCTCGTCAAGGTAGTCCAACAGGATCCCGATACTGTCGTCGAGAGACTGGACGGTGCGCGTGTAGTCCGTGATGTAACGCTGGTAGGCCCATCGCCGCATCTCATCGGCCGTTGCGCCAGTTGGCGGCGTCCCTTTCACATAGCGATCGGGTAACCACTCGAGCCGAATCCCGGCGATCTTTGCAGCGGTCGCTCGATTTGAGTAGTCATCCAACAGGTTGTCCGGCTCAGCGAACTCACCTTCAACGCCGAGATCGAGGTGGCGTGGCGCCGGGTCCCAGGGCGCGTGAGGCGCCTTGTGGTGCACGGACAGGTAGAACGGCTCATCGCCATCGACGCCATCCAGCCAGTCGACGGCGAGGTCGGTGATGATGTCCGTCACGTAACCCGGGATGACCTTTTCCTCCCCCATCTCGATCATCGTGGGGTCGTAGTAGTCACCCTGCCCGGGGAGGATGTTCCAGTAATCGAATCCCTGCGGATTACTCGATTCGTTGTTGCCGAGGTGCCATTTGCCGATCATGGCGGTCTGGTATCCGGAAGATTTCAGGATCTTCTGTACCTGTAACGGACGAGAACTATCGAGTTCGTCGGCGAGCGTTTTGACATCGTTGACGTGGCTGTACTGGCCCGAGAGGATCGTCGCCCGGCTTGGCGTGCATATGGCGTTCGTGCACATCGTGTTATTCAGCCGTACGCCCTGGGCAGCCAGGCGATCGATGTGCGGTGTCCTGTTGATAACGCTGCCGTACGAAGAGATCGCCGCCGACCCGTGGTCGTCGGACATGATGTACAGGATGTTGGGTCGGTCAGGCACGCGGGCTTCCTCTCGAGGCTACTTAATTAGCGGAGCCCAAGGTTACTACTGAGCATTAGGACGTTGGCGCACGAAGGCAGCCGCGCCGTGTGGGTCTTGTAGTACCTGAGTGATGGGCCCACGACTCGCGGGATGATATTCTCCGCTGATGGTCAGTTCTACAGACGTTGTAATCATCGGAGGCGGGATCATCGGGTGTGCCTCCGCCTACTCCCCGTCCTAGGTCGTCAACCACCGACCAAACACCGGGTACTGCTGACACACGAACTCGATGTAGGACGGCTGGCCCTTATCGTTCGCTGCGAGCGCTCGTTCCAGCGCCCCCACGATGTCAGACGGCTCGGTAACGCGCTCCGTATACAGGCCAAATTCGGCGATCGCCCTTGCCATGTCGACTTCATCCGGACCAAGCACGGCGTGCGTGTACGGGTTGTGTCCGTCGCCCCAGAATCCCGGTCCGTAGCCGGCGAATCCGCCGTTGCTGATGTGCACCACGGTTATACCGAGCCTGTGACGGACCGGCGCCTCAAGGTTGCCAAGCATGTAGCCGAGCCCGGCCTCGCCGGTCACGGCGATCGCGGGGCGTTTCGGGAACGCCAACCTCGAGGCCACCGCGGCAGCCAGACTGAATCCCAGCGTCGACACGTTGCCCCAGCCCAGGAAGCCGCGCGGCATGAGCGTGTCGTACACCGTGCTCAAATGGTCGCGAGTGGTCCCGGACTCGTGCGTGACAAACGAATTCAGCGGGTCCAACACCTCCATCAGCCCGGCGTAGACGCGATACGGGTTGATCGGCGTGTCGTTGGAGATCATCAGCTCCTGGTACTTCGCCAACCCTGCCTCTCGGGACGCTTTGATCTCGGCGTGGACGTTCGGTGCGCTGCGGCCACCGCCGGAGGTCTGTGCGGATAGCTCGTCGGTCAGTGCCTGCAGCGAGAACCGAGCGTCGCCTATCAGGGCGTGGTTCGACTCGTAGACCTTGTTGATATCCAGTTCGCTGATATTGCACTGGATGATGGTCTTCTTCGTGGCGTCGGGGATCGCGTGGCTGAACCTGCCGGGCGAAAGGCTTGAGCCGACTGACAGGATCAGGTCGCTCTTGGAAAGGTACTCGGCCGGATGGTCGCCACGCACCCCGACGAACAACGGGTGATCTTCCGGCATCGCCCCTTTCGCTTTCAGGGTGGTAATAACCGGGGTACTGGCAAGTTCGGCGAATGCCTTTAGTTCTGCAGATGCACCGGCGTAAATGACGCCCTCTCCGGCATAGACCAGGGGTCGCTCTGCCTTGAGGAGCAATTCGATGGCGGTGGTTACGTCGGCCGGGTCCGGAGCGCTTTTATAGCTTTTGACCGGCGTATAGGGATCTACCGTCTCGTCATACAGTCCGGTCGGGTCCGGGATGGCGAGAATTACCGGGCCGGGCCGACCATTTCTCAGCATGGTGAAAGCGCGCCGCATAAACTCGGGGATGCGCTCCGGCTTGTCGACGTAGCCGTACCACTTCGAGACCGACTTGAGGCTGGTAGTGACGTCGAAATGGCTATTCTCAGAACTGCCGATCGGCGCTCCGTCGGTGATGCAGAGTACCGGAGAGTTATCCTCGTACGCCTGTGCTAGTCCGGCGTAGGCGACCTGCAAGCCACCTGCATTGATGCCGCCGAAAACGGTGCAGACGCCGATTCGCTCGCCGGCCGTGATTCGGGAGTAGGCGTCCGCCACGGCCACGGCGTAACGATCGTCACGCATCATTATCATCGGCATGCCTTCGCGACCGAGGGCGTTATTCACGCGGCAGGACGGGAAGACGGAGACCTGCTCCACGCCTTCCTGTTTCAGAATCCGGGCGATTCCAGTCGCTGCGTCGATGGTCAAAGCATCACCTGCCCTTTCGTGCACGCCGACGCTTGTTTGATCCCGCTGAGTATTCTGTTGAACCCGTTGGCATCCTCGACAGGGTGTCGAATTGCATAGTGAGTGTCCGGCGTCGGTGGCGGGCCCATGATAGCCTCCCCGAATGACCGCACCTGACAGTTCTACAGACGTTGTAATCATTGGTGGCGGGATCATCGGGTGTGCCACCGCCTATAACCTCGCACGCCGGGGCACGGCGGTCACGTTGGTCGACAAAGGGCCGATCGGGTACGAGCAATCGACCCGTAACTGGGGTTGGGTCCACCAGCAGGTCCGGTACCCGCACCTAATCCCGCTGGCGGTCGAGTCAGTACGCATTTGGCAAGGTCTCGCGGAAGACCTCGATGCGAACGTTGGGTGGGTACAGGGCGGCAACCTGAGTTTTGGCTTCGACGACGCCGACCTGGCGGAGTTCGAGAAGTGGGGGGAGACCGCTCGCAGTGTCGGGCTTGAGACAAACGTCCTGACCCGAAACGAGGTCGTGAATATGTTGCCCGGGATGGCCGGGATGGGAGGAAGTTGGACCGGCGCGCTCCACCTTCCAACGGATGGTCAGGCTGATCCCTCACTGGTTACCGCCGCTTTCGCCCAGGCCGCAGAGCGCCACGGAGCGCAAATCGTGAACGACTGTGCTGTCGAGGCTATCGATACGGTCGGTGGTTCAGTCACCGGCGTCCTTACCGAGCGTGGCTCAATCCGTGCTTCACAGGTCATTGTTGCCGCAGGAGCGTGGTCGGGTCGCCTGACTCGCCCGCTTGGAATCAGGTTCCCGCAGCGTGCTGTCCGATCGACGGTCATCAGGACGGAGCCGGTGGGTCCTGTCACCTCTGTCACCGCATGGGCCGAAGGCTTCACGTTCCGTCAGGACCGCGCTGGCCGGTTCGTGCTGGCTGGCGGAGAAGAGGCCATATACGACGTGGACCTGGGCCTCTTCCGTGACATGCGCTGGTTCCTGCCCATGGCCTGGAAGAACCGCCGCTGGCTGCGGATGCGCGTCGGTCGTCCCCTTCTCAGAGACCTGGCTGCGCGCGTGCCGGGAATGCCAGCGCGACGTGAATTCTGGCAGCGCCGCCGGAAGATTGATCCACCTGCAGACGGCAAGGCCGTGCGTGAGACGCTCCACCAGTTTCACCGGGTGTTCCCGGGTCTCGCCGGAGTCGGCATCGAGTCCGCCTGGGCCGGGAACATAGACTCCACGCCCGACCAGGCTCCCATCATTGGACCGGTCGCCGGCGGCCCTACCGGTCTCCTCATCGCCACCGGCTTCTCCGGCCACGGTTTCGCGCTGGGTCCTGCTGGAGGGCGACTGGCGGCTGACCTAGTTCTTGGCGACGAACCCCTCGTAGACCCACATCCGTTCCGTCACGCGCGCTTCGCTGAACGTGACATCCCCGCCACCGGCGTCCACAGCCGCTGATCCGGCCTTCGTAGACGATGATCTCGGTCTAGCGGGTGAGTACCTTGTGAACGGTGATCTCAGTCGAGAGGCGGCAGTTTCACGCCCAGGACCACCTTCAGGTAGTTGACGTTGTGGTTCAAATAATCGTCGACGGCGAGGTCGAGATTTCCGCCGATCGCGTCGAAGCCATCGTCACCTTCCCGAGGACCATCCACATCCAGCATGACCCAGCCCTTGAAGTGCTGTTCCCGCAAAAGCTTCATCACGGCCGGAAAGTCCACGCCCCCACCACCCAGGTTGTGATAAACGCTGGCTTCCATGTGCCGCTCTCGCGTGGGGGTCGCCTTGTTGCCACGGTACTTCGCGTACGTGTCCTTCAGGTGCACCTCGGCGATGCGGGGCAGGTAATCGGTCATGATCTGGACCGCATCCAGGCCGCCCAGAGTCAGTTGCCCGGTGTCGGGTGTGAACCACACGTAGTTGGGATCGGTCATGTCGAGCATGGCGCGGACCTCATGCTCGCGCTCTATCGGACCCCAGATGTGCGGGTGCGGCGCAAGGCGAATCCCCATCTCGATAGTCTGGCGACCGATCTCGTTCAGCGTATCGGCGACCCTCTTTAGCTGGTCTTCCGACGTGCCCTCGATCGGCCGCGGGCCCATGTTTACCTTCCAGACGTCGCACCCGAACGGCTGAAGGAAGTCACGGGCGAAGGCCACATGGTCGGCGATCGTCTTCGGCGTCTGTTCCGGGTCGGTGAAGTTTGTCGACTGTCCCTTTGCTCCGTTCGAGACATCGATCAGCGTCACACCCGACTCGTCGAACTTCTCCTTGAGCGCCAGCGGGTCTGCACGGTGGTTCTCGATCTGTTTCGCATACGGCTCTATACCTTGCAGGCCGAGAGCGGCGATCCGCTTGATCGCCCACTCGATCGGGTGACGGGCGTCCCACAGGGAGCTGGTAGAGCCGTACAGGATGTCCGGGTTTTCAGGATCCAAGGGTTGATGAGATGCGGCGGGCATGGGGCGGTTCCTCTGGCTAGGAATGCGATGGAGATGGAGTTCGCTATCTTAGCGCTGTCAATCAGGTGCGATGCCGGCGCTGGACCCTGTCGGACCTGATTGCCTGGCCCCCCACCTGCGGATTAAAAGGCAAAGTTTGCTTCCGCAAGACAGGCTGGATATATTCGTCACGCCCAGAAGCCCAACAAGCGGTAGCCCGAGACGTTCCCGAACCTCTTCCCTGAAGAAATTCCGCCGACACGCGAGGAGCAGACATGACGACGCACGATCACAACGGCCACGAGCACGACCACGATCACAACGGCCAAGACCATGATCACAGCGGCCCCTCGCTCGCCGTAAAAGAGATGGCAGAGGCGTGCGTCAAATTCGTCGATAGCCTCTCGGCGGACCAGAAGACCAAGACGATCTACCACTTCAACGATGGCGAACGTATCTTCTGGTACTACCCACCAATGAACCGCCACGGGTTGCCGCTTCGCGACATGGACGAAAACCAGCGCACCCTGGCGTACGCCCTCATGGCCTCAGGGCTCAGCGAGACCGCCGCCACGAGAGTCCACCAGATCATCGACCACGAATTGATCCTGGGCTCGATGGAGAAAACCGCCGAAATCAGGTCGTTCGTCCGCGATCCCGAGCTCTACTACTGGACCGTTTTCGGCGACCCGCTCGGAGAGGACCCGTGGGGATGGCGTATCGAAGGCCACCACATCTCGATCCATATGCATATCTATAAAGGCGAGGTCATATCAACGACCCCGTTTTTCTTCGGATCCAACCCGGCAGTCGTGCCGGACGGACTCCCGAATGCCGGGCGCAGCATCCTGGGCAACCGGGAGGCACTGGCCCTGGAGCTTGCCAATACTTTCGATTCCAGCCAGCACTCGAAAGCCGTAATCGCAGAAGATGCCCCCTGGGACATCCTCTCTTACAACGCTTCCAAGGTGGTGATCCCCAAGGAGCAAGGCCTCCGCGGCGGGCAGATGAACGGCACCCAGAAAGAGATGCTCACAGCTCTGATCACCGAGTACACGAGCCAGGTAAGAGACGACATCGCCGACAAAGGAGTCGGAAAGGTTCTCAATCAGATTCGTGAAGACGGGGTAGAGAACTTCCACTTCGCGTGGTCGGGCGGCATGGAACACCGCCAGAACCACTACTACCGGATCCACAGCGGTGACTTCGTCATCGAGTACGACAATCGCCAGAACGACGCCAACCACATCCACTCAGTCCTACGCGACGTGGAAAACGACTTCGGCATCGATGTCCTCAGGGAGCACCTACTACTCTTCCACGTAATCTAACCCCAGACATTCGCAGCAGATGGCGGCCTCGTGACCGGGGAGCCATCTTGGATCGCGTGACTGAGGACTCGTTCTCACCGGTCGTTATTGACGTTGCATGAAGAGTAAACACACGCGTCCGTAACTTGCTCGAAACCAGAGTGGGAGTATCGCGTCGTGAGCCGAGGCAAAACGGAGGGCCCTGTGGAACTTGAGTCCCTGGCCCACGGCTTGCGAGTTAATTAGCCTCGCGTCAGGTAAGCGGCTCTTCCTGGTCATCGGAGGCCAGGGGCAGGAGGATGGACACCCTTACTTCGTTGTCACCTTCGTGATAAATCTCAAGTGATCCATCGTGCAACTCCACGATTGCCTTGCTTATAGCGAGCCCTACACCTACGCCGGGCATTGAGCGGGAAGCCAGATTATCTGCCCTGTAGAAGGGCTCCGATACTCGCCGCAAGTCAAACTCAGACAACGTTGATCCGTTGTTGCACACCTCGATGGACAATCTGCCCTCGTCAGTCCGTGCCACGAGGCTTATGACGCCATCCTTTGGTGAGTAAAGAAACGCATTGTCCAGCACATTAGAGATCGCCTGAATCAGTCTTGTGTGGTTGCCCAGCACGATCATCGGGCGTATGGAAATCTCTCCGGTGAAGCAGGAACCACCGGTAGCGGCGCGCGCTCGGGTATTTTCCACGAGTTCCTCGAGGGCCGGGTGTAGATCAATTTGCACCTGGTCAATATGAGCAGTGCCTGACTCCAAAGTTGAAATATCCAGCAAAGACTCGACCACGTCCTTGAGCCGATCTGTTGCACTACGTACCTTGCCGAGGATTTCTTGAGATCGGCCGGAACTATCGTCGGGGATCCTCCGAGAGAGAGATGATGTGAGCGAAGAGATGATGGTTACAGGAGTGAGGAGCTCATGGGAGACGGTGGTAAGAAATTCCGAGTGAGCTCTCGCGGCTCCAACTAACTCCAGGTTTTCGGCCTCGGCTGCGTGACGTCGTGCTTGTTCATTGGCAAGCTCTTTTCGACGAATTTCCGCGGCCACCACGCCCGCGATCTGCGCAGAGATTCTGTCAGCCAGCAACAAATCGTTGTTGGAGAATCCCGTGGGATCTGCCCGAGCTATGAGCAGGGCGCCGACCGGTCTTCCCTCCAGCAGCAGAGGCGCCGCGAGGATCGACACCGCTTTACCTACGGCGATTGATGCATCGACGAGCGTTCCCTTCAGGCTCCGCGTACCACCCTGGCTACGGCCGGCGAGCTCCAGACCCCCTACGTGTAGAACTCGCAGCGTGTCTGAGCCGGGCTCTACAGACGAAATACTGAGGCGATCGAACTCGATCACATTGCCGACGAGAGATGCAAATTGTTCGTACACCTCGGAGATCTCGGATGACGATGAAATCACACGCCCGATCTCGGCGATGACGTCTGCGTGGGCAGCTTTATTCACGAGGCCAGCACAGAGGGGCAGGTAGGTCAACGGGGCGGCCAACGCGTCTGCAAATAACCGTGCTAACGCCGTGTGTTCAGGTCCGTATGCACCCCGAGCCTGGCATCTCAGGTTTAGTGACGCAACAAGTGTCCCGGACGAAACAATCGGGATCGCCAATAATGATCGAAACCCGCCGCGCTCGGAATCGATATTCATCACCACGGGCTGCTGTTGGTCGAGGACTCGCCAGATGATGGAGTCTGTGCGCGTGACTAGATCGCCGACCCTCCAACCGCTAATCGGCTCGCCTGACGTATAGACGTGCATATACGACTGCGCGTCCCGAGCTACGACGGCCAACGACATCCGGTCAAACGGAAGTCTCTCGGCGAGCTTCTGCTCGATTCCCGCGTAAAGTTCGCCGATTTCGGTGACTGATGAGGCAAGGTAGGCGATCTCTTCAGCAAGAACGCTGAGATCGTGCGGCATTACGGTCGGCGGTTCCTGAAATTTATGATTGCAGATGGGAATTGCCAAGCGATCAACCAATCCTGGCTGAGCGTTGGAACTGCTAGCTACTACCCCTCGTCCGTGTGTGCTCAGCCAATGTTTAGCTAAACAGGCATCGGATATGTGCAAATCAGCGGTAACACAGAGAAACGTTGCGGATTCGCTTATCCGCAGGTGTAGTTTGCGTAAATATCCGGGTACTCCGCCGTTGTTTGACGGGGATTAACGGGAACGTCGTCGAAGGGCGCGGACCGTGTTCGCCACTTCAGTCGACACGCGGCCCGGGCAGGCGCTTTCGAATTTCTCCGAACTGGCTGGCGAACGGGCTGATCGATTACCGACCTTCATCCGACATCGGCCGCTTTTATCCGTGAAATGAGCTCAGTCGTGGAAATACCATCTGTATAACCAACCGACTTATAAATGCCCATCTCAATCGGAACGCCGTACCAGGTATCCCTGACTTCAGCTGCGACGTCGTCGCCGTGCATTATCAGATCAATGTTGTGTTTCTCGATCCAATCGCGAGTGATTTTGAGAGGAGCGTTTGGAACAACCTCATCAACGTATCGGCAGCCAGCAACGGAAGCGATACGTTCGTCCATCGAGAGAATCGGACTGCGTTTGTAGCTCTCTACGGTTTCGTCGGAGTGAACGCCCACCAGCAAGAAGTCACCGTGTGACTTCGCCTGTCGCAAGAAATTAACGTGACCGTAGTGGAACAGGTCGGCCACCATATCGACATAGACGCGTGTAATCTCGGTCACTCCTGAATTCTGGTGTTCTGGGGCGGCTTCGGGGATGGCTTCTACTGTGCGATCAAGGCGTGAGCCCGGCCCGTCGGATGCGCTGAATCGGGCGTGTAAAGATACTCGATACCTGGTTTAAGTTCTTCCCAATATAGAATTTCTTTGCTGTCACCTAATTGAACTGCGACAACGTAACTAGCTTCTTCCGGCAACCTGAAATAGACATAGCCATCTTCGTTGGTGTTCGCCTTGTCTAGCCCCGTAAGAACAGTGGTCGGTGCGAGCGTGACTTCAACACCTGTCGCAGCTTCGCCATCGAAGCCAAGTATCTTCAAGCTACCTGTATGTAGATTGGCATCACGTTGATCAGCCAACTGTAGTGAATTTTTGGAGTCGCTTGAGTCGCTGCGATCGTCCATTAGATCCAATACGTCTTGCTCGAAGTCGCCCGTTTCTTTGGGAGTCATCCAATCTGGGCCGTACTTGAGCCGAAAATACTCTTCAGGCGGATTTGGAACCATGAAGGTTGTTCCAAGAAAATCGATCTCTTTGAGATTTTCGTGGAGACCTGCCGGGATTTTGACCACTGGCCACTGGTAGATGCTGTCGTCGATGATTCGGTAGCATGTCCAGTCCATCTGAACACCTGATTTTTTCAGGTCGACGCTTAAGTGGAGTTCGCTGTCGATGATCCCGGCGGCATACCCGTGTTTACGAAACTCTACCGCCGCTTCTTCAACCAATGCCTCGGTAAGACCATGCAGTCCAATCACGGATCCGATATCTATATCGTCATCCCACGGAATGAAGGCTTGATCCCGAACAGCGCCCAGACATGTGCCATGACGTAGGAAGAAGACCAGCCCGAGTTGATCCAAAATCTGTTTTGCTTCCTTGAGAAGCGTTTCGGCGATCGGCATATCCATCGGTTCAAACACGGTGGTTTTTAGGCCCAAAGATTTTCTCCTGAACGGGCTAGCGTGATGTGTACACGCCGCCGGGTGATCCCAATGTAATCAAAGGATAAGTAGCCCGGTCATACATATGACCTGCATTCCCCCTGCATTCCAAGGGACGGTTCCATTCAACTCCTTGGAGTCTTGGGGAGGCTGGACCAGGCGAAGAAACCGAAGCGCCACTAGCAGGCGAAGTGCGAGCTAAAGCGAGCGGTCGTTGGCTTGTCGGCTCGGCTGATCTTGAAATAAGTGGCTGAGAGAGTATTCTGAGCCCCTCCTGCCGCGAAGACGTCAACCATGTTCGGGCAGGTTTGATGATGCCGAACACAGGGCGTGCAGGGTCACCGGTCAGCCGAGAGCCACACAACGCCGTCGTAGCAACCTCCGCCTCGGCAGAGCAATGCTACACCGGATCACTGCTCTGCTGAGAAACGTGGGCTGGCGTACGAACCACAAGCGAGTGGAGCGCCTCCAGCTCCAGAAATAGTCACGTTGGTCGTAACAGAGAAGCCGGCGTGACACGTTCACTGTTGGCGGTTCGGCGGGCGGATCATTCGGACTACGAGTGCATGCCTTGGCCTGCGGGTGGGACTCGTCCTACATACCCTGACGAATCACTACTAGAAATAACGACTGCAACTAGAGATAAGGATCTTGATGCTAACTAATCTCAGTCCAATCACAATTTCATCTAGAGAAACCGACTTACTTCGCCAATTGGAAGAACTCAGTGCTCGATCGGGTTCGCATTCGCCGAGTCTCAGCACGATGCAAAAGGCGATTCCTGAGATAGTAATTAATATTGACGCGTGCTATCTTTCTAACCCGCTGGCAACTGACCTGTTTTGGTCCTATTTTAACGCCGATATCC
>JAYGCG010000033.1:0-5878 GCA_046583455.1 Dehalococcoidia bacterium | reverse complement strand
TTTTCCGGCGGCAGGGGACTGGGCACAGGCAGCGGCGTGATGTTCGCCATGGCGTGGCCGATCTGGTTCATATTCGCCGGCATAGGACTGCTCTACTGGATCATCACCCGTAATTCGCCCGTCGGGTGGTTGATCGCGCTGGTCCTACTTCCGTTCATCGTGGCAGGGTTCGGGCTGGCGCAGGAATACGTCATTTACGCCGCGTTGTTCGCCGTGATATCCGTGATCAAGCGGGTAGCATCTAATCCTGGTGAGCGACGAGCGTCCCCTGACATACGGGACGGGAATCCAGATGCGGCGAAACGGTTTCATATTTACTGGAACCGGCTCATCTACGATAGAGACATAAAAGACCGGGATGCCTGGCTGAGAGGAGACCCCGGCAGGTAGCGCCTGACATGTAACGCACCAGGGCGACCCGCCGTTCCGATGACTGAACAACAAGTAATTTACTGTCCGCGCGATCCCCAGACAGAAACCAACCTGCGCTGCGGACGATGCGATGAACTGATCTGCCCGAACTGTCTGATCCAGACAGTCGTCGGCTCGCGCTGTCCGGACTGCGCAAAGGTACGGACATTACCGATGTTCGAGGTGGACACGGGGGAGCTTGGGAAAGCGGCAGCAGCAGGATTTGGAACCGCGGTCAGCCTTTCATTTCTGGCCGGGTTCATCGTTGTGCTATTACAGATCCCGTTTTTTGGCATCATCATCGTCGGAGCCATCGGCTGGGCGGTCGGAGAAGTCGTATATCGGGCCAGCGGACATAAACAGAGCCGGGCATTGCAATGGGTGGCAGGCCTGTCGGTCCTCTCGTCCTTCCTGGTACTGACAATCTTTGGAGATTTCACAGCAATCCTCGGCCTGATCATCGGCACCTACTACGCCATCCAGCGCGTAAAGCCACCGCGCGGCATTCAGTAGCAGAGTTGGATTGCCGTAACTCCCGGCGCCGGGGTTTACTTCGAATCACGCCTGGGTAATCCACCCCTACTCGAACTCCACCGGGTTCATCATCATCACTTCCGTGTGCGCGAGCATCGTCGGCACCCGGTCCTTGATCGCCTGCCAGTCAAGACCTTCGTGGAAACGATTCTGGCTGGCCTCCATCTCCCACTCGTTCTCGAACGAGCGGATCCAGAAGAACCTCTCCTCCTCAAGGTCGTGCGATAGCCACTCGATCGGGATGCCGGCCGCCTGGTGGCCCGGGATCTCGTACCGCTTAAACAGGTCTTCCCAGTCGGCCAGCATGCCCTCTTTGATGGTGTACATCCGGAGTTGGGCAAGTGGGGAGTGTTCCATGTTCTGCAAATGCCAGTTGTTATTCCAATCGTCGAAATGCCAGATCGGCTGGAGCTGCACGATGTCCTGTTCCGGGGCTAGGTCCAACACGCGCCTTTCTATCGCTCGCCATTCACGATGATCGATAAATCGGGCGCGGCTTGCCGCCATGTTGTCGGCATCCTCGAAGGACCGAATCTGGATGAATCGCCTGCGCTCCACGTCCGTCCACGCGCCGGAGATCTGAATGTCGAGCCTGCTCGCCAACGGCGCGACCCTATCGCGAAACAGGTCGAGCCAGTTGTCCATCTGGCCGTCTTTGATCGTCACGATCCGAAGTTCGGACAGCATCCTGTTCCCTCCCTATGTGATGGAACTTGGCGACAGGGCGTTAACGCGCCTCGCCGGTATATCGCCTATACCGGGTTAATTACGCTGATGTCCCGACGAGCCAGGTGCCCGCGGACGTGGTCCACACCGGCGAGCCATTTCTCTGACCCGTAAAACGCGGCTTCCTTCTTCTCCAGGTCCGCCTGGTCCTCAAACGATCGGACCCAGATGAAGCGTTCGTTCTCGACGTCGACCCAGGTGCCGTCCACCTTTATCCCGTGCTCGGCCAACTGCGGTCTCAGGTCTTCATTGAATACCTTGAGCCAGGAATCCATCTGGCCTTTGTTGATCGTGTAGATACGGAGCTGTGAGATCAAAGTGCTGGTCCCCAGAAATGTGTAGATGTGATGAGTAGCGCCGGGTGTCGCCCGACGTGACGAAAATCGCCGCCAGAGGCAGCGCGTCCAGAACGCAGCATATTGGCAGCTACCGGCATCGTCCAGCGCGATGATTCACGTGCCCCACAGAATTCGGGTGGAGGTACCGAGCGATGCGTGAGAGGGTCCGGGGTGGCGCGGTTCTATTAAGCCGCACCATCTTCTAAATCGCGGCCCTTGCGGACAGTGCAGCCTGTCGTGCCCTAACGGCCTTCCAGCATGCTCATCACTGCGCGGCGGCCCTTCCCGGACGAGATCTTCTTCATCATCTTCTGCATCTGCCGGAACTGCCCCAGCAACTGATTCACGTCTGTTGCTGTCGTACCCGAGCCATCGGCGATGCGCTTTCGTCTGGAGCCGTTAATCAACTTGGGATTCGCCCGTTCAGCTGCAGTCATCGAGTGGATCATCGCCTCAACGCGTGTGATCCGGCTCTCGTCCATGTCCTTGGGGTTCATCCGACCCTTGAGTGATCCCATGCCAGGGATCATGCCGAGGACGTTCGCCATGCCGCCCATCTTTTTGAACGCCTGCAACTGCTGAAGCATGTCGTTAAGGTCGAACGACTGCGTCCGCAACTTCTGCTCAAGCTCCATGGCCTGATCGGTGTCAAACTGCTCCTCGGCCTTCTCGATGAGCGTTTGAACATCGCCCATTCCCAGGATCCGTGAAGCCATCCGATCCGGGTGATACCTCTCAAGGCCATCCGGACGCTCGCTTACGCCGATGAACTTGATCGGCACGCCGGTGACCGATCGCATGGACAGCGCCGCGCCGCCGCGGGCATCACCGTCCATCTTGGTCATAATGATTCCGGTCAGCCCGATGCGTTCCTTGAACTCCGTCCCGGAGCGCACTGCGTCCTGTCCGGTCATGGCGTCGACAACCAGCAGGCTCTCGACAGGATGCACCGCGTCCCGAATCTCTTCCAGCTCCTGCATCAGCTCGTCGTCGATGGCGATACGCCCGCTGGTGTCAAGAATCAGGTAGTGGGTGTTGTCGCGCTGCGCCTCTTTTACGGCGTTAAGGGCGACCTTGAGGGGAGTCGATTTCTGAGGATCTTCACGGTATACGTGTACGCCAAGGTCATCGCCGAGCTGTACGAGTTGCTCGATCGCCGCAGGCCGCCGCAGGTCACAGGCCGCTATAGTGACCGTCTCGTCCTGCTCCCTGAGCAATCGGGCCAGTTTTGCGGCCGATGTGGTTTTGCCAACTCCCTGGAGTCCGATGAGCATGATGACCGTCGGCGGGGTCTCGCCACGGGCCAGCCCCTCGGCCTCGCCGCCGAGAATCTTGACCAGCTCTTCGTTGACGATCCGCACGACCGACTGTCCCGGCGTCAGCGACGTAAAGATATTCTCGTCAGTGGCTCGATCCTTGACGGCGCGGACAAAGGAACGTGTGACCTTGAAGTCCACGTCCGCCTCGAGGAGGGCGAGGCGAACATCGCGCAAAGCCTCGTCGACATCCTTCTCGGATAATTTTCCCTTGCCGGTCATCCGGGCAAATGCGCCGTTGAGTTTGTCTGATAGTGACTCGAACAAGTTCTGAACTGCCTTAGTGCGCTGAGAAAAAGGTGGCGTCAGCGGGTTGCTTCGCCGACCATGCCAGATAAAACCAGATTACAAGTGTAGCAACGAGGGCGCAGCATACCCTCTCTTGTCACGTACCCACGCCGGAGGATACCTATGAAGTTTGACACGATTATCCGGGGTGGCACCGTTATTAATGGCGACGGCTCTCCGGGCGGCCGGGCCGATATCGGCATCTCCGATGGACGGATCACGGCGATCGCCGATCTCGCCGACGCCGGACACAACGCGCCCACGGTGATCGAGGCAGACAGTCGAATCGTATGCCCGGGCTTCATAGACATACACACTCATTCGGATTTGACGCTGATCGACCATCCCGGCGGCGAAAGCAAGGCGTACCAGGGCGTCACGACGGAGGTCATAGGAAACTGTGGCTTTTCGTGGTTTCCGACGGGAGACAATGTGCGGGCGGGGAGAGGACTGGCCGGGGAGCGGAACTGGAGCGATCTGGCCGGCTACACGAAGACAGTTCAGTTGCAGGGCGTGTCCATCAACATCGCTCCGCTGATCGGCCACTCGGCGTTGCGCAGGGCGACCGGCGCACTTGACGATTGCCCGCCGACCGCCGATCAGCTCGCAGACATGCAAGCCCTCTTGAAGACAGGCATGGAGCAGGGCGCATTTGGAATGTCCACCGGGCTGACTCTCCCTCCCTCCAGTTACGCCGATACCGACGAGATCGTCTCTCTCGCTTCCGTGATGTCTCCTTACAACTACGCCTTTTACGCCACGCACGCCCGCGTCTGGGCGGGCTGGCACATCAAGGCGATTGAGGAGGCGGTCGAGATAGGCCGACGGGCGCTCGTCCCCGTGCAGTTCTCGCATATCGCCATCATCGACTCCCGTGAGTACGGCAACGGCGATCAACTCGTCGCCGTTATCGACGCAGCACGCGCCGGCGGTGATGACGTCACGTGCGACATGTATCCCTACACGGCGTCCTCGTCCGGGTTCAGCCAGCTTTTGCCCGGCTGGGTCCAGGAAGGTGGAGTGGCCGCGCTACTTAAACGGCTCCGTGACCCCGTCACACGCAAGAAGGTCCACGAGGACACCTCAAAGGGCTGGTTTGGCGGACTCCCGTGGTCGTTTGAGCCACATGTAGTTGCTACGGTCGCCAGCGAAAAGAACAGGGGACTGGTTGGTAAGACGCTGGCCGAGATCGCCGAGATGCGAAACGTGGATGGGATCGAAGCGATGCTGATGCTGATCGAAGAAGAGGACAACGATGTCGCCGAGATCATGCACAACCGCGTAGAGGGCGATATTCGATTCTTCATGCAGTATGAGCACGCCATGATCGGGTCCGATGGCAACGCGATCGAACGCGCCGGGACCTGGGAGGCATCGATGCCACATCCGCGCTTTTACGGCACCTTCCCGCGCGTCCTTGGACGTTACGTCAGGGACGAGCCGCTGATCTCGATCGAGACGGCTATCCACAAGATGACCGGGATGCCGGCCAGGCGACTCGGGCTTTCAGACCGTGGGACGTTGCGTGAGGGCGCGATAGCGGACATCGTCGTCTTTGATCCGAAAACGATCAGCGATGTAGCCACGTTCGAAGATCCGCACCGCTACCCGATAGGCATGTCTTACGTTTTTGTGAACGGAGAATCGGTGATAAGAGACGGGGTTCACACCGGGGTGAGACCCGGAGCCGTGCTTCAGCGTGGGGGGTGAGCGAGGCTCCGCTACCTACTTGCCGAGATCGCCGAGGCTGCTTGGCACAACAACTCCGCCGGTGACTACCATCTGCATGGCCTCGGTGGACGACATTTCAAGGATATGGATGTCGGTCATCGGAACTATCAGCAGAAACCCGGAACTGGGGATCGGCGTGGTCGGGATGTACACGATTCCATATTCGCGCTTTTGATCGTTCGTAAACTCCCGTGTCAGGAAGCCAATCGCCAGGCTGGTTTCTGTAGGGAACGGAACGCTAACCACCGTGTCAAAGCTTGATTCCTGTCCACCCGAGACAGACATTGCGACCTGTTTAGCCGTCACATAAACCCGGCCGATAAACGGGAATTTGACGATCCCACGCTCTATCCAGCGGCCGAGAACTTCAGCAACGCGGTGGCTGAGCAGGCCGATCAGGAAGACGATCGCGATAAGAATTACAAGGCCGAGCCCCGGGATGTGTCTCCCTATGAGCGGGTCAACAATCGGAGCAAATATCGAATCGGCCAGGCCCGCGATAAAACCGACGATTAACACGGTTACGGTGAGGGG
>JAYGCG010000038.1:0-20885 GCA_046583455.1 Dehalococcoidia bacterium | reverse complement strand
TGGCGGCGTTGACTTCGGCGTAGAAGTCCAGGCCGGCGAACTTGGAAAACGAATAACCTTGAGCTGTCTGGGCCAAGGGCCCCTCCTGAGGGGGATACAGTTCTTGTTGTCGAGGTGGCAGCACGAGCGACCAGGCGGACGGCACGCGACCGCCAGAGAACGCGGCAATTCTAACATGTCACGTCGTATGTGGCCGCATCGTGATCGTTTCCTCAGAATTGAACTGATGTATATGTATTTGCGGCCAGAAGCACATCAATCCTTCATGTCGAAAATGTCTACGGGGAAATGGAATTGATGGTAACGACCTGGATACGGGTGGCTGCAACGCGAGTGATGGCGGCCTTGTTAGCGGCTTGTGTGCTGTTGAGCATCGGCTGTGGGGGCGATGGGGAAGGCGACTCTATCCTGGTCTTTGCAGCGGCTTCAATGTCCAATGTGCTTGTAGAGGTCGGTCAAGAGTTCGAGAACGAGTCCGGCGTGGAGGTGGTTTTCAGTTATGGCGGCTCGAACGCCCTGGCCCGTCAGGTTGAGTTGGGCGCTCCCGCAGACGCCGTGATCTTTGCGGGAAACGGTCCTCTGGATCAGTTGGAAGCGTCCGGGAACATCGTCGCCGGGAGTCGGTTGGACCTTCTCCGGAACCGCCTTGTTGTCATAGGCGATGCGGGATCTTTTCCGCTCGCTCACATACGTGACCTGGCCTCGACCGAGGGTCGGATAGCGCTTGCGGATCCGGTGCTGGCGCCTGCCGGGTTGTATGCGAAGCAGGCGCTTGAAATGTCCGGGCTATGGGAAGGACTGGGATCGCGAGTCATCCCGACGCTTGATGTTCGGGCCGCGGTGGGCGCTGTAGACACCGGTAACGCGGCGTTCGGGCTGGTGTATGCGACAGATGCAGCGAACTCCAGCGGCGTTACGGTGGTGTTCGAGGTGCCAGAGGAGTTGCACGATCCGATCATCTACCCGGCGGCGGTCGTTAAAGGCGGGAGTGGGACGGATCTCGCCGTCGAGTTTCTTGAATTTCTCGTCTCTGATGGGGCAATAGCCGTGTTTATGCGTCACGGATTCGTGTCAGCGTCTGAGTGACCGGGGCGGGAGATAGACTTAGCGCCGATGTCGTCTGACCTAACAATCGTCCTGCTCTCGCTTCGTGTCGCGGCCGTGGCGATGCTGATAGCGCTTCCGATCGGCTTCGGGCTTTCCTGGCTGCTCGTCCGGAAACAGTTACGCGGCCGATTCCTGATCGAGGCCGTGGTGTCACTGCCGCTGGCCTTGCCGCCCGTCGTGATCGGGTACGGGCTGTTGATACTGCTCGGCAGCCGGGGGCCATTTGATGGTCTGGCGTTCACGACATTCGCGGCGTCTCTTGCCTCGGCGATCGTCGCACTTCCGCTCATCGTCAGGACATTTGTAGTGGCTCTTGAAGGTGTAGACCCGCGATTGGAGCTTGCCGCCCGCAGTCTGGGCGCGGGACCGTGGCGGGTTTTGATGACCGTGACGATCCCGCTTGCGTACCGTGGACTGCTCGCCGGCGTGTTGATCGGATCGGTTCGTGCGTTGTCCGAGTTTGGGGCCACGATCGTGGTCGCCGGCAATATTCCCGGTCGAACTCAGACCGTTCCGCTGGGGATATTCACCCGAATCCAGGCCGGCGACGACCAGGCGGCGGTCCGGCTTGTAGTGGTGTCGATAGCGCTGGCCGTCGCCACGCTCATCGTGCACGACCTGCTACTCCGCCGCGGGGGCCTGTCTGGTCGCCGACACCGTGCCGGGTTTGGCGCTTAACCCTTGGCAAGTGACGCATTGAACTCCCCAGACTCCCCGGGAACGGGTCTTGATACGACCGGTGTGCTCCGCTTTTCTTTTACGCGCACGCAGGGAGAATTTTCGCTCGAAGTTGCCGGGGATTTTGGTCCGGGGATTACGGCGTTGTTCGGGCCGTCCGGGAGCGGCAAGACGACACTGCTGAACTGTCTAGCCGGACTGTTCAAGCCGGATGACGGTGAGATCGTGCTGAACGGGACAGACCTGTATCGAGGCAGCCCGAAGACGTTTGTGCCGCCGGAAAAACGCCGGATCGGACTTGTGTTCCAGGATGGCGCCCTGTTTCCCCACATGAGCGTGTCCGGCAACATCATGTACGGCCGAGCGCGGACGCCGGAACCCGATCGCCGGGTGGATGTGGATCACGTTGTCGAGCTGCTCGGATTGCGGCCGCTGATGGACCGATCTCCGGGGTCTCTATCAGGCGGAGAACGCCAGCGCGTTGCGATCGCTCGTGCGCTTGCGATGTCGCCGCGGTTGCTATTGCTTGATGAGCCGATGGCTTCGCTGGATGCCCGCTTACGCGGCGTCGTGCTCAGCTACTTGCGTCGGGTCCACGCCGACCTCGGTATCCCGATGGTTTACGTGTCGCACTCGATCTCCGAGGTGCTGGCGCTGGCAGAAGACGCGCTTGTGCTGTCAGGTGGGAGGGTTGTGGCTTCGGGCCGGCCCTCCCGTGTGCTATTGGACCCCGCGGTGGGCGGAATGGTCAGGGACGACCCGGTTGAGAATCTTCTGGACGGGAGGGTTATCGAGCCGGGTGGAATGGACTCGTCCGGCCGGGTGAAAGTGGGTGCGATCGAGATTATTACGCCACCGATAGATCGCCCGGTCGATGCGCCGGTGATCGTGGCCCTTGGGGCCGAAGAGATCATCCTTGCCACGGAGAAGCCGTCCGGGTTGAGCGCCCGAAACGTCATTCCAGGGTCGATCACAGACCTGGATCCTGTCGGGGACGGCGTGTACGCGACCGTCGATATTGGGGTGCCGGTACTCGTGGCACTGACGCAGGGGGCGGTGGATGCGCTCAGCCTGGAGCAGGGGCAGGACGCTTACCTTGTGTTCAAGACGAGCAGTATCAAGCTGCTGGAGGCTGCGCCGTTGGGGTAGCCGAGGCGGATGGTGACGTGTCAACGCGCGTCACGCTGATAACTCGACAAGTCATTCTGAGGAGTTTGCGACGAAGAATCTCGCCGCTGGATGACTGCACACACGCCAGACCTTTTGCACTCTGCTCGCCGGGAGATTCCTGAATCTAGTTCAGGACGGGCTCTTCGCCTCGGATTCGGGATGACAATTGGTGGTTCCGCGTAGCGTGGATTTCAGTTGTTCCCCGTTGGACACATGTTCCGAAGGCAGCATTCGTCGCATCTGGGCGTTGGCCGGCAGACTGCCGAGGCGTGGTGGTCCAGCATGGCGTGGTACTCGTTGTAGAGGGTGGCGTCCTGAGGTAATCGTTGTGTGAACAGCGACTGGTAGTCGGAGTACTGATTTCCGTCAACGCGCCAGCCGAGTCGGTCGACTATCCTGCGTGTGTAAGTGTCTATCACGAAGGATGGCTTGTTGGCGGCGTACAGTACGATGTCGTCCGCCGTCTCTTCACCGATTCCCCAGATATTGAGTAGTCGCGCTCGCAGATCGTGTGTCGGTAAGCCGAGTAGCTGATCCAGCTCGCCGTTGAAGTCGTTTTCGACCAGCGCTGCGAACTCGTGCAACTTGCGGGCTTTCTGGTTGAAATAGCCGGATGGCCGGATCAGGGTCGCCAGCTCGTCTCTTTCGGTGCGATAGATCGCATTGAAAGACCAGACGTTGGCGTCGCGCAGGGCGTGCAGCGCCTTCTCCACGTTGGTCCAGTTGGTGTTCTGGGTCAAGATGGCGCCGACGATCACATCAAACGGGCCATCGCCGGGCCACCAGTGTTGAGGTCCGTAAGCCGCGTAAAGACGGTCGTAAAGGGAGCGGATGTCGGCGTCGCTCGGTGTTCTGGGGGACGGTGCTGTCATCGGGGAAATCTGGAACCCATCTGCAACTCTCCGTTAATAAGCCGCCTCGCACGCCTGCGAGCGCACAACTCCTATATTCTCGAACAGGCCGATCTGTGATTCGGACGGCGAGCGATCGGTAAGCGGTCAAGTCAAGAAAGATTACTGCGCATGACGGGATGGGTCGAAAAACTGGATGCCGTGGCTCGCTCTAGCGGGTCGCTGGTTTGCGTCGGACTTGACCCGGATCCGCGGCGAATGGCCGTCAGCGATGTCGCAGAGTTCAATCGTGCGATTGTGGATGCCACGAAAGACCTTGTGTGCGCTTACAAGCCGCAGCTGGCGTTCTACGAAGCGCTTGGCATGGACGGACTTCGGGCGCTTGAGAAGACGATCTCGCACATCAAGGACGTCGCCCCGGACATTTTATTAATAGGCGATTGCAAACGCGGGGACATTGGTTCCACCGCGGCGGCTTACGCGCAGGCGATGTTTGACGTATGGGATTTCGACACGGTGACGCTGCATCCGTACCTCGGTCGGGAGTCGATTGAACCGTTTACGGAGCGCGCGGATCGTGGGGCGATCATCGTGTGCAGGACATCTAACCCGGGGGCTGCGGAGCTACAGGATCTTAAGCTGACCGGGGATGGTGTTGAGGGGAAACTGTTTGAGCACACGGCACGGCTCGCATCCGAGTGGAATAGCCGGGGTAACGTCGGGATCGTAGTGGGTGCCACGTATCCCGGGGAGATGGCGGAGCTACGCGAACAGCATCCAGACATGCCGTTCCTTATCCCCGGAGTTGGGGCGCAGGGTGGAGATGTGGAAGCGGCGACGCGTGCCGGGGTTAACGCAGAGGGGCGTGGGGTGATGATCTCCTCCTCACGCGGCATAATCTACGCATCTGAAGAGGCGGGAACGTTTGCCAGCGCGGCGCGCCAGGCGGTGGAAAGCTTGAGGGATCAGATTAACGAGGCCCGGAAATGAAGAGTCCGTAGTGAACGGCGCAACGGGCCAACCAGATGGAGAAACGGTCCAATATGAAGTGGGAGACCGTATAACCCTTAAGAAGGGACATCCGTGTGGCGTAAACGACTGGACGATTTATCGAATCGGCGCGGACATCGGGTTGCGTTGTACCGGTTGTGGGCATCGAGTCATGCTTCCCCGGAGGCAAGTCGACCGCCGGATACGTTCGAGAGTGTCCGGTTCTGAGACAACCACACAGGGTTAGTACCGGCGCAACGGGGTCACAACATCGTTTGACACCCCAGTGAGTACGCACCTAATGTACGTGCGGTGATGTGGTGACATGTAGTTGATTCGATGTCGGCGTCGGCCGGAGAATCAACGTTCCTAACTATCTATTTACAGATATTCGGCCAAAGTCGGAGGGGACGAGATCATGCGTGAGATGGTCATCGATAGCATTCGAGTAAGCCTTCTGAACTACTCGCGCATCCTCATTCTCAAAGAGAAGGACGCAGAACGGTTCCTGCCCATCTGGATCGGGCAGCCAGAGGCTGAGGCTATCGCCCTGAAACTGCAAGACCTGACGCCCCCACGCCCGATGACGCACGATCTGTTGCATCACTTGATCGGCGACCTGGGCGGGGTGGTCGATCACATAGTCGTGTCCGGCCTGGATCAAGAGACCTTTTTCGCCAAGATAGTTATGACCGCGTCCGATAAGACGATAGCAGTCGATTCACGTCCTTCCGACGCTCTGGCACTAGCGGTACGGGCCAAGGTGCCGATTTATGCCGAGGAGTCGGTGCTGGACCGCGCCGGTGTGCATATGGATGCCGAGACGGGCAAGGCGGTTGTCGGAGACGGCGATGGGCGAGAATCGGCCGGAGGCCCACCCACCGAGAGCGAGATAGAGCGGATGTCCGCGTTCAAGGATTTCATCGATACCCTGGATCTGGACGACATCGGAGATGCCGGTAAAGACGCCTGAGGTTTTTCGGGTTTTGGCGCACGGGTTTTGGTTGGCCGGACACTGATGTGAGGCTTTGGAATCGTTTTGGTGCGGTTAGACACTAGTTTTGTCATTCCGAAGCCGGCACGCGAGGAATCTCCTGGCCGGTATCCCATAGCGTTAACCGCCCGTTTTCCGGCCATCTTTCATTCGGAGGCGGGTGCGGCGAAGAATGTGGCCGGTGGATGGCGGCTGTACGATGGGCTTTCTTGCACTCTGCTAGCCGGTAGATCCTTCGCCTCGGGCTCAGGATGACAGTAATTGCGTCACGCTCGATTCGTAGCGTTTTCGCGTCACAAGTGTCGGGCTCAGGATGACAACGAGTGCGTGACACAGGCGTCGGGCAGAGCAAGCCCTGCCCCTACCGGGTTGCTACGCCGCCGGGGTGACCTGCACGAAATCACGCATATCCCGTGTTTTTCGCCGGACCCTACGTTCCGCGCGCGTGCCGTCCTTTCGCGCCGTATAGTGGACCGCGTTCGTGGTGGGGCAATTGTTCCGCTTTGGGCATCGATCGACTGTATTTCACATCCGGTCCGTTTACCTCAATTCAGCGAGAGCTGACGGGGATTCTTGAGACTTCAAGGTGTCTCCCAGCGGGGTTGAGGGAATTTTGGATTTTCCGTTGTCCAGCGGAACAGTGTGTGATAAAGTCCACAATCGAAATTCGGAGCGTAATCTGCAGTTTTTGCGGGTGCGTACGGCAACGATGGGCCAATCGTCCGGGAATCGGAGCACCATTGCGCTGCTAGGGCGGCTGATGGGTGTAGGTTGGGCTGTTGCGCTGAGCATCGCCGGTGGGACGGGCGGCGGCTTCTGGCTGGACAGTCGATTTGACACAGCTCCAGTTCTGACGCTTGTTGGTCTCGCCCTCGGAATTGTGGTCGCGTTTGCAGGGATGATTCGAATATTGAACGCCATGTGGGGCGACAATTCGGATAATTCTGCTGATGAAGTTGAAAACGGAGATCCCCGGTAGACCGTCCGGGATAAAATCGCGTAGCGCTGTTGCGCAGAGGTAATCGAAGATTTTCTCCAGCCCGAAAAAACTGATCACGCTGATAGTCATTGCTGGCGTGTTTGGGCTATCGGTCGCCGGCGGCGCTCTTGGCGCACCATTTGGCCTTGGATTCCTCGGCGCTCCTATCGCAGCGATCCAACTTCCTGCTGAACGTGTGGCGCCCGCGATTGACCTGGGTTTCTTTGAGTACGAAGTAAAGAACTCAGCGATCATGTTCTGGATCGCCGGCATCATCCTTACCCTCGTCGCTTTCTTCGGCACCCGAAAGATCCGCAGCAACTCCCCGGAGAAAGACGTTCCGACGGGCCTTCAGAATTTCCTCGAAGTCATCGTCGAGTTCTTCATCAAGCTGGGGGAGTCTGCCGCCGGGGGGCGTCACGGCCGACGGTTCCTCCCTCTTGTTTTATCCATCTTCCTCGTCGTCGTGATAAATAACTGGATTGGCGTCCTTCCGGGTGTTGGCACCATCGGTTGGATTGAGACGTCTGAAGAGTTCGTCGAACATAGAGAACATGCCATTGAAGAGGCTGAGCAAGATGGCAGCGAGGCTGATTTCAAAGACCCTGATCTGGTCGTCTTCTCGGGCGGCGGTGGTAGTTTCAAGTGGATCCCATTCGGGCAGACTGGCCAGGATGCCATTCCTTTGAATTCGTTATCGATAGATGAGGAGACACACGACCTCATAATCGACGAATCAAAGTTGGGACGAGATGGCGATGGTGATCTTGAAATCGACGATGATCTTTTATCGGACATCAAGACTGGTGAAGTGGACCTGGCGAAAGATGTTGGGATCCTCGTCCCGTATCTGCGTGGGGCGAACACAGACGTGAACAACACCCTGGCGATAGCGCTGGTGGCGATGATCACGGTCCAGATCTGGGGATTCCGTTCCCTGGGATTCCGTGGATACGGCGGAAAGTTCATTAACATCAAGCAGGGGCCGATCTATTTCTTTGTCGGGATCCTGGAGCTTGTTGGTGAACTGGCCCGCACGATCAGCTTCACCTTCCGTCTTTTCGGAAACATGTTCGCCGGTGAAGTTTTGCTTGTCGCCATGGCGTTCTTGTTCCCGCTGATCGGGATTATCCCGTTCATCGGCCTGGAGTTGTTCGTCGGCGTAATCCAGGCCTTCATCTTCGCTATGCTGACCCTCGTGTTCGGAGTGATGGCATCGCTTGGCCATGCCGAGGAGGAGCACTAGCGTCGAGGCGCTTTATTTGACTCTGTCGGTGCATCAGCCAACATGTTGGAGAGTTCCAGCGTGTGATGCCCGTGACCTAAACGTTTAATCGTAGAACTCTGCAGGAGAGGTACCGAAATGGAAACGGATCTGACCACACTTGCCGCCGGACTGGCCATTGGACTCGGCGCCATTGGACCGGGCCTTGGTATTGGCATTCTGGCCGGTAAGGCGATGGAAGCCCTTGGCCGCAATCCAGAGGCCAGCGGTGTCATCCAGCAGAACATGATCCTTGCGATCGCGTTCGCTGAAGCAATCGCCATTTACGCGTTGGTGGTGGCAATCATCATCATCTTCGTTGCGTAGCCATAAACACCTGCACGGCGCCGGGGACGCTTTAGAGCGCTTCCCGGGGGTCGTGGGTGCGGGAACGGCGTTAGATCGCCAGACTCGTTTTGAGGAATATCGATGGCTGAGATAGGCATAAACCTGCCGGGACTGGTAACACAGCTCGTCAGTTTTCTGATCCTGTTCTTTATCCTCTCGAAGCTTCTGTACGGTCCGATATCAAAGGCGCTCGATGGGCGCTCCACTCGGATCAAAGAGAGTCTCGAGGCGGCCGAAAGGGCACAGCAAGACGCTGCGTCATCTGCCGAGCGTGTAGAACAGGAGATAGCCGAGGCCCGGATACAGGGCCAGGCGCTGATCGCGGAAGCGCGAGAAGTGGCTGGAAGACTGCGGGTCACGGAGGAGGAACGCGTTCGCGCTGACCTCGAATCCCTGCGCGAGCGGGCTACTGAAGAGGTCCGGCGTGAGCGGAACGGCGCAATTGAAGAGATCAGGGCCGAGTTCGCGAATTTGGCGGTTGATGCCGCCGAGCGCGTGATCGGTCGATCGCTTGATGCGCAGGCGCACCGAGAGATCATCGAGGGCGTACTTCAAGAAGGACTCGCCAGAGACGGTGGGGACTCTTAAATGTCGACCGACGTTACCGGATGCACCGTAAATAAAGCGAAGGGGGTCTAGGCATGGCGCCAAAAGCACGACGCTACGCACAGGCCGCCTTTGAGATAGCGTCCGAGAACGACGTATTTGACGAGTGGTCAGCAGACCTCGACGCACTGGCGACGGCGCTGAGTAACGAGGATTTCGCTGCGCTGCTTGATGCTCCCCAGGTCCCGATGTCCATCAAGATGGACGGTATCGATAAGGTCCTCGGGGAACTTGGCGACCAGGCTCAGAACCTGGCAAAGCTACTGGTGACGCACAGTGCGTCGCGACTCGCTCCGGCGATTCGGGACGATTACCGGGCGCTGCTGGACGCCGAGCGGGGAATCGCACGGGCCGATATCGCAACGGCGGTCCCGATCGACGACGCAGTACGCTCTGAGATTGTTACCCGCCTCAGCGCATTGGTTGGTCAAGATGTTGAAGCGACCTTCAGGGAAGACCCTGAGATCCTGGGTGGGATGGTGGCACGGGTCGGGGACCGGCTGGTCGACGGCAGCTTGCGGTCAAAACTTCGGTCGCTCCGACAGACACTGGGACGACCGGCTGTCGTGACCCGCGGAGAAGATTAAAACCGGGGAACACCGGTACCAAGAGAAATAACGTCGCCCGGCCGGCAGCATGATTGCCGGTTCAGGGCTGGTGCTCACCGCCTCTCTAAACAGAGTGTCCGGTGAGTGTCACGAACACAGGGCTTTTTAGAGGCTCACGGAGGAGATCGCATGGCGGTCAGAGGACAGGACATAGCCTCGGTCATCAAGCGCCAGATCGAGGAATTCGGCGGCGAATTGACCATGGTCGACGTTGGCACGGTCGTTCAGGCGGCTGACGGCGTGGCGACTATCCACGGCCTGTCCGATGTCAGTTACACGGAGCTGTTGCAGTTCCCGGGTGACGCGATCGGCATGGCACTGAACCTTGGAGAAGACAGCGTCGGAGCCGTGATTCTCGGCGAGTACACGCACATCAAGGAAGGCGACGAGGTCCGAAGCACGGGTCGCATCGCTGAAGTCCCGGTTGGCGAAGGCCTGATGGGCCGCATTGTTGACTCGCTGGGCAGGCCGCTGGACGGCAAGGGCCCGATCGATTCTGCCGCCACCATGCCGATCGAGCGACTGGCTCCTAACGTTGTTGTGCGGAAGTCTGTGGACACCCCGCTCCAATTCGGAATCAAGGGCATCGACGGCCTGATCCCGGTCGGTCGTGGACAGCGTGAGCTGATCATTGGGGACCGCAACACCGGCAAGACGTCCGTATGTGTCGACGCCATCATCAACCAGAACGACACCGGCGTTATCTGCATCTACGTCGCTATCGGCCAGAAGGTCGGTAAGGTTGCGCAGGTTGCGCAGACGCTGCGTGATCATGGTGCGATTGACCACACGATCGTGGTCGCCGCCAACGCATCAGACGCCGCCCCGCTGCAGTACCTGGCTCCTTACGCCGGCGCTGCGATGGCCGAGTACTTCATGGACCAGGGCAAGGACGTCCTGATTGTTTACGACGACCTCACCAAGCACGCATGGGCCTACCGCCAGATGTCGCTGCTGCTTCGCCGGCCTCCGGGTCGTGAGGCGTACCCGGGTGACGTCTTCTACCTCCACTCCCGGCTCCTTGAGCGAGCCGCTCGGCTCGACGACGATCATGGCGGTGGTTCCATCACAGGTCTGCCGATTATCGAGACGCAGGCGGGTGACGTGTCTGCGTACGTGCCGACAAACGTGATTTCGATTACTGACGGTCAGATTTATCTTGAATCGGAGCTGTTCAACTCAGGTATTCGGCCAGCCCTTAACGCCGGTCTTTCGGTCAGCCGTGTCGGCAGTGCTGCCCAGACCAAAGCGATGCGTGACGTTGCCGGTCGGCTGAAATTGGACATGGCTCAGTTCCGTGAGCTTGCGGCATTTGCCCAGTTCGGGACCGACGATCTTGACGCAGCGACGCGTAACCAGCTTGAGCGTGGTCAGCGAATGACCGAGGTTCTGAAGCAGAATGAGACCTCTCCGCTCACGATGGAACAGCAGGTTTCGATCTTCTTCCTCGGTACGAACGGCGACCTGGACGACGTGCCGATATCCAAGATCCTCGAGTTCGAGGTCGGATGGCACGAGTACACGGCCGCCAACATCCCGGAGGTCCTTACAGGGATTTTTGAGACGGGTGAGTTGAGCGACGATGCGCGCACAAAGCTTTCCGAAGCGGCGGCCGCGTTCAAACAGACAATCAATCTGGAAGACTAGGAGCGAATCGGGCGGACTTAGCGCCGCCCGAGAGCACCAACATTCATGCCAAGCACCCAAGTACTAAGACGCCGAATCCGTAGTGTCGCCAACACGGCGAAGATCACCCGCGCCATGCAGATGATCGCCGCGTCCAAGATGCGACGCGCACAGGAGATGGTGGTGGCCGGCCGGCCTTACTCCGAGCACATGAACTCGGTGCTGTCTCACCTGGCTGCACTCGAGCGTGGATCCGATGATTCATCGGTTCCGTTGCTTGAGGCACGGGACGTGAAGAACACGGGAATCGTGTTGATTACACCGGATCGCGGGCTCGCCGGTGGACTTGTGACAAATCTGACACGCGTCGTGGAGAGGGTGATCAGGGAGAGCGAATCTCCCGTGACCCTTGTGGCAATAGGTAAAAAGGGCCGGAACTTCACACTCCGCACGGGTAAAGAATTGAAAGCGGTGTTCGACGGCATCGGGGATAACCCGAGGGTAGAAGACACGCGTGCGATCTCTAACCTGGTTATCAATGAGTTCGAGTCGGCCGGAGTGGACAGGGTGTTGCTGGCTTACTCTCGCTTCATCAACACGGCCGTGCAGACCCCGACCATCGACACGTTAATTCCGGTCGAGCCCGCAGAGCTGAGCGGCAACGCCGCCATCGGCTACATCTACGAGCCGGGACCGGTGGAAGTGCTCGAAAAATTGCTCCCCCGTTATATCGAGATGGAGGTGTATCACGCCGTCCTCGAAGCTATAGCGAGTGAGCATTCGGCACGCATGGTGGCGATGAAGAACGCCACGGACGCGGCGAACGATCTTATTGATGACCTGACGTTGCAGTTGAACAAGGCCCGTCAGGAAGCGATTACCTCCGAGATGCTGGACATCGTCGGCGGTGTGGAGGCGTTGGCTTAGCGCCCGCTATCTCGAAATAACTCAACGACAGGAAATTCACGGGACGGGGATAGGCAACCTTATTGCAGGGGGCCACGGACCCGGCCCAAACGGTCAATTACAGGAGCCCCAAAATGGCTAACGGCAAGGTTGTTCAGGTCATCGGAACGGTTGTGGACGTGGAGTTCGCATTGGAAGACCTTCCGGAGATCTACAACGGCCTGGAACTGCAACTGGACGGCGAGACGCTTTACCTCGAGGTTGAGCAGCACGTCGGAAACAACTGGGTGCGCTGCCTGGCTCTCGGCCCGACCGAGGGCCTGAAGCGCGGCGTGGAGGTTACGGACTCGGGCAGAGCGATCGCAGTCCCCGTGGGACCGGCCACTCTTGGACGGTTGTTTAACGTGACCGGAAAGACGCTCGACAACCTTGGCGATGTCGACGCCGCCGACTACTGGCCGATTCACCGGGCTGCGCCGTCTTTTGACCGGCAAACCGGCACCACCGAGATCCTGGAGACCGGGATCAAGGTATTTGACCTGATTACCCCGTTTCAGAGGGGCGGCAAGGTCGGCGCATACGGCGGAGCCGGCGTCGGCAAGACCGTGATCATCACGGAGCTGATCCGAAACATCGCACAGGAGCACTCCGGTGTGTCCGTGTTCGCAGGTGTTGGGGAGCGGTCCCGCGAGGGCAACGACCTGTGGCATGAGATGCAGGACTACGGTGTTATGGACAGCACCGTGCTCGTGTTCGGACAGATGAACGAGCCTCCTGGAACGCGGGCACGGATCGCCCTGACGGGTCTCACGATGGCGGAGTACTTCCGTGACGTTGAGAAGCAGGACGTGCTGTTGTTCGTGGACAACGTATACCGCTATATCCTGGCCGGCATGGAAGTGTCCGGACTGCTTGGGCGAATGCCGTCTGCTGTCGGTTATCAGCCCACGCTAGCGACCGAGATCGGCGATCTTGAAGAGCGGATTACGACCACGGTCGATGGGTCGATCACGTCATTCCAGGCGGTGTACGTGCCAGCTGACGACTATACGGACCCGGGCATCGTGACCACATTCGGCCACCTGGACGCCAACATTTCACTTGAGCGATGGATGACGGAGCAGGGTCTATACCCGGCTGTTGACCCGCTCTCCTCAAACTCCCGGATGCTGCAACCGGGCATCGTCGGCGAGGAGCACTACGCCGTTGCACGGGAAGTGCAACAGGTGCTTCAGCGCTATCGTGACCTGCAGGACGTAATTGCCATTCTCGGTGTCGAGGAGCTTTCGGATGAGGACCGTGTGGCCGTTGGCCGTGCGCGCCGGATCCAGCAGTTCCTGACGCAGCCGTTCTTCGTTGGCGAGGTGTTCACGGGTATCCCGGGACGCTACGTGCCGCTGGCAGACACCGTTCGCGGGTTCCGTGAGGTTCTGGACGGCAAGCACGACGATCTGCCGGAGCAGGCTTTCCGGATGGTCGGCGGGATCGACGAGGCCCGTGAGAAGGGCGAGAAGCTGCTCGCCGAAGCCAACGACTAATACCGATCCTGTTCAAGCCCCATTACGGGGGTGGAGCCTCTAGTAAATGGCCACGTTCAAACTAACAATCGTCACCGCCGAGAAGGAAGTGTTCTCGGAAGATGTGGACTCGCTGATAGCGCCGGGTATCGAAGGCCAGCTTGGCATTCTCCCGAATCACGCGCCGCTAATGACTCAGCTGCAGCCCGGCGAGATGACTGTGCGTTCTGGTAACGATGAGAACGTTCTCGTCGTCACGGGCGGTTTCCTAGAAGTGCTGAACAATAACGTGACGATTCTCGCCGATACGGCCGAGATGGATGTAGCTATTGATCTTGAACGTGCCGAAGACGCGCTCAAACGTGCCGCGGAACGTGTGGAGAGCAGTCCGGCAGATGTCGATCTCTCCCGCGCTTTGCAGGCGTTCCGGCGCGCTCAGATCAGGGTCGGCCTGGCACGACGTCGTGGACGCCGCGGTTCATCCGTAACGCCGCCGGCGACGACGTAGAGGACTAGGTTTTCAGGCTTGAGTCTTTTGGAACGGGACCGGGTTTATTCCGACCCTGTTTTGTTTTAGGTGTGCGTCCGTCCGTCATTCCCACATGGGTTGGAATTCAGCGGTGCGAAATATTCTGGCACGCGCGTGATGGACGGGTACCGTGACTGGATTCCCGACTGCTCGGGAATGACGGTCGATCGAGGACGCTGTGCCCCCCCTGCGCCTTATGACTTGAGGAAATAGGTCATGGACTGAAGAGCCAGGACCGGGTCAACCCCTCTGATCTTTACGTCCTCGGGGACCTGCGGGGCTACCGGGGCGTAGTTAAGGATCGCCTTGATGCCTGCCTCGACGAGGGCATCGAACACACTCTGAGCGTTCGATGCCGGGACGGCTACGATGCCGATCTGGATGTCGAGCTCGGCCACAGTTTGCTTGATCTGGCCTATCGGCCTTACATCGATGCCCCCGACGGATGATCCAATGACTGATGGATCGGCGTCAAACGCGGCCACCACATGGAATCCTTCCGGTTTGAATCCGGGGTAGGCGATGATCGCACGGCCGAGTCTTCCGACACCGATAAGTCCTGCGTTCCACTGGCGATCGAGCCCGAGGATGGAGCGGAGTTCAAGGGAGAGTCGTTTGACGTTGTACCCACGGCCCTGTTTGCCGAATCTGCCAAAGTAGCTCAGGTCCTTTCGGATCTGGGCGGGCGTCATGTGGAGTTGGGAGCCAAGCTGTTCTGACGACACCATCTCGGCGTCTGCGGCGTCAAACTGGGCCAGCACACGGACATACAAGGGCAGTCGTTGAACGACGACCTCAGGCGCGTCCGTGCTGGGCCGAATTTCGTCTTCGGACAGATCTGTTGTGTAGCCGTTGGCCATGCGGCGCGCCCTTCGGTGCGGTATTTCCTGAAGTCTGCTGGGAAGTCTACTGGCGCTGCCTCACATGTGAGGCAGCGCTGATCATCTAATCATCCACCTACGTGCGTTTTATCACAATCGCCCATAATTGATCAACTTTTTTGGCGGTGGGTGATGGAAATCGCCACCGGCGGAAGCACCCGTGAAGCTAAAGTGGGTTTATGAAAGTAACAGTGTGCAGGCTAACGCTCCGTTTACACGACAATCGATCCTTGAAGGGCAAACGGCAGGTGGTTCGGTCGTTGATAGATCGACTCCGGCACAGGTTTGAGGCCAGCGTCGCTGAAGTAGGGGACCAGGACCGCCTCAAATCAGCTTTGATCGGAATCGCCGTAGTGAGTGAGGGAGCGCGACACGCTGCGGAGATGATGGATAGCATCGTCGAATACGCCGAGTCTCAGATGTTTGAGGCTGACATCATCGATATCGAACGAGATGTGATCGATCTGGATTGAGACGGTCAGCCTAATTTTAGGGATCGCCCGTCAATTACGGGATACGAAAAGAAGCCCCGGCTCATACGAACCGGGGCTTCTATTTAATAAGGAGTTGAGCGAACGACTCCGGTTACGCAGCCCGTGTTGTTGAGGGCGCTACCGTGACGGGCTTCTCTTCCGCCTTGGAGCGGATCAAGTATCCGCACTGGAGGCATTCCATGTATCGCCCGTATTGGTCATCGTCCAATGCGATGTCCCCGTGGCACCGGGGGCAGGCCTTCAAGTAAAGAGTCATCTTCTGGGTTCCTATTTCGTCGGAAAGCGGTGCATCCGCTCCCGATTTCGTTATGAAAATCAAGGTTTGCGCAATTGCTGACCGTTAGTGACTAACGTCACAATATCAACAGTGCGGAAGTCTACTACTCAATCTGAACGTTTGCACGCGTTATTGAGTCGAGTTCGTTAAATTTACGTGAAATCACGCGATTGCGATGTTGGGAAATCGCGAAGGCAGGGCAATCAGATACAACCTTGACACGCTCCGTATCAATTCTTAAGATACACAGCGTGTGATTCATGGGCGATGAACCTTGTCGCGTGACACCGGAAATGGTTGATTTGATGGACATGGCAGTTGGTCGCTGACAGGGGAGACGCAACGACAGGCGCCGATGGTGTCGAGTTCAGTGGCGTTTACATAATCAGCGTCGCCGCCCGCCTACTGGAGATGCACCCACAGACGCTACGGAAGTACGAGCGTGTGGGCCTGGTTCAACCGTCACGCACCGGCGGTCACCTGAGGCTTTATTCGAACGACGATCTCCTGCGTTTGCGCGTTATCCGCCGTCTCGTTGAAGAACTCGGGTTGAATCTGGCCGGAGTTCGTCTGGTGTTGGATCTTGTCGGCCCGTTACGCAGGCTCGTGGACGGGGCCGAGTTGAATACAGAGACCCTTAACGCCGCCGCTATCCGAGCGACTGCGGAGTTGAGATCATTTTTGAAGTACGTGGGCGCTGACCCGGACGATCCTGAGTAGCAACAGGGATTAACTACTGGGCGCGCGATACGCGGAGGAACTGTCGTAAGTGGAGAAAGAGATGAAAGACGGGTTGGCTCCGGATGATGAGCTGATAGAAGCTGGGAATGAGGCCAACGGGCCAGACGCCCCGGAACGTGAGGAACCGCTCGTTTTCGAAGAGCCGCTTGATGCTGCGATAAGGGAACGGGATGAACTGAAGGCGCTTGTGCAACGTGTGCAGGCGGACTTCGTCAACTATCGAAATCGAGTTGCGGTGGAGCGCGAGGAGATTCGTCTTAGCTCGACAAGGCGGTTGGCGGTGCGGGTGTTGGACTCGGTGGACCAGTTTGAGTCAGCACTAGGCGCTGAACGTCCTGACGGAGTGGAGGACTCATGGTTTGAAGGATTTGACGGCATTCGTCGCTCGCTATTGCAGGTGCTGTCTTCGGAAGGGATCGAGCCTTACGAGGCCACCGGCGATCTATTTGACCCCCGGTTGCATGAGGCTTTGCTAACGGCGGAGTCCGATGAAGTGCCGGCAAGCACGGTCCTCATGGTGTTACGCAGGGGCTACAAGATGAACGACGAGGTGATCCGGGTAGCGCAGGTCCAGATATCGAAGGCGCCATCTGATTCATCACCTGAACCATCTGGCGAAGAAGAGTAAACGGATTTTTCAAGGGCGTGATATCGCCCGAAAAGCCCCAAACCCGGGGCGTTAACGACAATCATCGAAATAGAAAACATACGAGGAATGAACTGAAACATGGCTAAGGCGATCGGAATCGACCTGGGAACGACCAACTCCGCGATGGCGATTATGCAGGCCGGGGAACCGGAAATAATCGAAAACAAAGAAGGACGCAGGACGACTCCGTCCGTAGTGGCCGTCAATCCCAAGACCTCAGAGCGATTTGTGGGCGAGCTGGCGCGTCGACAGGCGATCACGAACCCGGAGAACACGGTTTACTCCGTGAAACGGTTCATCGGCCGCAGGTTTGATGACCCGTCTGTCCAGGAAGACGTGTCGCGAATTTCGTTCAAATTGACCAAGGGAAGTAACGGCGACACGGCGGTTGTTTTCAACGACAAGCCGCAGTCTCCACCTGAGATCTCTGCGATGGTGCTGAGAAAACTCAAGGAGGATGCCGAGACGAAACTTGGTGAGGCAGTCGATCGGGCCGTGATCACAGTGCCGGCATATTTCGACGACAGTCAGCGTGAGGCGACAAAGGTCGCTGGCGAAATCGCAGGGCTTGAAGTTCTGCGCATCATCAACGAGCCGACGGCCGCCGCCCTGGCGTACGGGCTTGAGGGAAAGGGCGATCAAACCATCGCCGTGTACGACTTTGGCGGAGGCACGTTTGACGTGACGATCCTCCAGATCGGCGACGGCGTTTTCGAGGTGAAGTCGACAAACGGCGACACGCACCTCGGCGGCGACGATCTTGACCTTGCGATCGTTGACTGGGCGGCCAACGAGTTCCAGGCGAACAACGGCATAGACCTCCGAACTGACCCGGCTGCGCTCCAGCGTCTGCGCGTTGAGGGAGAGAGGGCGAAGATCGAACTTTCGACCGTTGCCCAGACGGAACTCAACCTGCCGTTTATCACGGCGGACGCGACCGGCCCCAAGCATCTGACGATGACCCTGACCCGGGCGAAGCTTGAGCAGCTTGTTGGTGCGCTAATTGAGCGTACGGTCGGCCCGACGACGGCAGCGTTGAAAGACGCCAGCGTGAAAACGTCCGAGATCGACGAGGTTATCCTGGTCGGCGGCACCACCCGCATGCCCGCGGTGGTCGCCAAGGTAACGGAGCTGTTCGGCAAGGAGCCCCACCAGGGCGTCAACCCGGACGAGGTGGTCGCCATCGGCGCCGCCATTCAGGCCGGCGTGCTTGAGGGCGACGTTAAGGACGTTCTGCTTCTAGATGTGACCCCACTCACGATGGGCATCGAGACGCTTGGCGGCGTCATGACGGTGCTGATCCAGCGAAACACGACCATCCCGACCTCCAAGTCGGAGGTGTTTAGCACCGCTGCGGACAACCAGGCTTCGGTGGAGATTCACGTTCTTCAAGGGGAGCGGGGGATGGCTACCGAGAACACGTCGATCGGTCGCTTCATGCTGGACGGGATTCTTCCCGCGCAGCGTGGCGTGCCTCAGGTTGAGGTGACGTTTGATATCGACGCCGACGGCATCCTGAACGTCTCGGCGACGGACAAGGCGACGAACCGGGAACAGCACATCACCATCACCGGCCGTTCCGGGCTGTCTCAAGAGGAGATCGAACGGGCGGTGCGGGATGCCGAGGAGAACGCAGAGGAGGACCAGAAGCGGCGTGAAGCTGTGGAGACCCGCAACGCGGCCGATAGCTCTGTCTTTGCGGCGGAGAAGCTACTTGAGGAGCAGGGCGAGAATGTACCGGCCGAGGCGAAGACCGAGGTCGATGCGATTATCGTCCAACTGAAGGAGCTTCTGGCGGACGAGGAGTCGTCCACGGAAGATCTGGCGGCCAAGACCAACGAGCTCCAGACAGCGCTTCAGGCGATCGGACAGGCGGCGTATGCCGCTGCCGGTGCGGGGCCTGAAGGCGGCCCTGAGGGCGGTCCTGGGGGCGAGGACGGCGGTGATGATGAGGACGACGGAGAGACGGTAGAGGGTGAGTTCCGGGAGGTTTAAACGACCGGGCGCTGTCTCAAAAAACGAGATACAAGAAATAAAAGGGCTGGACGGTTATCGTCCGGCCCTTTTATTGTTCGTGGTAGTTGTGGATGTTCCTGTGCTTGCCGGCGGTCAGGGAGTCCTGAATCACGTTGTGGAATGGCTACATCTATCACACGAAATCTCACGACCTGACATCCACACTCTTTTGTCATCCTGAGTCCGAGACGAAGGATCTCCCGGGTAATCCCCACTCCAAGGAAAGATCACTCCACTCGGGGTTGTCAGCCTCTATTAACTCAACCTTGCGAGCTCGTCGCCAGCCTTTGATCTGCTTCTCAATCTCGATCGCACTGACCACGTCATCTGTATCCCCGAACCAGACGAGACGATCGACGTTGTAGCGAGCCACAAAACCACGATCAGAGTTCGACCGGTGTTGGGCCAACCTGCGTTCCAGGTCGTTCGTCACGCCGACATACAACACCTTTGAACGGCTTGCGAGGATGTAAACATAGTAGTTGCGGGAAGTCATTCGGATGATCGGAAAGCCGGGAAATTCTTCGCCTCGGGCTCAGAATGACAGATCAGACTTGTTGCGCAAATCCATGAATGTCACACGCGGGCGGATACCGACCCGCCCCTACGGTCTCGTGGTGACTCCACGATTCTCCCCATAAACTCACCCAGAGATTCCCGAAGGGAGGGCGTGTTGTGCCTGGACGCCCTTTACGTAAGGCCAAAGTCCGGGAAAATCTCCTCGTGGACCTGTTGCACACTTCGTTCATTGAACGCCCGGACCTGCATCTCCACCAGCTCCTCCGGGGCTTCCAGGTAGTCCGCGTAGGTTGTCACTGCGGGGGACTCCGGAACGGGCGCAGGTAGTTCGGGCGGCAACGTCACGCCTGCCATGATCGCCAGATCCACCGTCCATGCCCGTGCGACCGCGCCAAGGTCGTACCCACCGCCGCCGACGGCGAGCCAGCGACCGCACTCCGATGCGAGCTCACGCAAGCGGCTAACTACAGCGGCGTGACCCTGGACCGTGAGCCGGAGGTGCGTAATGGGGTCAAGAACGTGTGTGTCGACGCCGAGCTGGGTGAACACCACGTCGGGCTTGAACGCCTCTACGAGAGGTGGCACCACGGCCTCGAAGACGTCGAGATACGCGGCGTCAGATGTGTGCGGAGCGAGCGGGACGTTGACCGAATATCCGTGACCCTCGTCGCGACCGGACTCCCTGACGTCGCCGGTGCCGGGGAAAAGGAACTGACCACTTTCATGCAGCGAGATTGTCAGGACCTGTGGCGAGTTGTAAAAGCCGGCCTGAACACCGTCGCCGTGGTGGCAGTCGATATCGATGTAAGCGACTCGCATCCCCTGGTCCGCCAGCCAGCGCGCCGCCATGACGGTGTCGTTGAACACACCGAAGCCGGAGGCGCGATCTGACATGGCATGGTGCTGATGCCCGCCGGCGAAATTAAACGCAACGTCGGTCGAACCATCGGCGATAGCCCCCGCCGCGACCATCGTGCCGCCTGATGTGAGGGCATTCGCTTCATACATGCCGCTGTATACCGGGTTATCGCCGGGACCGAAGCCGTGGGAGGGGCCGGCCGGCAGTTCAAGACCTGATGACATCGCCTTTACGGCAGACAGGTACTCGGCTGAGTGTCCCAGCCTGATTTCGTCG
>JAYGCG010000001.1:0-1843 GCA_046583455.1 Dehalococcoidia bacterium | reverse complement strand
TAAAAATTGTCCGACAGAGGGTAAATTTCCGGGCCAATGGTGTCGAGTTGCCCATTATGTAGTTTGGTTTCGTACCAGTCAGCAGCATGGTTGGAAGACGTAATGACGACGCGGCGGACGTTCTCCTCCATCGCCAGCCGTAGGACGTTGAAGGCCATATCGACACTATTCCGTTCGACGAAATATCCTTCCGCCGGTTCCGGGCCGGGGCGTGACTTCAGCCATTGTCGCGGCGCGCTGGTCTTCACGCCAGGCTTGGTAGAGCGGACGTTATGGACGATGGTATCGACGCCACGGAAATATTCGCGGTACTTTTCGATGTCCGGATCGCTGACGTCGACATTGATGATGTCGTTCGCGTGCGCGCTTTGGCGAGTATCCAGTAACACGAGATCGTAACGGTCACGAAATGTCGGCAGGAGCTGCCGCGTGATTTCTCCGGAAGCGCCGGTGATCAGTACGCATCTTTGTGCCATCGGTCCTTCTCCTTGTCGCTGGCCGGTCCTTTCGCTGATCTTATGCGGGACCAGTGGAAACGGCCACGCCTTAAACAGCTACGGGAATTGCGATGGGCGCTTCCGCCCACACCCGATAGGTTTGTGATTTTGGTTTTATCCGGTCGGCCTCATCGACATAGCGAATGGATGAGGCGCCCATGATCGCATGTGGCAGAACCATCGCTCGGATAAAGCGGCTGGGTTTTTGCTGATCGCCTGGGCAAAGACTGGTTCCGGTCCGGCCTCGAACCAAGCGCCACGAGGCCTGTAAGATGCCGAACGCCCTTCCGGATCAATGCGGATATAAGAAACGCCCTGAGTAAGGGTGCGAGCGTCAAACAGGAACGACCTCGCATTTTACCCTACGGATTTTAACCGTACCGCATGCTGCTGCGGCTGGCTTTATCCCACAGCACTTCTGCCTTTTGCTCCGCCTGTTCGAAGCCCGGGGGCTTGTGGTTATTGACCTAAGGTTTTCCCGGCGGGGCTCTTAAGAATCCAAAATAGAATCTTCATAGCGAGCCTCCTTTCACCGCAGCTTGCCAGAATGGCGAGCGGCAATAGAAATATGGGGAGGAGATATCTAGATTTCAAACTGAGACACTACCCGGAATTGCATTGAACGACGCCGCATGTGACAAAGGTGCTATGAACGGGCAGTTGGGGTTTTCTAATGTATCGCGCCTAGATGCAGGATGTGGGGACCGTCCACAGCATCAGAAGCCGACATCGGAGGCCGCTCTATCGGACATAGATTCACCCGAGGCTAGGCGGTGCGACAGGTGGTCCACGCCGGTCGCGAACGGACGGGCTGCCTCAGTCCTTAGCGACTAGAAACTGCTGGTTGACGCAGTTGCGGAGCACTCCGTCTGCCAGATAGCTTATTACTATCTTCGCCGCCTTCTCGCGGGCGTCATGGGCGCCGTCGGGGCTGTACCAGGCAACGTGCGAGGTGACGATGACGCGCCCCTCAGTCCATTTCTCGCCGGCCTTCAGCGCAGTGAACAGCGGATGGTCCGGGTTCGGTGGTTCGTCAGGCAACACGTCCAGTCCGGCGGCGGCGATGCGGTAATTCTTCAACGCGTCGGTGACCGCGTCCAGGTCACAGACCTTGCCGCGCGACGTGGTGATCAGGATGGCCGATTCCTTCATGCACGAGATCGCCTGGCCGTTGATCATGCCGTTGGTCTCCGCCGTCAGCGGTGTATGGACGCTGATCACATCCGCTTCGCGCAGCATCTCCTCCAGGCTCTCGCACCGCTCAAAGCCCACAGACTGGTCCTTGCCGTCAGGCACGTACGGGTCATAGAAGACAACGTTCATGCCGAATGCCTTGGCGCGCAGGC
>JAYGCG010000085.1:0-23052 GCA_046583455.1 Dehalococcoidia bacterium | reverse complement strand
GCAGAAGCGATCTTTCCCTATTCATGCATCACCTCATTGTGACGACAATTTTTACTGCTCCGTCTTCCCGTTTGCGGGCGGCGCTGAAGGCTTCATCTATGCGGGGCAGCGGGAACGAATGGGTCACGATTTCGGTCATGTCGATCAATCCATCGTTGATCCACCTCAGCGCCTGCCGGAAGCTGGATAGCTCCAGTTCATCCTGTGCCCCTAACGGACTGTAGGCGGCGATTCTCTTGCGAAAGAACGTGTCGAAATCGAACGGTATCGACTCGGCGGACTGCGGCACGCCGAACCAGACGATCTGGCCGTCCGGACGAACCAGGTCCATCGCCTGCCCGTGCGTCTCTTTCGTACCAATCGCCTCCACCACAACGTCCGCGCCTTCTCCGGTCAGGTCAAGGACAGCGCGGGTGGCCGCGTCAAAGGTCTCGCCGATACGATAATCGGATCCGAAACCGGCTCCGACCTCAAGGCGATGCGATATCGGCTCTATCGCGATCACGCGATCAGCGCCGAGATGCTTCAAGACGAAGTTCCAGAACAGCCCGGCGGACCCCTGCCCCATCACGACACATGTCTGCCCGAGCAGGTTCGGCAGTCGCTTGGCGCCGAATATCACGGTGCCGAGTTGCTGCGCCATCAAAAGGTGGTCCGGCTGCTGATCTGAGGCTTCGGGAAGTACCGTCAGAAAGTTGGCGCCCAGCGCCTGGTATTCGGCAAAACAAAGAGAATCCCAGATCGCGGGTGTGACCAGCACGCGGTCGCCGTTATGTAGTGCAGTGCCGTTGGCATCTACAACGGTTCCGATGCCCTCATGTCCCGGGTAACCCGGCCGCAACGGGTACTCCTCCACGAGCCACCCGTAATCGACGATGTGCAGGTCGCTGCCGCAGATCGACGCCAGCTCCATCTTCACAAGCGCCTGCCCGTCCTCTGGCGTTGGAATCGGAACCTCGGTAAGGCGCACATCCCCTTTGTCGAGGGCCTGCATGGCGAGCATTGAGTGGGTCAACTGAGCTCCTCTGTTTATTAACGGTTGGAGGAAGCAAGTTTACGCACTCAAGGCCGGAAAGCGGATTGTATTTGATGTCATCCTGAACTCGATTCAGGATCCCCTGATCAACAAATACGAGCTGATTTCAGGTTCCAGTGACAATAACTACGAACCGATTGGTTGATAGAGAGAGTTGATGACGTAGTACCGGATCCTGAATCGAGTTCAGGATGACAGTTCGCAGCGACGAATGTATTTGCCCCCTCTCCCCTCCGTGGGAGAGGGGGTCGAGGCCGTAGGCCAAATATCGCTTCTACTCGTACTCCGCCAGTTGGTCCCCGTGCGCCGTCCACATCTCGTCGAACATCTCTCGGATGCGATCCATTGGAAGTGATGCGGCGGTCAGGGGGTCCAACATCACGGCATGCACCGCTGCTTCACGATCCTTTTCAAGAACGGCCTGCACAGCCAGTTCCTGGACGTTGATGTTCGTTCGATTCAGCGCCGCTAACTGCGCGGGAAGAGCGCCAACGGCCATCGGGTGAAGGCCGAGGCTGTCCACCAGGCACGGCACCTCCACACACGCCTCGGCCGGCAGGTTTGATATCAGTCCGTCGTTCGGGACGTTGCCGTTGATCATTGTCGAGACGCCCGTTTCCATCGCCGCCATGATCCGACAGGCGTACTCATCGGACGACTCCGCGGTCAGCGGCTCTTCGCCTGCGACCTCGGAACGCATGGTGTCGAAGTAGGCCTCGTTGCGCTTCTCAAGGCGCGCCAGATCCACCTCGATGTCGTTCAAATTCATGTCCGACATCACCTCCGGGTACTGCCGGAAATAGGGCACATACTCGGACATGTGGCGCGTTGATTCCGTAACAAACGTTCCAAACTGGCGCATCACTTCGAACCGCACCGGGTCCTGCGCGTACGTCTCGGAATCATCCATAGCGTCCCAGAGCGCCTCGTATGCGTCCTCGCCATTCCGCTCGAACCGGAGAAACCACGCCATGTGGTTGATGCCCGCAACCCACGCCGTCACCTCTTCCCGGGGCGCGCCGATGTAATCCGACAACACCTGTGTCGTGCGTTGAACGCTGTGGCACAGACCGACGACCTTGACATCGGCCGCCTCGTCGATAGCCCAGCAGGTCATCGCCATCGGGTTCGTGTACTGGAGCAGCCAGGCGTCCGGACAGTACTTCTCGATGTCGTGCGCCACGTCCAGCAACACCGGGATCGTGCGCAACGCCTTGAACACTCCGCCCGGACCGATGGTGTCTGCGACCGACTGGTCGACGCCGTACTTGAGCGGCACGCCCTGGTCGATCTCCAGATCGTCGCCGACACGGATCGTGGTGAGAACGTAGTCCGCTCCGTCCAGCGCCTCGGCGCGGTCCTGCGTCGCCGTGATGGTCATACCCACGCCGGTGTCACGGCCAAGCCTTTCGGCAAACGGCGTGATGATGTCCAGCCGCTCTGGGTCGATGTCCATCAAGACGACATCTGAATCGGCCAGCGAGGGTGTGGACACGACATCCTGTAAGAGTCGACGGGTGAAGACAACGCTTCCTGCACCAATGATCGCTATTCTCGGCAAATTGTTATCTCCGGTCTGGCGGCCCACTCCGGGCGCTCTCATTCTTGCGTATCGGGTCCGCTCCATTCTTCTCGAAGCGTCCCGTACAGCAATGTATCCCACCAGCGGCCCTTGAAGTACTCGTTCCCTCGTAGCCGTCCCTCCGGTCGCAGTCCGGCCTTCTCAAGCACCCTTGAGGAAGCGATGTTGTCTGCGATGCACCACGACGAGATCCGACGCACGCCCATGTCCTGAAAACCGAACTCCACCATCGCCCGTGCTGCCTCGGTGGCGAAGCCCCGGCCCCAGTACTCCGGCGCCAGCTCGTAGCCGATATCCGCCTCCCACTCGTTTTCGGCCTTGCGCCTGATCCCGCAGTTCCCGATCAAACCGATCCGATCAGGCAACGTGATCGCGAGTTGGAATTTTCGTCTCGGCCGCTCAGCTTGCTGATCTACAAACACCTGAACGAAGTCCCGCACTTCCTCCTCCGTGCGTCCGGTCCACGGGTAGAAACGGAGGTAGCGTGGATCGGACTGGTATGCCAGGACATCGGGCCAGTCATCGATGGTGAAATCACGAAGGACTAGCCGAGGGGTTGTGATGTGCATGTGCCTTGACCGATTGGCCTTTGTTTTACGGGCCGTGTTCCTGAAGATACGAACCCTGATGCCGGACGCGACCCGCGCCAGACCCTCTTCCCTCCCAGGGAGAGGGGCCCATTGTTGCCCCTCCTAACGTGGGAGGGGGTTCGGGGGTGGTTATTTCAGCGATCAACAATCCCCAGCGGACTATACTCGCCGCCATCCTACGCACGCCGTCTGGCGCGTGAAAGTCAGCAAACAACAACGAGGTCCAACGAATGGCTGATTCCAGCCGCGTAATCATCAAGAACTGCCACGTCATCGACGCCACGTCCCAGGAACAGCGGGAACTGACGGTCGTGGTGGAGGGCTCGGATATCGTCGATCTCCTGCCGCCCGGATCGCCGGTCTCAAGCGGCGATGCACAAGAGATCGATCTGCAAGGCGGCTGGCTGCTTCCCGGTCTGTGGGACGTCCACACGCACATCGGTCGCGACATCCCGGACGTCGGATGGCGGGACGAGAGTATCGCGGAGCGCACAACGCGCGCCGGGCGTGACTGCATGGACGCGCTGGCGCTTGGCATCACCGGGATGCGGGTGGTAGGTGAGCGTGAGTACGTGGATGTGGCGTGGAAGCGAGCGTTTGATTCGGGCCAGTTCATCGGGCCGTCGTTGTTCACATGCGGGTGGTTTCTCACCACCACAGCGGGTCATTTTCTCAGGTCTGGCACGGCTAAAGAGCTCGACGGTCCGATCGAGTACCGCCGAGCTATCCGGGAGAACATCAAGAACGGGGTCGACTTCATCAAGTTGAACCTGACGGGCGGGATTATGGGTCCCCCGTGGGATGGCATGGAGAAGACTTTCCCGACGCCGGACGAGATCGATGCGGCGTTCGAGATATGCCATCAGCGCGGCTACAAGGTCGTGGCGCACGCCGGTGGAACACATGGCATCAAGACGGCGATCGCGCATGGCGCATGGACGCTGGAGCACGGCTATGTGCTGGATGACGAGGCGGTTGCGATGATGATGGAAGCGGGAACGTACTTCGTTCCGACGCTCGGGCTGAGTCACCTGTACCGTGGCCCGGCGTACGCAGAGTCGGAAGCAGAGCGGGCGTGGGCAGAAGCACACCCGGCGCAGCCCGACTACGCTGCAAGAGCAGTTGTGGCCGCCGAAGCCCACGCAACAGGATTCAAGAAGGCGCTGGACGCAGGTGTGCCCATCGCAAATGGATCCGACCTGCCACTACCGGACGGCGGGTTGCTGGAGCTTGCCCAACTCGTGCGACGCGGCATGACCGAGTGGCAGGCGATCGTGGCGGCAACCAGAACATCGGCCGAGGTGTGCGAGGTGAGCGACCGGCGTGGAACCGTCGAGATCGGCAAGGCGGCCGACCTGCTGGCGGTGGGCTCGAACCCGCTGGACGATATTGAGAATGTACGTGACGTGAAGCTCGTGATGAAGGACGGCCAGATCGTGGTGCAAAACTGAGTGCGGCTCTCATCCGAGGCCCAACGCCGACGAGATCTGCGCCTCGCACGACTCCGGGGAGTCATGGGTGGTAACAATCTTGATTTTGGGATGTGGCCAGCGGTCCCAGATCAGCAAGCCGAGAACCTGTGCGCGGCTTAAGTAGGCGATCAATCCGTCAAGATCGTCACTCCCACATCGTTTGATTGCCAGCTCCCTCGCCCATTCGCCCCCTCTGTCTGCGATGGCCCGCTCCATCGCTACCCTGACATCGCACTCCACGAATACAAACAGTGACGGAATATCGTCCATTTGATCGGCCAGGTTCTGTGCGAACCTCACGACCGCTTCGGTCTCCACACCGGCCGATACCAGCCAATCGGTACAGGGCAGAATCGAGTCCGTGACGATCACTCCAGGAGAATTTCGGCTTATTGCAAGGAAAGCCAGACATGAGAACCACAACGTGTCCATGTCCGATCCGTCGCCTGCATCGACTGCGCTGACGTATGGAGCGAACGCTTCAGATGTGAGTACGTCCTCTTCGGCATGGTGCCCACCGGTCATGCGGACGTCCTTCAGTCGTTGCCAGATAGCCCGCGACAACGTGGACTTGCCAGCGCCTGATCCGGCGCCGTAGAACATGATGAGCTTAGGATTATTTAATGTATCGGCCGGAATGTGTTCACCGCCGGAGCCCTGTGGGGAGGTCGGAACACTCACTCGGATATTCCGGTGAACAACGTGGTTTCATCAACGAAACAGATGGGATTCCCGAAGGGATCGAGGGCGTAAAAAGATCGCTCGCCCCAGGGTCTGACCTCAATAGTTGACACACCGCTGGCTCCGGCCGTCGATACTCGGTCTCTGTAAACAGCAAGATCGTCGACTGCGAAATAGACATTATCTGGATTCGGCCTCGGCGAAATGTCATGATCGCCGTCTTCAGATGGCGAGAAACAGGCGAGAATTGTATCGCCGCATTTAAAGTAGTGACGCCCGCCCGATACTCGCTCGCCGGTCTCTCCGAACACCTCCCCATAGAAGTTGGCGGCGCTATCAAGGTCCCCCACTTGCAAGATCACACGAAACAGTCTCGCCGTCATCTACGGCCTCCTACAAAACGAATTGTTCGGAGCATAGCCGGACGAATACCCGGCCGGCAGTGCTAGTCTGGCCCGGCCACCTCCGCAGGTGTTTGCACGCGGACGCCTTAATCCCTGAACAGAGTCCGGAGCTTTCGAAATAGACCCCACCTCTGCCGACGACCGGCAGTCCTCTCACTGGTCTCATAGCGTATGGCCGAATGTCACGGCTATCGGCGCCTTCAGTCTGTTCGGCGGCGCCGTGGCCGCAACGCGCGTTGTGGCACAGGACATCCCGCCGTTCACGCTGGCGGCGGTGCGGATCGGCATCGGAGCCGCCGTCCTGTGGGCGCTCGTGCTGCTGTTCCACAGGTACGGAATGCGGGTGGAACGGCGTGACTGGAAGCTGTTTTTCGTCCTCGCCGCCTTCTACTTCACGGCCTTCCCGCTTTCGATGGCGTTCGGATTTCAGGTGACAGAGGCATCCCGCGGCGCGCTGCTTATGGCTACATCGCCTATCTGGAGCGTTGTGCTGGGGCGAATCACCGGGCACGAATCGCTAATTAACCGCCAGTATCTGGGCGTCGCCATATCTGTGGTCGGCATCGCACTCGTGTTCGGCGAGAGCGCCCTGTCCCCTGCCGAGAGCGGCGGCGAGACGGCAAGCACGCTGGCAGCGATAGGCGGTGCGTTGCTGCTGTTGTTTGCCGCGGCATGTGTGGGCATCTACGGCGTCGCGTCTCAGCCGGCGTTCGCCCGCTATTCGGCGTTGAACGTGAGCGCCTGGACGATGTTGATCGGCGTGACGATGCTGGCGCCGCTCGCAATCGTCGAGGTGGTGCTTGGTCACACCGGCGGGTTTAGCACCCAGAACTCGCTTCTCATGGTGTACCTGGGGTCGCTGGGGATCGCCCAGTTGATGTTCGTCTTCTCACTCACCAGGCTGACCCCGACCCAGGTGGTCATCTACGTGAACTTCAACCCGCTGATCGCGACGGCAATCGGAGCGGCGGTGCTTGAGGAATCGCTGACGGGAACGTTCGTCTTTGGCGCTGTTGCGGTAATGGTCGGCGCAGTGTTGGTGAACTGGCCAAAGGCCGCCCCATAGGGGCAGTTATCGCCCGTGGGCGGGAACGATTACCGTGCCTGCCGGTAACTCGCCACCACGGCCTCGACATCCGTTACCGCCGACTTCTGGCCGAAGGTTGCTCCGCCCAGGTTGGCGCAAGCGAATACGGTGTTGTCTGGAGACGCCTCACGTAGCGCCGTGCCGAATTCTGAGGGCAGCGGAGCGGTGAACGACTCAAACAGTCCTTCGCCGATCGACAGTCCATGTACGCTACCTAGTCCCGACGGAGCGGAGTCGGCCACAATCGCTTTGATTTCGATGTTCCTGCGCAGCAGCGCTCCCTGCGCGGCGACACCCGCCTGTGTTGCGAGCAGCCATCCGAGGGCCTGCACGTCCGCAGCGGCGCGGTCGGTGTGGCCCGGTGCCGGATTGCCCTCGTACCAGTCGAACGGCCTGATATCGCTGGCCGGGCCTCGTATGAACATGCAGCCTTCGGCGCCCGAGGCTTCCGATAACGCCCAGCACGCGTATCCGGGGTAGTCGGCGGTCCATACAGCCGGATCGATGCCGGCCACCGACCCGGGGCATGCGAACCCGATGACGCGCGCTATCGGGCCGGAAACGCCGTCCACGACCATGATCGGGACACTCTCGTTGATGTCGTACGCCCGTCCATATGCTGAAGTGGCCAGGTCCCCCAACAACGCGTTCGTGAACCCGAGCTCGGCGTTCTGCATTCGGGCGGCGGCGAGTGCGGCAGCCCCGCCCAGCTGTTGAGGGACGTAAGCGGCGTAAGCGGCATATTCCGCGTTGTCCGCGTCCCACAACGGAGGCGACGTGGCGTTGCCGGACACGCCGATCCAGACAAGCGACGCGTCCACGACTGCGGCATCCGAAATGCGCTCGATAACGGCTGTCGCGAACGATTCACTGACGCCCCAGACATCAAGCGTCACGATGGCAGCACGAACGCCCCTTGCCTCCAGCAACAGGACCCGGCCGAGGAGGTCATCGGTCACATCAGTCGCCGGACGAGACGGGTGTTCCGGCCCTGCGATGTGGAAGCCAACGGGCGGCGTAATGACGGTCTCGGAGTATCCGGCCCTGAGCAACTGACGGTCTTGTTTCTGGTCTGAGGTCAAGTAGTAGGTTCCTATTGTGACGTGTCGGGAGTTTCCGCAGGAGAGATTCTATTGTCACGCCAAATGTCCATCCAACGTGCGCACCTACGCCGTTGCGGGCAGCACCACTATCTCTGTACTTACGGAGTTCGCTATGAAGCACTCTTTATGCGACAGGTGGTGCATGGACTTGATCTGATCTGGCGTGGGTAAGGTCTCTCCGGAGAACGCTATCTTCGGGCGCAGTTCCACACGTGTTATGGCCAGCCGATCCTCGGTGTTCTTTTCCAGGTACCCGACTGCGTCGTCGGAATACGAGTCCACAACGAACCGGCGCTTGGCCGCTATCGCCAGGAAGGTCAGCATGTGGCAGGCGGACAGGGAAGCGACGAACGCCTCTTCCGGGTCCACACGCTCGCCGTTGCCCAGGAATTCAGGCGCCGCAGAAGCACGCACGATCTCGCCGCCGCGAAATGACCATCTGTGATCCCGGGTGTAGGTCGGGTATTTGAAGTCGTCGCGATCCCGATTCCAGATCAACGATGCTCGGTGCTCTGACATTGGTCATTCCCCGAAGTGTTGATTCTCGGACAAACTGGCCCGGTTACTAGCGCGATGTTAGCCTTCCGGCCTCAATCATCTCGCACTTCCATTCTCACATTGCCGTATGGAGTGGTTCGGAGAGAGCTATGCCCCCAGAAATACAGGTTATCGACGATAGATTCCGACAGATCGTTGATCCCGACGCGACGATCGAACTTGTTGCGGACGGTATGGGGTTCACCGAGGGACCCGCCTGGATTCATGACGGCGACTATCTCGTATGGAGTGATATTCCGAACAACCGCATCATGCGCTGGTCGGAGTCGGATGGCGTAAGCGTTTTCCGTCAGCCGAGCCGTAACGCAAACGGGAACGCGGTGGACGTCGACGGCAATCTCCTGACGTGCGAGACGAGCGGGCGGCGCGTCTCGATCGCTCGGCCTGGCGAGCCGGAAACGACGCTGGCGGACAGCTACGGTGGCAAACCGCTGACCTCCCCTAACGACGTGGTCGTCAAATCGGACGGCAGCATCTGGTTTTCTGACCCGGACTACGGCGCGCTCATGGATGACCAGGGGCACGGCGAGTCGCCACAACAGGAACGCAATCGGGTCTACCGACTCGATCGATCAAGCGGAGATCTGACGGCCGTCGCAGAAGATTTCGACAAGCCGAACGGACTGGCGTTCTCGCCGGACGAATCGGTGCTCTACATCTCCGACTCCGGAGCCACCCACGGCGACGACCGGCCGCACCACATACGGGCACTGGATGTCGTCGATGGAGTACGGCTCGCCAACAGCCGGGTTATCTGTGAGATATCGCCGCACGTGCCGGACGGTCTGCGGGTCGATACCGACGGCAATCTGTACGTCACTTCTGGAGAAGGGGTGCAGGTGTTCACGCCGGAAGGCGAGATGCTCGGGAAATTCCTCACGCCGGAGGTCGCCGCAAACTGCTGCTTTGGCATGGCTAACCGCCAGACGTTTTTCATCTGCGCCACCAGCTCCGTCTGGATGGTGCGGTTAAAGTCCACGGGCGCATACCCTTACTAAGAATCACTCTGCACCCAGGAGACACGCATTTGGAACCGCAGTACGAGATCCTTTCGGATGCCTTCAACAAACTGATCGACCTGGACGCACGCCTGCGCAAACTTGGCGACGGGTACCTCTGGGCCGAGGGAACGACGTGGGTGCCGGATTCGTCTGAGGCAGGTGGCGGATATCTCCTGTGGAGCGACATCCCGAATGATCGCATGCTGCGCTGGTCGGAGAGCGACGGGACGACCACTTTCAGGCAGCCCTGCGGTTACACCAACGGCCACACACTTGACCGAGAGGGTCGGCTCGTCTCGTGTGAACACGGCGGCCGCAGGATCAGTCGGACCGAGCTCGACGGCACGGTGGTGAATCTAGTCGACAACTACGAGGGCAAGAAGCTCAACTCGCCAAACGACCTTGTCGTAAAGAGCGACGGGAGCATCTGGTTTACCGACCCGCCGTACGGAATTCTGAGCGACCGGGAGGGACACAAGGCGGACTCCGAACTGGGCGCAAACTACGTGTTCAGGCTCTGGCCTGATACCGGCAAGATTGAGATCGTTATAGACGATTTTGACATGCCAAACGGCATCGCCTTCTCGCCCGACGAGTCGATTCTCTACGTGGCCGACACCGGCTACGAGCCGGACTCGCCAGAGGCATCGATCCACGCCTTCGACGCATCTTCGGACGGGAATCTGTCCAATCACCGCATCTATGCCAAGCCGACGCCCGGAAAGTCGGACGGATTCCGGGTGGATACGGACGGCAACGTCTGGACCTCGGCAGGCGACAGTGTCCAGGTGTTCAACCCGGCCGGCGAGCTACTGGGTAAGATTCTGACGCCCGACCGAAACGCCAACCTGGACTTCGGTGGGTCAAACGGGACGACGCTGTTCATAGGCGTGAACACCGAGGCGTACTCGATCGAGGTGAACGCCCGTCGTGCGGCTCGGCCTTAGGAGCCGGTTCAGGATGAAGAGCTTCTCCCTCACCCTTGATTCGTTTGGGCCTCTCCGGCAGGGAGTGGGGTTTTGTGACCACTCTAACGACTAACAACCAGCCACCCACCCCGTACGTGCTGGCAATCGATATCGGCAGTTCGTCTGTTCGCGCTACCGTTTACGATGCACGTGCGAACGCGTTGCCGGGGCTGAGCATCGCCACTCCACACGTCACTCCCACAACCCCGGACGGCGGCGCGGCTGACGATGCGCTGGTCCTTGCCGAAGTCGTTGAGCGGACGATCGACGAGCTGCTGAATCTTGCGGGCGATGCCGCGTCCAACATCGTCGCCGTCGGGTTGGACACCTTCGTCGGCAACCTGCTCGGGTTGGATATTGAAGGCCATCCGACAACGCCCGTTTACACATACGCGGATACGCGCTCTCTGGAAGAGGTCGCCCGGATGCGGCGGGATCTCGACGCCGTCGATGTCCACCAGCGCACAGGCGTCACACTCCACACCGCCTACGCACCCGCACGACTGCTCTGGGTGCGGCGTACCGACTCGAAGGCCTGGAACGCCACCGTTCGCTGGACCGATTTCACCACGTACATGTACGGGCGCTGGTTCGGCCGTGAGGCGGCCTGCAGCAGCTCGGTCGCCTCGTGGAGCGGGTTGCTCAATCGGCAGACCGGAGACTGGGATACCCAACTACTGAACTACACCGGCATCTCGGCGGATCAGCTTCCGAAAATTGCCAACTACGGCGATGTGATGTCCGAGCTCGCGCCCGGTTACGCGGCGGAATGGCCGTCTCTAAGAATCATCCCGTTCTGCCTCGCGGTCGGAGACGGAGCGGCCGCAAACGTCGGAGAGGGCTGCTCTGCGCCCGGCTCCACGGCGCTGACCGTGGGCACGACCGGCGCGGTGCGCGCCGGCGTGCCAATCCCGCTGGCTGAAGTGCCACGCGGTTTAAGCGTCTACAACCTGTCCAGCGAGAGAATCCTGCTCGGCGGCGCCGTCACGGACGCCGGAGGACTGTTCGCATGGATGCGCGACAGCCTGAACGTGCCGGACCTTGAAACGCTTGAATCGGAGCTATCCGCGCTCCCGCCGGACGGGCACGGCCTCACGGTACTGCCCTTCCTGCGCGGCGAACGCAGCCCCGGCTGGCTGGACGACGCCACGGGAGCCGTTGTCGGGCTGCGGGCCAGCACCTCACCGGTGGAGATCGTAAGGGCCGGGCTGGAGTCGGTCGCATATCGATTCGCCCTGATCGCAGATCGACTCTCCTCGGTCGTCACCCCCGGGCCTGAGATCGTGGTCGGAGGCGGAGCAGCCCAGAGCTCGCCAACGTGGTTACAGATTTTTGCCGATGTGTTGAACAGGACCGTTGTGGTGTCCGGCGAACCGGAGACAACCAGTCGCGGCAGTGCGATCCTCGCGCTCGAAAGCGCCGGGGTTATCGGCTCACTGGACGACCTTCCGGCGCAACGTGGCAGGCGATACACTCCAATCCCCGCGTCCGTGGCTGCCTACCGGGTCGGCCTTGAACGGCACCACTCTCTTTACCATTCACTGCTCGATCCGCTGGAACGAGACGGTAGCTACAACAGCGAATGCGATCACGACCCGATTTGAGGACACGTTTTCGATGGCGTTGAATTCTGGAGCGCTCGATCAGTTCTGCGTTAACGCCATTCGATTTCTCTCGGCCGACGCCGTTCAGAAGGCCAACTCCGGGCACCCCGGCGCGCCCATGGGCGAAGCGCCGCTCGCCTACACGCTGTGGGATCGATTCCTCCGGCACAACCCTGCCAACCCGGCGTGGCCGAACCGGGATCGGTTCGTCCTGTCCAACGGCCACGCCTCGATGTTGCTTTACAGCCTGCTACATCTGACCGGATACGACCTGCCGATAGATCAAATCAAGCAGTTCCGTCAGATGGGTAGCATCACGCCGGGCCACCCGGAACGTGGCGTGACGCCGGGCGTGGAGATCACTACAGGTCCGCTCGGACAAGGGTTTGCGAACGCTCTCGGGATGGCGATCGCTGAGAAGATGCTTGCGGCGCGTTACAACCACCCGGGCCACGAGATCATCGATCACACGACCTACATGCTCGCCTCGGACGGCGATATGCAGGAAGGGGTGGCGTCGGAAGCGGCATCCCTGGCCGGGACGCTGGGTCTCGACAAGTTCATCTGCATCTACGACGACAACGAGATTTCGATCGAGGGCGACACGCACCTGTCTTTCCGGGAAGACGTGCCGGCCCGATTCAGGGCCTACGGCTGGGAGGTGATCGGGCCTGTCGACGGAAACGACATCGACGGCATCACGGAAGCGATTGAGGCGGCCCGGGCGACGTACCGCAAGCCAACGCTGATCGTGGTCAAAACGACTATCGGTTTCGGCGCTCCAAATAAGGCCGGAAGCGCCAGCGCACACGGCGAGGCGCTTGGAGTGGAAGAGCTGGCGGCGACGCGGGAGGCTCTTGCGTGGGATTACGGCACGTTCGAGATACCGCCCGAAGTTACCATCCACATGCGCAAGGCGCTGGAGCGTGGAGAGCAGGCCGAGGCGGAGTGGAACGATCGCTTTGAGGCGTACGAGGCCGCCTATCCAGAGGACGCGGCGGCGCTCAAGCGGGACCTCGCCGGTGAACTGCCGAATGACTGGGACGCCGGGCTGGACGCATTGTTGGAGGAGTTTAAGGACCCGATCGCGTCACGAGCGGTGTCCGGCCGGGCGCTCGTTGCTCTCACCGACCGCGTGGACAACCTGACCGGCGGCTCTGCCGATCTCGCGCCGTCCAACAACACCCGTGTGCAGGGCCGAGGCTCTTTCCAGGCCGAGACCTATGCCGGGCGCAACATGCACTTCGGCGTACGCGAGCACTCGATGGGCGCAATCGCAAACGGCATGGCGGCACACGGCGGACTGATCCCCTACACCGGCACATTCCTGATCTTCTCCGACTATATGCGTCCCGCCCTGCGGTTGGCGGCGATGAGCGGGCTGCACACGATATTCATCTACACCCACGACTCGACTGGTCTTGGCGAGGATGGGCCGACGCATCAACCGATCTCCCAGCTGATGAGCCTGCGGTCTATCCCCGGCCTCACAGTTATCAGACCGGCGGACGCTCACGAAACCCTGGAGGCGTGGCGTTTCGCCGTGTCACATGACGGCCCGGTGGTCCTAGTGCTGAGTCGGCAGGCGCTCCCGCCAATCCAGAGGGAGGGTGGGGTCGCGCTGACCAGGGGCGGTTATGTCGTTACAGCAGGAGGCGAAGATCCTGATGTGGTGCTTATAGCCACCGGCTCCGAGCTATCGCTTGCGCAATCGGCGGCCGGACTCCTTGCCAGCGAGGGGATCAGGGCACGCGTTGTATCGATGCCGTCGTGGGAGCTATTCGACGCTCAACCGCCTGAGTACCGGGATACCGTGCTGCCACCCGAGGTCCGGGCAAGGGTATCGGTGGAGGCGAGCGCGTCCATTGGATGGGAGCGATACGTTGGCCTGGACGGCGCCGTAATCGGTATGACCGGCTATGGAGCATCAGCTCCGGGTGCGGAGGTACTGGTCAGGTTCGGTTTTACGGCGGAGAATGTTCAGTCCACTGCGCAGTCGGTTCTGGAACGACTTCGCCAGACCTCCCACACATGACAGGCCAGACACGGAGAACACATGAAGATCGCCATCAGCGGCGACCACGCCGGGCTTGAGTTGAAGAACTACATCAGGGACTACATAAACGGCCTCGGGCACGAGGCCATTGATCACGGCGCGTTTGAGTACGATGCCGACGACGATTTCCCTGATTTCGCCGCACCGGTAGCACGTGCGGTTGCGAACAAAGAGGTTGATCGGGGCGTAATCGTTTGTGGGAGCGGCGTCGGCGCATCGGTCGCCGCCAACAAGATCCCGGGCGTTCGGGCCGCCATTTGCCACGACACATATTCCGCGGCGCAGGGCGTCCAACACGATGACATGAACGTACTTTGTATGGGAGCTCGAATTATCGGAGTGGCGATGGCGGAAGCGCTGGTCGATGCGTTTCTTGGCGCAGAGATGGACAAGCACCCCCGATTCAAACGTCGCCTGGACAAGGTGATCAAACTGGAACAGGACGCTCTAAAAGGTTAAGAGGCCACCATGCCTGACAACACGATCCAAAAAGCCCACGAGATCGGACAATCGATCTGGTTTGACTACATCAGTCGAGACCTTATCGACTCCGGCGAGTTGAAGCGACTGGTCGATTCGGGGGTTCGCGGGGTGACCTCCAATCCCTCTATTTTCCAGAGCGCCATCTCGGGATCGAGCGACTACGACGCCTCGCTGGTTCGTTACAGCGAGCAGGCCGGCGACTCCGCGTCCATCTTCGAGCTTGTGGCCATCGATGACGTACGTGATGCCGCAGACATCCTCAGGCCGGTATATGACTCTTCAGGTCGCGCCGACGGATTTGTGAGCATCGAGGTCAACCCCCTGCTCGCGGCTAAGACTGATGAAACGATTACTGAGGCTCATAGGCTCCATGCGGCTATCGACCGGCCAAACATCATGATCAAGGTCCCCGGAACGCCTGAAGGCGTTCCGGCCATCCGAAAACTCATCTCGGAAGGCATCAACGTCAACGTGACGCTGCTGTTTTCGCGCAACGCGTATGCAGCTGCATCGAAGGCATATGTGGACGGGCTGGCCGACTATGTGGAGTCTGGCGGGGAAGACCTCGGTGGAATCTCCAGCGTGGCGTCTTTCTTTGTCAGCCGCGTTGACACCTCCGCAGATGGCGCGCTGGAGGCTGTGAGCGGCGGCGACGAGATCGCAGGCAAGATCGGCATCGCAAACGCCCGTCTTGCGTACGAAGCGTTCCAGACGCTGATCGCGAGCGAGCGGTGGCAGGAGCTGGCGGTCCGAGGAGCGTTGCCGCAACGACCGCTCTGGGCGAGTACCGGGGTCAAGAATCCGGCTTACACAGACGTGCTTTACATGAACGAACTCATGGGGGCCAACACGGTCAACACCGCGCCCCCGGCTACACTGGACGCCTTCCTGGATCACGGTGAGGTATCCGAGAGGGTGACCGTTGGGGTGGACGATGCGCGGTCCCAGATCGCACGCCTTGAGGAGCTGGGAATCAGCCTGGACACCATCACGGACGACCTGCTGGTGGCAGGAGTGAAATCGTTTGCGGATGCTTTTGAGGGGTTGATCGGTGTCATAGACTCCAAATTGCGTGAACTTTCCGGCGCGCCCGCTTCAGATTGATTTGCCTGAGACATCCGGAACTCCAGAGAAACTGGGCTGGCAAGATCAGGTCAAAAGCGAATTAGACGCGCTCAAGAAGCGCGGCACCGTCGACGCCCTCTGGCGGCGCGACCCGAACACATGGGTAGACCCGTCTCCCGGCGGCGCACCGGCGGAGGAAACAACCGGCTGGCTCGATCTCCCGGACCGAATGGCCGATCTTGCCGATGAGTTGACCGCGTTCGCTGACGAGGTCCGTAATGACAGATTCACGGACCTTGTTCTGCTCGGGATGGGAGGGAACAGCCTTGGGCCACTGGTGCTCGGGCGGGTATTCGGGACAGGTCCGGGTTACCTACACCTGCATGTGCTGGACTCCACGGTGCCCGGTCAGATCACGGCCGTCGAGCACCGGGTAGATCTGCACCGAACCCTGTTCCTGATCTCCAGCAAGTCTGGCACGACCATCGAGCCACTGAGCGTGGCGGCATATTTCCGTGGACGGCTGGAGGAGATCGGGGTGGATGATTCAGCCGCCCGTTTCATCGCCGCTACCGACCCTGGCTCGCCCCTTGAATTGATGGCAAATGAGCGCGGCTTCAAACGGGTGTTTAACACGCCGGTGGACGTGGGCGGTCGGTTCTCCGTGCTTTCACGGTTCGGGTTGTTACCGGCGGCGCTTATCGGGGTGGACCTCCGGAAACTTCTCGGACCGGCGCTCGCAATGGCGGCAGCGTGTCGAGCGAGCGACGATCTTGAGACGAACCCGGGCGCACTGCTTGGCGCAAATCTCGGGGGGCTGGCAGCGGCCGGTCGAGATAAGGTCACAATCGTCACTTCACCACAACTGGGTTCGATCGGCCTATGGGTCGAGCAGCTGCTCGCCGAATCCACCGGCAAGAACGGCCGCGGCCTCGTGCCGGTGGCCGACGAACCTTTCTTCAACATGTCCGAATACGGAGACGATCGCAATTTCGTATACATACGTCTCGCCGGAGACGACAACACCCGTACCGATGCCCACATGGCGGCCCTTGAGAGTGCGGGGCGGCCCGTAACGCGTATCGAAATGGGGCAGAGCTACAACCTCGGAGCGGAGTTCTTCCGGTGGGAGTTTGCGGTGGCGATCGCCGCCACGGCGATCTCTGTCTACCCGTTCGATCAACCCGATGTGGAAAGCGGAAAGGTGTTCACCCGCAACCTTCTTGAGTCGCATGACGAGGCAGATCAGACGTTGCCGGATGCATTTGATATTGACGGAATCGTCGACACCATCACCGGCGCCAGGCCCGGAGATTACGTCGCCATTCTCGGCTACATCCCTGAGTCTCCCGAGGTGGACAGCGCCGTATCAGAGCTACGTGCCGCCATCACCCGGCGCACGGGGATTGCTACCACATTTGGCTACGGACCTCGTTACCTCCACTCGACAGGTCAGCTTCATAAAGGCGGACCTGACAGGGTGATTGGCCTTGCGCTCGTTGCGGGAAACGAGGATGCTCTCGCCGCGTCCAGAGCGGATTCAGGGACGGACACGGAGTTCGCCTACGGATTCGAGTCGCTATTCGTGGCTCAAGTTCTTGGCGACCTTGAAACGCTGCGTGCGAAGGCCCATCGAAACACGCTGGCGGTGTTGGAAGCGCCATACGTAAAGGCGATACAAGGCATTACGGCATCGCTCAATGAAGCCCCATAGTAGTTGGTTCAGGATCGCGTGCAGGACGCAATAATTCGGGGTGGAAAACCCGTGCTAGAATCGCCGCCCCGCAGGATATTCTGGGAGTAAGCTGGAACAATCGAGAGATTCAGATGGAACGTCAGCCGGAGATCAACTCCCGGCGCCACCATCCGACGAAGCCGCCGGTTTCACGACGGGATTTGCGGTCTGAGAGGGACCCTCGAGTATGCCGACAGACAGCGCTGACACACCAATGATGGTTCTTGCGGTAGACCACCGCTTTGATCTGTTTACGGAACTACTATCCGCCAGTCCGGTTCATCCGGCGGCGGCGGAGCGCGAACGCGCCGCCAGTCTCAAACAGGTGGTGTTCGAAGGCCTGCTGAAGGCCGTTGAGAACGGCTTGCCAAAATCCGAGGCCGCCGTCTGGACGGATTCCGATCTGGGTGAGTCGATCCTGCTGCGTAGTCGCGGCATGAACCTCAACACGATGATGTCGGTAGAGCGCGCACGCGTCGCCGAGTTCAGGTTTGAGGACGCACTCGGATTCTCCGAACGCCTGTCTAATCTGGATGTAACGTACGCCGCTGCGCGTGTGCCTTACAACCCGGGTGAAGAATCTGTGGTGAACGAGGCGCAGCAACGTAAATTGCGCAGGCTGAGCGAGATCGCACGGTCAAGCAGCCCCGGCCTGACACTCGAACTGATCATGAGGCCGACCCAGGCGCAACTCGATCAATCGGGCAGCGTCGAGGCGTGGGATACCGATATTCGTCCGGGCCTGATCGTTCAGGCGATTCGCGAGTTACAGGACGCCGGTGTTGAGCCGGATCTTTGGGCCTTACGCGGGATAGACAACACCGCAGCCATGGCAACCGCCACCGCCCAGGCGCAGGTCGACGACCGAAAGGCCGGCGTACTGTTCACGCTAGGCGATGACCCTTCCGGTGACATGGAGCTTGATCAGGATTTGATCAACCTGGCCGCCCGTACACCGGGATGCCGGGGGCTCGTGATCGGTCCGGCGATATATGCCGACGACCTTCGCGCCTACAACGACGAAGAGATCGATCGGGAAGAGGCAGGCTCCCGAATAGCGGAGCGCTACAACGCCGCTTACACGAGCTACACCGCTGCGCTGTCGACCTCTGACGTCGCCTGATCCGCCTGAATCTTCTGGGACCCGCAAGAACCCCGAATGGCAAACCGATTAACGGGCAAGCCTGGTGATTCGCGCGTTCATATTCGACCTCGATGGCACGCTGGTCGAGACCGAGCTGCTGAAGGCACAGGCGTACGCCGCGGTATCTCAGACGCTGCTCGGGCTCGATGCTCCTGACGAACGCGCCATCGATGTCTATCGGCGCATCGTCGGCGCTACCGACGAGACAGCCGCAAGGGCGATGGTCGGAACTTGGACTGGCTTCATCCCTATATGAAGACACGGAAGAGCCGTGGCGTGCGCTCAGCCGGTTGCAGACCGAGCGCTACGGGTCAGACTTCGCCACCGGGGACGGGCTGCGTTCGGTCGTCTATCAGCACGCGATCGATCTACTTCGTGATCAGGCCGCTTCAGGAATGGCGGTTGCCGTTGCCACGTCATCTCAGACGGAAGCCGCGAGCCGGGTTACCGAAGAGATCGGGATCAGGGACCTGCTGGATGTGCTGGTCGGACGCGACCAGGTGACCAACGGCAAGCCGGACCCAGAGATCTACCTGAAAACAGCCGAACTTTTAGGCGTCTCCCCGGACGAAGTGATCGTTGTCGAAGACTCCGCAACCGGATCGGAGTCTGCCGTGCGTGCCGAAATGCGCTGCATAGCAATCGCCAGTGCATTCAGCGCAGATGGACTTCGCGCGCAGGCGTTACTCGACCAGGAATGTTGTGTTTACCGGCCGGAAGAGCTTGCTGGCGTTGTGGAGCGGCTTCTGTCCGAGGCCAGTTGAGTCGCGCCAGAAACCCTTGTAGCACTGGGTACACGGTCCCGCTGAGTTAGACTTCGCTCGCCGTACGCGCTCCCCCACCCCCACGACACAACAAAGGATCCCCGATGCCAGACAAGATCGTCTCCGCCGGCGACATGAAGTTCAGGGTCGTCCGGGATTGGCCCGGACCCGATGGCCTCAAGTTCAGGGAAGTCGCCGGGGTCGCGGTCGATTCCCAGGGTCTCGTGTACGTCTTCAATCGAGGCGAGAATCCCGTCATGGTTTTCGAGCCAGACGGGACGCTTCACAACGAGTGGGGTGGCGACCTGTTCACTCGGGCGCACAACATCATCATCGGCCCGGACGATCTCGTTTATGCGGTGGACGTTGCGGAGCACACGGTCACCAAGACGACGACTTCGGGCGAAGTTCTCATGACGATCGGCACAAAGGGTCAGCCGTCGGACACCGGGATCACCACCGATTACCGGACGATCACACACGGCGGCCCGCCGTTCAACCAGCCGACAAAAGCGGCTCTCAACGCGGACGGCGATATCTTTGTCTCTGACGGTTACGGCAACGCCCGTGTCCACCGGTTCGCCCCGGACGGCACGCTCAAGAATTCGTGGGGAGAACCGGGCCTTGAGCCGGGTCAGTTCAACCTGTCGCACGCAGTCGCCATCTCGCCGGACGGACGTGTCTACGTATGCGACCGTGAGAACTCCCGATTGCAGGTGTTTACGCAGGATGGCGAGCATCTGGACACCTGGGACGAGGTCAGTCGGCCGTGTGACGTGTTTGTCGGCCCGGACGGCCTTGTGTACGTAGCAGAGCTCGGCCACAAGGGCGGACTGGGACTCGCTGCGCCGACGGACAATCCGGGCATCCCGAGTATCAGCATCTGGACGGTCGACCATGAGCTGGTCGGTAAATGGGGCAGCGACGATATATTTGAGCCGGGCTCGTTCTTCGCCCCACACGGCATCGCCATCGGTCCCGACGGCAGTTTGTATGTCGGAGAGGTGACAGTGTCTGGTGACGCCGGGCGTGGCACCTTCCCGGACAGTTACCGGTCTATCCAGAAGTTTGAGCGTGTGAGCTGATGTCAGGTACGGCCTGTACCACACACGCCCGGCGGCGCCGGCATGCCTGAACGCCCCGGCGAGCCGCCGGATTTTCGTGAGATCAACCCCATGATGCTCAACGAGCGAGAGCTCAGTGAGATCCATCAGAAGCTGGCGGACTGGGTCGATGAGGCGGAAGAGGCGGACGACACGGCCCGTCCAGCGGCGCAGCTGATTGACGATGTGCGGAACGCATTGAGCGCGATATCGGAAGAGCGGGCGCATCGCAGGACGATGTAAACACGTGTCTCTGGACGACACGTCGGTTACCGTTTCGGCCACCGAGATAGGGGTCTATTTGATCTAAAACCGGGGTCTCCACCCGCATCGAAGCCGCAATGTACGCGAACGCAATTGATGACACGTTCCAGTAACTGGCCCGCCAAACCTGGCCTCCTTTCCAGGTCTAGGGCGTTCGATCCTCGGCGGCGACCTCTGAATCCTCGCCTGCGGGATCCAGTGACGCTGCCCCTTCCGTCTCTCCCCTGGCTCTCAGGTCCTCTTCCGGCGGCTTTACGCCTCGGAACGCCGTGTAGACTGCCACGTCATACACGAGCTTTGCGGTGGCTGCGATGATGAACGGAGCGGCCGTCACGCTGTTAGACCATAGCAACCCGGTGAAAGTAGTGCTTGGCATACGAAACACGGTGCGGCCAAGGTTGTTCGCGCCTGCCATGACAACCCGCTCGTCCGACGGCACGATCGCCATGACGTACGACTGTCGGGTCGGGATGTCCATCTCGTTGAACAGCTCTCGAAGGATGAACAGCCCTATCGCTATCGGCAGCGTAGGGGCCAGCGCGAACGCTATGAGCAGCAAGTTGGCCCCGATCTGCGTCCACACCATCGTGTTGAGCAGGCCGATTCGTCGGGCAACGTAAGGCGCAGCCCAGATCGATCCCAGATTCCAGAGCTGGGCGACCACCAGAATGGCGCCGATAGTCCCCTCGTTCACGCCAAAGTGGGTGAACAGCCAGAACGAGACGAAGGCGTCAGAAACCATCCCTCCGGCCATTGAGTCGATCCCAAACAGGCCCGATATCCCGAGGATTCGGCCGCGCGATTTGGTGCGGAGTGGATTGGTAAACCGTCCGCCTCCGATGGTGCCGGTTTCAACCGCGGACGACAGGGCCATATAAATGGCGGCGGCGGCGAAATTGAGGATCGAGTACATGCCGATGGTGATGCGGTATGCGTCGACGGGTTCGAGATCGAACACCTTGATCAGGACCGTCGCCAGACCGGCCAGCAGTGCGCCAAACGCCCTTCCGCCGGATGAAAAAACGGACAGGTACGCAAACGATTTGGTCCGCTGCTCAGGCATCGCCACTTCTGCCAGCCCCGCCTGTTCAAGCTGGACTATCGGACCGTGGTGCATCCCGCTGGCGGCGAACGCGCCGAAAAACGAGCCGATCGTCAAGAGCCAGAAGTTGTCCGTGACCACCAGGAGAATGCCTGCCAGGCCGGTTATGACTGCAAGCAGGACGAACCAGTTCCGGCGTGACATCACCGGGCCGGCGACGACGACCAGTGAGGATAGGGCGACTCCGCCGACAAGGCTGACGCCAAGGAGAAAGCCGATGCGTGGGGTGCTGAATCCGAGGGCGTCCAGGTAGATGGCGATAAGTACCGCCAGGATGCCCATGCCGATCGCGCGGACTCCCCTGCCGCTGTACACGAGGAGCGCATCGAGTCGTGGCCGTCCTGACGCCGGAGAAGTGGCTTCAGTCATTGATGGAACGGATCAGTTCTGAAGGGTTTGGCATCGGCCCGAGTCTACGCGTCCCCGGCGAATCAGGGCAGGCAATTGTCGGTCAGATGGGGTCTTGGGATATTTCCGGCGCTGCATTCTTCCTTCCGGGACCGGAACGATCGGGATGACATTTCTGGTGTGATTACGATGCGACGTTGTGGCGGAGACCGTGTCTGGAATCCCGTCTACACGGGAATGACGGTCTCGTATCTACCGGGCGATCAGGTCTTCTATATCTGCAGCCGAAGTGCGCTCGGTTTCGACAAGCGATTTGATTCGCTCTGCCCTGTCCCGGATCAAAGCCGTGTCGGCATCGAGCAGTTGCGGCCTGTTGACCGCCTCAAACGTGTCCGTGTCTTCGTTCCACCGGTGGAGGAGACGAGCGGCGGGCACGCCGTCCACAACCTTCTCCACCTCCCACACCGCGCTTATCCTCCGCCAGAAGTCCGCCTCAGACTTTCCGTGCCTCTCGATGTAGACCATGTAGTGGATTCCTGAAGCGTCCTCATCGGAAACACCGTTGCCAGAACATATCTTGTCGTAAGCCTCTTCCACCGTCGGGGCATGAAGCGCGGTCACCAGCGAAAACCCGGCGGCGACCGTCGCAAACACTTTGCGAACGCGTGCGCCCCAGATATAGGTGTCTACCGGCGCGCGACTGAATTCGCCGACCACCAGGTATCCGCTATCGGGGCGTCCGGCAAGATCGGCCATCTCAGCTTTTTCGCCGCTCAGTATGTGTATGGGAGTGTCAGGACTGGCGAACTTGAGGATTCCAGCGGATACGGTGGATTTGCCGGCGAATCGGGGGACGGCGACCGTCATAAAGGACCGGCGCTCATCGGCAACCGACCAGAGTG